>DASULA010000121.1:0-20992 GCA_036278435.1 Mycobacteriales bacterium | reverse complement strand
CGCACAGGCGGGATTCACCACCTGAAACGCTTCAGCGTCCAAGTGGGCGCGTGGCGGTCACGCTGAGCGACCACGACCGGGGTCAGGGCAACGAGAGGGTTGGCGCGGGACACCCCGTCAGAAATGTCCACTGTCACCCGGGGCAGCGTAGGTGCGCCAAGGCATGCCGGCTTGCCAGGTGGCGCCTGTCACGCCCTTTTTCACACGTGCGAGTGATGACGGACCACCCATAGGCGTGCACGGCGCAGGAGCCCAACGGCCACGGGGCCAACGGGTCCGCCACCGCAGAGCTGGCTCAGCCTCCGGTGCGGAACTTCTCCCGGGTCGACTGCAGCGCCTTGGTGGCGACCGCTCCGGTACCGACGCCGACGATGATGGCCAGCGTGTCGGCCACACCCCCGCCGCTGCTCAGGAGCAGACCGAGCAACCCGGCCGCTGTGGTGCCGCCGGCGACCGCCCACCGGCTACGGACGTACTGCGCGATCGGTTCGCCGCCGGCACGGCGGTTGGCCGCCGAGCCCAGCATGGCGAGGTAGCCGTCGTGGGCAAGGGCTGCCACGAGGCCGGCAAGGGCGATGATGACGGCGATGAGTCCGAACATGACTCCAGTGTGCCCTCGTCGGACACCGACTCGCCATCAGTGATCGCCCCGACCCGACCCCGAGACCCAACGGCCCGCTCGAATCCGCGACCCGTAACGGCCGCGCATCCGGTCCGGCCAACCGCGCCTACCGGCCCAGTCGGCCTCTGCCGAGGTTGAGCAGCACCATGGCCAACTGCCGGCCTTCCGGGCCCAGTTCGCGGTACCGGGCGAGCACGTCCATCTCCCTGTTCACCACGATCCGCGTGCCGCCGGAGGCCATCCGCGTCGCGCCGATCATCCGGGAGACCTCCGTGCGGCGTTTGACCAGCCGCAGGATCTCGGCGTCCAGGTGGTCGATCTCGGTACGCAACTGGCCGATCTCCGGCGGGCTGGCCGGCACACCGGCAGCGGGCTCACTCGGCTCGGTTGCGTTCTCGGTGGTGTTCATGTGGTCCTCCGGGTCATCACGAGGAGTCCGGTCCCAGACCCGACAAAAGCCCCGGGTCCGTGTGGACTCCGGGGCTCGCTGTGGTCGTTGTGTGCGCTAGGCGACCACGGGAGCCGGAGTCCGGATCCCGTAAAAAAACATGTACGAGTACGACCGCTTGCGCACCAGACCATCTTCGCACACCGACCCGGACCTCGGCCAACCCCGCCCGGCTCGACTTCGTGCCGGCATGTCGGGGTGGGCGGGTACCGTTACGGGACAATGAGCGCGCTGTTTGATCTGCCGGGCCAAACCCTGCCGCCGGGAGCCGACCCGGAGAAGCGTCCCAGGAAGCGCATGGCGAACCTGCTGGACGATCTCAACCCACCCCAGCGGGACGCCGTGACACACGCAGGCTCACCGCTGCTGGTGGTCGCCGGCGCCGGTTCCGGCAAGACCAGGGTGCTGACCCGCCGAATCGCCTACCTGTTGGCGGAACGGGACGTGCATCCCGGTCAGATCATGGCGATCACGTTCACCAACAAGGCCGCCGCCGAGATGAAGGAACGTGTCGGCGATCTGTTCGGCAACCGCGCCCGGGTGATGTGGGTGTCCACGTTCCACTCGATGTGCGTGCGGGTGCTGCGCCGCGAGGCGAAGACCCTCGGTATGGGCTCGAACTTCTCCGTCTACGACGCGGACGACACCCGACGCCTCGTCACGTTGGTGGCGCGCGATCTGGACCTGGATCCGAAGCGGTACCCGGCCCGGACGCTCGCGGTGCACGTGTCGAACCTGAAGAACGAGCTGATCGACCCGGTCTCGGCGGCCGACGCGGCCACCGGTGACATGGAACGCAGGGTGGCCGAGGTCTACGCGAGCTACCAGCAACGACTGGGCCTGGCCAACGCGATGGACTTCGACGACCTGATCATGCGGACCGTCGAACTGCTGCGGGGGTTCCCGGAGACGGCCGAGTACTACCGGCGCCGGTTCCGGCACGTGCTGGTGGACGAGTACCAGGACACGAACCACGCCCAGTACGCGCTGGTCCGTGAGTTCGTCGGCACCGGGCAGAACAATGTCGAGCCCGGTGAGCTGTGTGTCGTCGGTGACGCCGACCAGTCGATCTACGCCTTCCGCGGCGCCACGATCCGCAACATCGTGGAGTTCGAGCGGGACTACCCGCAGGCCCGCACGATCATGCTGGAGCAGAACTACCGCTCCACCCAGACGATCCTGGACGCAGCCAACTCGGTCATCTCCCGCAATCCCAACCGCAGGGACAAGCGGCTGTGGACCGCGGAGGGCGACGGCGACAAGATCACCGGCTACGTGGCGGACAACGAGCACGACGAGGCCGCGTTCGTGGCCGGTGAGATCGACCGGCTGGTCGACGGCGGCGACGCCAACAATGCCGACATCGCCGTGTTCTACCGGACCAACAACCAGTCCAGGGTGTTCGAGGAGATCTTCATCCGGCTGGGCCTGCCCTACCGGGTGGTCGGCGGTGTCCGCTTCTACGAGCGCCGCGAGGTCCGCGATGCCCTTGCCTACCTGCGGCTACTGGCCAATCCGGAGGACACGGTCAGCCTCCGCCGCATCCTGAACGTGCCCAAGCGGGGTATCGGCGACCGCGCCGAGGCCGTTGTCGCGGCGCACGCCGAGCAGCAGCGGATCTCGTTCAACGCCGCGCTGCGCGAAGCCGTGCTGGACAAGGTGCCGCTGCTCAATCCCCGCTCGCGCAACGCGATCATGAGTTTCGTCGAGATCGTGGACGAGCTGCGCGCGCTGGTCGACGCCGGTACGGACCCCGGTGACGTGATCGAGGCCGTCATCGACCGCACCGGCTACCGCGCCGAACTGGAGGCAAGTGACGATCCGCAGGACGCCGGCCGGCTGGAGAATCTGACCGAGCTGGTCACGGTGGCCCGCGAGTTCGCCGCGCTGGAGGTTCCGGTGCTGGAGGGCGAGTCGGACGCGCCGACGATCAGCCCGCTGGCCGCGTTCCTGGAGCGGGTGTCGCTGGTCGCCGACGCCGACTCGCTGCCCGACTCGGACGACGGCGTGGTCACGCTGATGACCTTGCACACCGCCAAGGGCCTGGAGTTCCCCGTGGTGTTCTGCACCGGTTGGGAGGACGGGATCTTCCCGCACATGCGGGCGCTGGGTGACCCGACCGAGCTGGCCGAGGAACGCAGGCTGGCCTACGTGGGCATCACCAGGGCCAGGCAGCGGCTCTACCTGTCCAGGGCGCTGGTGCGGTCGGCGTGGGGGCAGCCGATGACCAATCCGGCTTCCCGGTTCCTGGACGAGATCCCGCAGCAGCGCATCGAGTGGCGGCGGACTGAGCCGGACCGTTCGGCGCCGACCGCGCAGACCACGTGGCGACGGTCCACCGGCGGCGACTCGGCACAGGCCGGCATCGCCGCGCGCGGGATGCGGACCACGCCGTTCAAGGGCTGGCAGGACACGCCGTCGATCAAGCTGGACGTCGGTGACCGGGTCAGTCACGACAAGTACGGGCTGGGCACGGTCGTGGCCACCGAGGGTAGTGGGCCGAAGGCCACCGCGACAATCGATTTCGGCACGTCCGGCAAGATCAGGTTGATGCTGATCGGCAGCGTGCCGCTGGTGAAGCTGTGAGACCCGGACAGCTCTAGACCGTCACGCCTCGGTCGTTGAGCCAGCCTTCCGGGTCGATCTTCTTGCCGGCGGGGTCCCAGACCTCGAAGTGCAGTGTGTAGCTGTCACCGAAGCCACGGTCGCCCATCCGGGCGATCTGCTCACCAGCGGTGACGTGCTGACCGATCTGCACCGAGTAGGTGTCCATCCGCGCGTAGACCAGCGTCGTGCCGTCGGGCAGCTGTTCCTTGACCCACAGGCCGAAACCGCTGGTCGGGCCGGCCGCGATGATCACGCCGTCGGCCGCCGCCACGATCGGTGTGTCCTTCACGTTCTTGATCTCGATGCCGTAGTGGAACGAGCCGTACTGGCCGCCGAACGTGGCGCTCACGGTGCCGGTTGCGGGGCTGGTGAAGGTGGCCTTGGTGGTCCGTTTGGTCTGCGGGCCGTCCACGGTCTGCTGGCCGGTGATCTCCTGGCTCTCGGCGAGCTGCTGCGCCTCGGCGCCCGCGGCCACGGTCCGGTTGAGCGGCCGCACGGCCAGGGAGTCGGCGTTCGTGCCGACGACCGCGGCCGAACTCGGATCGGCCAGTGGGGTCGCCAGGGCGGTGTCGCTGGGGAACAGCGAGCCGCCGGTCGCCGCCGCGGCGATCGCACCGATGGCCACCGCGGCGAACAGGGCCCTGCTGCGCGCGACGGGGGTGGGCGCGGTCAGCCGGCGTGCCGCCAAGGCGTGTCCTCCCCCGTGATCGGACCGTGACTGAGAATGAGGGGACAGTAACGAAGCGGTACAACGCCGGGCAACAGGTCAGGCGTGGATCACCGGACCGGTGGTCATATCGGCCGGGGCAGGAACCTTCACACGATCCGGTGTGATTTACATCACGTACAACTAAATCTGGTGGCCAATGGAGGCATCACTCGGTCGGCCGACGTACGTGAACAGCTTCGAGGTTCGCCCACGGGTTGAATACTGCGTCCCCTACTGGCCGGTTCGCCCCTCCTGACCTTGCTAGCGTCAGTCAGGTGACCGCGCGGACCCCATCTCAGCCAGTGCGCCGGGCAAACAGCCGCGGTGCCGAACCGGAGCGGGCCGTCCAGTCGTGGACCTCGCTTCCCATGAGGCTGCGCGCCGCCATCGCCGTCGGCGTGGCCGGCGGCCTGCTGCTCGCCGTCGGGGCGTTGCTGCCCGTCGTCAGCCCGACCACCCCGGCCGGCTTCACATCCGGCCCACTGCTGTTCGTGCTCGGTCTGCTGCCGGTCGGCATCGCCGTGGTACTCGCCACCCGTGGTTCGGCGGCTGCCGTCAGCGGAGTGCTGATCGCCGCGGCGGTGTTCGTGCCCGGCCGTGCCCTGGCCGACGCGCAACTCGCCATCCAGGCCAGCTCGACCGACCGGCCCGAGTTCGCCATGCCGTCGTCGCTGGTGCATCTGAACGCCGGTATCGGCCTGTGGCTGATCCTCGCCGGACACGTGTTGACGCTGGTCGCGGGCGTGCTGGCCGCCGGTCTCGGTGAGGCGAGCGACCCGGCAGGCGCCGCGAGCGAGCGCCGGCCGGGCAGTTACCAGGGTCCGGTGCTGCTCGCCCTTGGCCTTGGCGCGCTGGCCGGCGTCGGTCTCGTCGCGAAGCCGTTCACCTCCGACAACCCGTTCCTGTTGGCGCGCGGTGCGCTGGACCTGCCGCCCGTCGCGCTGGTCGGCGGTCTGCTGATCGCCGTCGCGGTGCCGCTGGCCGCCACCATCGCGGTCACGTCGGCCGACTCGGCCATGGCCAAGGGCTGGCTGCTGGGCAGCGGTGCCGTCGTCCTCGCCGTGGCGCTGCCCCGGCTGGTGTCCGGGCTGGCCGTCGACGGTCTCGGCCCGACCTGGGGGCCCTACGGCGCCGTGCTGGCCGCCGTCGCGCTGCTCGGATTCGGCCTGGTCACCGACCGTACGGTCACGGCCGGCATGGAAACGTCGGCCGGCGACGACTCGGCCGAGCACGCCGACTTCACCCTGCCCGGCCAGTCCCGGCTGCACCTGGCGACCGGGGTCGCCGGCCTGCTCGCGGCGGGCGCGGCGCTGGTCGGCGCCGACACCTCGCTGTTCATGGCGCCCAGCGGTCTCCCGCAGCCCACCGACGTGGCAGGCCGACTGCTGATCCCGGCCGCCGCGCTGATCGGGGTGTGCGCGATCGGCATGCTGGTGCCTCGGTGGGCTTCGGTCATCCGGCCCGCGATCGCCGTGGCCTGGGTGGCCGTCCTGCTCGCCGGCACCGAGGCGTTCGACACCGCGCTCACCGCCACCCAGATCGACGGCGTCCGGATCGGCGCCGGCTTCTGGGCCAGCGCCCTGGCGATGCTCGCCGCCATCACGGTCGGCTGCTGCGCGGGCCTCGCCGGTGGCGTGGAACGCGACGACGTCGACCTGACCAGCCTGAAGCGGCAGCCCGCCGTGCTGATCCCCGGTGTGGCGGCCGCCCTGCTGGCGTTCGGCGCGTTCGGCCTGCCGGTGCTCAAGGCCACCGGTTACACGGTGCCCGGCCTGTGGTCGGACTTCCGGTTCGCGTCCTGGGGCCTGGTGTTCAGCCTGATCGCGGTCGTCGCGGCCGCGGTGCTGGCGCCGATCTGCCGGCCGCAGCGAGCGGCGGCACTGCTGCTCGGCGCCGCCGGTGTGGTCGCCGTGCGGGTGCTCGCGTTGCCTCTGGACCGCTCGACCGCGCCCAACCCGGTGCCCGGCTCCGGCTTCGTGCTGGCTGTGGTGTGCTTGGTGGCGCTGCTCGTCGGTGCTGGTCTGGCGATGTGGCTGGCCGGCCGCAGGCCGGTGCGTGTCGCGACGAGGAGGTAGTCATGAGTGGCCGGATTCGCGTCGTGGTGGCCAAGCCGGGGCTGGACGGGCACGACCGCGGTGTCAAGGTCGTGGCCAGGGCGCTGCGGGACGCCGGGTTCGAGGTCGTCTACACCGGTCTGCACCAGACGCCGGAGCAGATCGTGGAGACCGCGCTGCAGGAGGACGCCGACGCCGTCGGGCTGTCGGTGCTGTCCGGCGCGCACATGACCCTGTTCGCCAGGGTGGTCGAGTTGCTGCGTGAGCGCGGTGCCGAGGACGTCGTCGTGTTCGGCGGCGGGATCATCCCGGACGAGGACATTCCGAAGCTGGCCGAACTGGGTGTCGCCAGGGTGTTCACGCCCGGTGCGCCGACGCGGGAGATCGTCGAGTGGGTGCGGACCTCCGTGGGCGGAACGGACTCTGCCGGCGTCCCGTGACCGAACTCACCACCCTCGGTGACGGACCTCACCGAGGTCAGGGCGAGCGGCCAGCACGACGGTCGATAGGGTCGACCCAGTCGACAGCGGCCCCCGAGGCTTCGACGGCTCCCGTGGCACTTCGCCCGGGACGGCCGCCCTTGGCGGCGGTAGGAGCGGCCGGAGTCAGCAAACGTGAGCAGCGACATCTTTTAGTCAGGAGACTCAAGAGTGGACCTGTACGAATACCAGGCGAAGGACCTCTTCGCCGCCCACGGTGTGCCGGTGCTGCCCGGCACCGTGGCGACCACCCCGGCGCAGGCTCGTGCCGCCGCTGAGCACTTCGGCCGGACCGTCGTCGTCAAGGCGCAGGTGAAGGTCGGTGGGCGCGGCAAGGCCGGTGGCGTGAAGCTGGCGGAGACGCCCGACGAGACCCAGGCGAAGGCGGAAGCCATCCTGGGGATGGACATCAAGGGGCACACGGTGCACCGCGTCCTGGTCACGCCGGCCAGTGACATCGCGCAGGAGTACTACTTCTCCTTCCTGCTCGACCGCACCAACCGCACGTTCCTGGCCATGGCGTCCTTCGAGGGCGGCATGGAGATCGAGCAGCTGGCAGTGGAGCGCCCCGAGGCGCTGGCCCGCATCCCGGTCGACGCGATCAAGGGCGTCGACGAGGCGAAGGCGCGCGAGATCGCCACCGCGGGCCGGTTCCCGGCCGAGGTGATCGACGACGTGGTCGCCGCGATCGTCAAGCTCTGGGACACGTTCGTCGCCGAGGACGCCACGCTGGTCGAGGTGAACCCGCTGGTGCGCGACCCGGAGGACAAGATCGTCGCGCTGGACGGCAAGGTCACGCTGGACGACAACGCGTCCTTCCGGCACCCGGGCCACGCGGAGCTGGTGGACTCGCAGGCCGAGGACCCGCTGGAGGCCAGGGCCAAGGCGAAGCACCTCAACTACGTCAAGCTCGACGGCGAGGTCGGCATCATCGGCAACGGCGCCGGGCTCGTCATGTCCACTTTGGACGTCGTCGCCTACGCGGGCGAGCGGCACTCCGGTGTGAAGCCGGCCAACTTCCTGGACATCGGCGGCGGCGCGTCGGCCGAGGTGATGGCCAACGGGCTGGAGATCATCCTGTCCGACCCGGCAGTGCGCAGCGTCTTCGTGAACGTGTTCGGTGGCATCACGTCGTGCGACGCGGTGGCCAACGGCATCGTGCAGGCCTTCGCGCTGCTCGCTGACGCGGGCGAGCCGGTGAGCAAGCCGATCGTGGTCCGGTTGGACGGCAACAACGCCGAGGAGGGTCGCCGCATTCTCGTGGACGCGGCGCTGCCCGGCGTGCAGCAGGTGGACACCATGGACAGTGCGGCCGACAAGGCCGCCGAACTCGCCGCCGCGGGGGCGTGAGGACAGATGGCAATTTTCCTTAACGAGAACAGCAAGGTCATCGTCCAGGGCATCACGGGTTCCGAGGGCACCAAGCACACGAAGCGGATGCTGAAGTCCGGCACCAACATCGTGGGTGGCGTGAACCCGAGGAAGGCTGGCCAGGAGGTCGACTTCGACGGCACGCTGCTGCCGGTGTTCGCCACCGTCGGTGAGGCGATGGCGAAGACCGGTGCCGACGTGTCGGTCGGCTTCGTGCCGCCCGCCTTCACCAAGGACGCCGTCCTGGAGGCGATCGACGCCGAGATCCCGCTGTGCATCGTGATCACCGAGGGCATCCCGGTGCACGACACGGCCTACTTCTGGGCGCACGCGGTCGCGACCGGCAACAAGACCCGGATCATCGGCCCGAACTGCCCGGGGCTGATCAGCCCCGGCAAGTCCAACGCCGGCATCATCCCGGCCGACATCACCGGCCCCGGCCGGATGGGCCTGGTGTCGAAGTCGGGCACCCTGACCTACCAGATGATGTACGAGCTGCGCGACGTCGGCTTCTCCAGCGCGGTGGGCATCGGTGGCGACCCGATCATCGGCACCACGCACATCGACGCGCTGCAGGCGTTCCAGGACGACCCGGACACGGCCGCGATCGTGATGATCGGTGAGATCGGTGGCGACGCCGAGGAGCGGGCCGCCGACTACGTCAAGGCCAACATCACCAAGCCGGTCATCGGCTATGTGGCCGGTTTCACGGCGCCGGAGGGCAAGACGATGGGCCACGCGGGCGCCATCGTGTCCGGCTCGTCGGGCACCGCGCAGGCGAAGAAGGAGGCCCTGGAGGCCGCTGGCGTGCGCGTCGGCAAGACGCCGAGCGAGACCGCCGAACTGGCGCGTGAGGTCATCAAGGCGCTGGGCTGAACATTTCGGTAAGGCTTGAGCCGGACGCTACTCAGCGTCCGGCTCTTGTCGTTTTCTGCGGCTTATGTCATTCGTCCGGGAACTCTCCATCACCCCCATGCGTATCAGGGTCACGATTCGCTACTGTTCCGCTGCTCTTGCCAACCGTGCTGTGCTAAGTCCGGCAGCCGTGATGTCGACCGATCTCAAGGAGTGAGTCCGATGTCGTACCCCAGTGGCCCCGGTGGCTATCCCGGCCAGCCCCAACAGCAGGGCGGTCCGGCCTTCGGCCAGCCGCCGTCGCGGCCCAACCCGCTGAGCGGACTCGGCGTCCCCGGCCTGCTCACCCTCGGCGTCCTGGTCCTGTCGCTGGCGTCCTACTTCTGCAGCTTCGGCGGCGGCTACGGCCTTGAGGTGTTCGCGCTGCTCGTCGGCGGCCTGCTGGCCGGACTCGCGCTGTTGCCCAAGGGGCCGGCCACGCTGCCGTTCGCCGCCGTGGCCAGCGTCGTGGGCGGTCTCGGCATGCTGGACACGGTGATCAACGCGTCCGGCGGCGGGCTGCCCACCTCGGTGATCCTCATCCTGGTGTTCGGCCTGCTCCAGGCCATCGTGTCGGTCGTCGCGCTGCTGATGGAGTACGGGATGATCAAGCTGGCGCCCCGCCCCGCCGTGCCACACCCGGCAGTGCACCAGCAGGCGCACCCGGCCGCCTACCCGGCCGGCGGCTACCCGCCCCAGCAGCAACAGCCTCAGCAGCAGGGCCAGGGCCAGCACCAACAGCAGCAGGCCACGACCTACATGGGCGGCCAGAACGTCCCGCAGTCGACGCAGTTCCTGCAGCATCCCGGCCAGATCAGCCACCCGCAGACGCCGCCCGGCGAATACGAGTAACCACACCTTCGGGGCGCAACGGACGCGGCGTGGCTCACCCGAACGGCTCAACGGTTTTGTCAGAGTGGGCCTATGCCCACCGCCCAGACGGCCCAGCATGGCGCCACTGCCCGGCCGGCAGCCGCTGCGGGCCAGGTGCTGCTGCTGGCGTCGGTCGGGCCGCTGATCGCCGGCTACCTGGGCATCGCCGCGCTGCTGGCGCTGATCACCGCGACCGCTGGTGGCGCGACAATGTCCACCGTCGGCGCGTTGCGGGACGCCGGTCCCGGTTGGCTGGCCGTGTACCACGTGCCGGTCGACATCGTGGGGCACGAGTTGGGCATGCTGCCGCTGCTGCCCACCGCGCTGGCGCTGGCCCTGGTGGGCCGCTCGGCCGGTAACGCGGCGCGGCGGCTGGACTGGGTCACACCGCGCGCGGCCAGGCGGGTGATCGGCGCGGCCGCCGGTGCGCACGCCGTGTTCGGCACCGTGATCGCGCTGCTGTGCGCCGGTGGCGGTGTGACCGCGTCGCCGGTCGCCGCGTTCTTCGGCGCAGGCGCGCTGGCCGCGGCCGCTGCCACCGTGGGCACGGCGCGGCAGTGTCGGCTGCTGCCCGCCGCCCTGGCCCGGGCCGACGACGCCACCGAGACCGGCCTGCGTGCCGGTGGGCTCGCTGTGCTCGGTCTCGCGGCCGCCGGCGCCGTGGTGCTGGCCATCGGTCTGCTCGTGTCCTGGTCGACGGCCGCCGGCCTGTTCCGGACTGCGGCGCCCGGTTTCGGCAGTGGCCTTGGCATGTTCCTGCTGTCGTTGGCGTACCTGCCGAACGTGTTGATCGGCGCCGTGTCGTTCACGGCCGGTCCCGGCTTCTCGATCGGGCCGGCGCAACTCGCGCAGTGGGGCTTTCACGGTGGTGCGGTGCCGGCGGTTCCGGTGCTGGCGCCGCTGCCGGTGACCGGGGCGCACTGGTGGCCGCTGCTGATGGTGTTGCCCATCGGGGTCGGTGTGCTCGTCGGGCTGTCCTGTCGGGACTCGCCGGCGCGGACCCGGTCGGTGGCCGTTGCCGCGCTGGTTGCGGCGGTGAGCTGGCTGGTGCTGGCCGCGCTGGCCGGGGGCGCCATGGCTGGTGGGCCGTTCGACCCGGTCACCGTGCCGGCCGGTGCGTTGGGGGCCGCGGCCTTCCTGCTCGTCGCCGGACCCGGTGTCGTGACGGTGTTGGTGACCGGTCGGGGAGTTGTGCCCGAACCCGTGTTCGAACCCGAGCCGGAACCCGAGCCGGAACCTGAGCCGGAGCCGGAGCTCGAAGAGGAGTGACCTACGCTGGTCGGGCACCTTGCACCGGCCGTAGGAGATCACGCTGAGCCCGTCCGACTCCACCGACGTCCAACGGCTGAGCTTTGCCCTCCCGATCCGCGTCGCCGTTCTCGTGTCCGGGTCGGGAACCCTGCTGCAGGCCCTGATCGACGCGTCCGCGACCGCCGGTTACCCGGTCCGAGTGGTTGCGGTCGGCGCCGACCGGCTGGGTATCGAAGGGCTGGCCAGAGCCGAACGCGCCAACATTCCGAACTTCACGGTCCGGCTGGCCGACCACCCCGACCGTGCCGCGTGGGACACCGCGCTGACCAACGCCGTCGACGCGTACCGGCCGGACCTGGTGGTGTCGGCCGGTTTCATGAAGATCCTCGGGCCGACGTTCCTCGCCGGGTTCGGCGGTCGGATCCTGAACACCCATCCCGCTTTGCTGCCGTCGTTCCCCGGTCACCATCCGGTGGCCGACGCGCTGGCGCACGGCGTCAAGGTGACCGGGTGCACCGTGCACCTGATCGACGGCGGTGTGGACACCGGGCCGATCCTCGCGCAGCGGGCGGTATCGGTGGCAACCGACGACACCGAAACCGGTCTGCACGAGCGGATCAAGGTGGCGGAACGGCAGATGCTTGTCGACATCGTCGGCAGGCTGGCCAGGGAGGGCTGCACGGTGAACGGACGAAAGGTGAGCATCCCGTGACTACTGTGGACGATCGCAAACTGGTTCGCCGGGCGCTGATCGGAGTTTCCGACAAGGCGGGGCTGGTCGAGCTGGCCACCGCGCTGCACGCGGCCGACGTGACCATTGTCTCCACCGGTGGCACGGCGAAGGCCATCGCGGACGCCGGGGTGCCCGTGACGCCGGTCGAGCAGCTGACCGGCTTCCCGGAGAGCCTGGACGGCCGGGTGAAGACACTGCACCCCAACGTGCACGCCGGGCTGCTCGCCGACACGACCAACCCGGCGCACGTGGAGCAGTTGGGCGCGCTGGACATCGAGCCGTTCGACCTGCTGGTGGTCAACCTGTACCCGTTCACCGAGACGGTGGCGTCCGGGGCCGGGCCGGACGAGTGCGTCGAGCAGATCGACATCGGCGGCCCCGCGATGGTGCGTGCCGCCGCGAAGAACCACGCGAGTGTGGCCGTCGTCGTCGACCCCTCGCGCTACGAGTGGGTCATCGAGCAGGTGCGCGACGGCGGGTTCACGCTGGCCGACCGGCGGTCGCTGGCCGTCGAGGCGTACCGGCACACCGCTTCGTACGACGTGGCCGTGGCATCGTGGATGGGCAGCGTGCTGGCACCGGACCCGACGTCGGTGTTCCCGTCCTGGGTGGGCGCCACGTGGCGGCGGGACGGCGTACTGCGCTACGGCGAGAACCCGCACCAGGGCGCCGCGCTGTACCTGTCCGATTTCGGCAGGCCCGGCCTGGCCACCGCACGCCAGCTGTTCGGCAAGGAGATGTCCTACAACAACTATACGGACGCCGACGCCGCCTGGCGGGCAGCGCATGATCACGAGGCGCCCTGTGTCGCGATCATCAAGCACGCCAACCCCTGTGGCATCGCTGTGTCCCATGTGGACGAACCGTCGGCGATCGCGGAGGCACACCGCAAGGCGCACGCGTGCGACCCGGTCAGCGCGTTCGGCGGGGTCATCGCGGCCAACCGTGAGGTCACGATGGAACTGGCCGAGCAGATCGCGGACGTGTTCACCGAGGTCGTCGTCGCCCCGTCGTACGCCGACGGTGTGCTCGACGTGCTGACGCGCAGGAAGAACCTGCGGCTGCTGGTCGCCGAACCGCCGTTCCGGCACGGTACCGAGATGCGGGCCGTGTCCGGTGGGCTGCTGGTGCAGAACGCGGACGCGGTGGACGCCCCCGGGGACGACCCGGCCAACTGGCAGCTCGCCTGCGGCGAACCGGTGGACGACGCGACAATGGCCGACCTGGTGTTCGTGTGGCGCTCGGTGCGGGCCGTGAAGTCCAACGCGATCCTGCTGGCGCGCGACGGCGGCACGGTCGGCGCCGGCATGGGCCAAGTGAATCGGGTGGACGCGGCGCGGTTGGCGGTGCAGCGGGCCGGTGAGCGGGCAGCCGGGTCGGTGGCCGCGTCGGACGCGTACTTCCCGTTCTCCGACGGGCTGGAAGTGCTGCTGGAGGCCGGGGTGCGCGCGGTGGTCCAACCGGGCGGCTCGGTGCGCGACGCCGAGGTCGTCGCGGCAGCCGAGGCGGCCGGCGTGTCGCTGTACCTGACCGGGACGCGGCACTTCGCGCACTAGGTTGCGCACCTTCTGACCTGCCAGGACGGTTCTCACTCGGCCGGGTGATCGGGTTGACAGGACCCTGGTGGGTGCGGTTAAGTTGGCAGTGTGGTTCGAACGTATGTTCGAACCACGTTCATGGTCGACATCGGGGTTGGCCAGCCGGTACCGCCGTCTCCCCACGGCGATCCGTGCGCATGGGGCGTGCGCACGCGTGTGTGGTGGAGGTGGCTGGTGTCGGGGTCGTTGGCGTCGCTCACGGCTGCTGGGGTCGCTCCAGCGACTTCGGTGCCGTCGTCTCCGGGGATGGAACACCCGGAGGTCGGTGGTGGTGCCGGGTCGGTGCAGTGGCAGCGGGCCCGGCTGGTCCTGGACCAGCACCAGCGGGGAGTGGACGTCGGCCCGGTGGGGCGGGTGTTGCCGGTTCGCGCGGAGCTGGCGCAGCTGTTGCCCTACCGAGGCCTGCGGCGTGGGAGCACGGTGGTGGTGCGCGGGTCCACCACCGTGCTGCTCGCGCTGCTGGCCCAGGCGACCGCTGAGGGCTCGTGGGCAGGCGTTGTCGGGATGCCTGATCTCGGGTTGGTGGCGGCTGCCGAGTTGGGTGTAGCCGTGTCTCGATTGGCGCTGGTACCCAGACCAGGTGCCGAGTTCGGGGCGGTGGTCGGGGCGTTGCTGGACGGCGTGGACCTGGTCGCTGTGGTCCACAGTGGCGCGTCGGCCGTCGGTGGTGCCGCGGCCGGGTTGGCGCGGCGGCTGTCGGCGAGGGCCCGGCACCGGGAGTCGGTGCTGGTGTCGTTCGGTGCGTGGCCGGGTGCGGACCTGGAGTTGGACTGCGACCAGGCGAGCTGGTCGGGGTTGGGGGACGGGGCCGGGCACCTGGTCGAGCGCGAACTGACGGTCACGGTGCGGGGCAGGGGCGCGGCAACAAGGCCGATCCGAGGTCGGGTGACGTTGCCGGCCGGCCCGGGCGGTCCCGGCGGTGCGGGCACGCGGCCTGGGATGCAACGCCCGAGGCCGGTGGCGGTCCCGGCGGCCGGCTTGGCCCCAGCCCGGCCCACGCTGGTTCCGCAACCATCAGCACGACTTTCCGCCGCCCCGCACCAGCCTGTCGGGAATGCACCGGACGGCGGGCAGTTGCCTGCTGGGCAGGCACTGAGCGGCGCGCACACGCCTGCCGGGCACACGCCGGCCGCGTGCTCGGCAGGCGCACACATGCCTGCCGGGTATGCACTGGATGGCAGGCAGACACCTGCCGCACACACGCCTGCCGCGTGCTCGGCAGGCGCGGCTTGGCCGACCCGCTTGGGCGCTCTACCCGGCCCGCGCGGCACCAACCCGCCCCCTGCCCCGTCCCACACCTTGGCCGATCACAATCCGGCCGCCTTCGACTCGCCCGGGTTCGATCCCGCCGGTTTTGACCCGGTCGAGTCCGAGTCGGCCGTGTTCGAGTCGGCCGTGTTCGAGTCGGCTGAGTTCGAGCCCGCCCAGTTCGAGTCGGCTGGGCTCGGCCCTGCTGGGTTCGGGCGGCCCCAGCCCGTGCTCCACATCATGGAGGCGGGATGAACTGGCACGTCGACTCCCAACGCCCGGCTGATCTGCCGCAGCAGGCCGGCTCGTCGCAGTTCGCCGGTCTGCCGCCGTCTGTTGGTCTCCTACCGTCTGCTGGTCTGCCGCAGTTGGCTGAGCTGCAGGACAGCGATCGGTTCTCGCCTTCCTTCCGGGATCGGCCACCGGCTCTGCTCGTGGTCTGGTGTCCGGACTGGCCGGCCATGGCCGCTGCCGCCGTCGGCGGGTTGTCGCCCCGCACTCCGATCGCCGTGGTCGCCGGCAACCGGGTCGTCGCGTGTTCGGCGCCTGCCCGAGCGGAAGGCATCCGCCGTGGCACGCGCCGCCGCGATGCCCAGTCCCGCTGTCCCGAGCTTGTCGTGTGTGAGCCCGATCCGGATCGCGATGCCCGCCTGTTCGAGCCGGTTGCCGCCGCCGTGGAAGAACTCGCGCCCGGTGTCGATGTCGTACGGCCCGGTGTGATCGCCGTGCCCGCCCAAGGGCCCGTCGGCTACTTCGGTAGCCCCGAGTCGACCGCCGAGCGCCTGATCGACCAGGTCGCCGCACAAGCCGGGGTGGAGTGCCAGGTCGGGATCGCGGACGGACTGTTCGCCGGTCTGCTCGCCGCCCGCCGCAACGTGCTCGTCCCGCCGGGTGGCACTGCCGCGTTCCTGGCTCCGCTGTCGGTCGGCGAGCTCGACCAGCCCGACGGCCCGACTGGTCCGATCCGGGGTGGGCGGGTGGCCAAGAACGACCGGGCCGAACTGGTAGACCTGTTGCGGCGCTTGGGTATCCGCACGCTGGGCGCGTTCGCCGCGTTGTCCGAACGGGATGTGGCTTCCCGGTTCGGAGGCGACGCCGTGCTCGCCCACCGGCTGGCCTGCGGCTGCGCGGACCGGCCGCTGGCACGCCGTCGCCCACCGACCGACCTCGCCGTCGACATCGTGCTCGACCCGCCCGCCGACCGGGTCGACGCCGCCGCGTTCGCCGCCAGGACCGCCGCGCAACGGCTCTACACCGGCCTGGTCGAGCACGGCCTGGCCTGCACCCGGCTGGCCATCCCCGCCCGTACCGAAGCCGGCGAGGAACGCGACCGGGTGTGGCGCTGCGCCGAACCGCTCACCCTGGCCGGGATCGCCGACCGCGTGCGCTGGCAGCTGGACGGCTGGCTGCGCGCCCCCGGCGGCGACGCCCGGCCGACCGCGGGCGTGAGCCTGCTGCGGCTGACCCCGGAAGAAGTGGTCGACGGCCGGGCGCTCCAGTCCGGTTTCTGGTTCGGCGGCACCGACCCGATCGAAGCCGAGGCACGGGCCGGTCGCGCGTTGGTCCGGGTCCAGGGTCTGCTCGGTCCGGAAGGGGTGTGTACAGCGGTGTTGGGTGGTGGCCGGGGCCCTGCTGAGCAGGTGCGTCTCGTGCCCTGGGGAGACGAACGGGTACCGGCCGCCGATCCGGAACCACCGTGGCCGGGCCGGTTGCCCCAGCCCTCGCCGACGATCGTGCCGCCGCGGCCGGTGCCGGCCGAGGTGACCGGGGCGGACGGCGCCGAGATCGAGGTCAACGGCCGGTCCCTGCTCACCGGGATACCGCACCGGGTGGTGGCCGCCGGGGTCGACCGGCACGTGGTGCACGGCTGGGCCGGGCCGTGGCCGGTGGTGGAGCGCTGGTGGGAACAGGGCCGTAGAGCGGTGCGGCTGCAAGTGGTCCTACAAGACGAACAGGGGGAAACAGCCGTGCTGTTGCTCCGCGAGGGTGGTCGATGGCTGGTGGAAGGGATTTACGACTGATGATGTCCGAGGATTTACCGGCCGGCACTCGGCGCCGGAGCACCTACTGGTTCCACGAACTGGCCGACGAGATGTCCGATGTGGACGGAACAGCCGTCGTGTGGCTGACCACCCCTGGTGAGACCGCCCGGCCGCTCGTGCTGCCGCGCCCGCGCCGCCCGGAGGACGGCTATCGGAGCCTGGGCAACTGATGGGCTGGCACAACCCGCCGGTGCGGTGGGCCGACCTGGAACGCGCGTTGTCCGGTCGGCCCCCGCAACCCGGTTCCGGCGACGGTGGGGACAGCCCGGCGTGGAGCCGGAAACGTACCGAGTACGAGTCGCCACCCGAAGCCCGGCCGAAGGCGGCCGACCGGCCCGGCGACATTCCCCGGATCCCGTATGCCGAGCTGCACTGCCACTCCAACTTCAGTTTCCTGGACGGTGCCAGCCATCCCGAGGAACTGGTCGAGCAGGCCGCCCGGCTGGGCCTGGACGCGATCGCGCTGACCGACCACGACGGCATGTACGGCGTGGTCCGGTTCGCCGAGGCCGCCAAGGAACTGGGTGTGCACACCGCTTACGGCGCCGAGTTGAGCTTCGGCCTGCCCGGGCCGCAGAACGGCGTGCCCGACCCGGTCGGCGACCATCTGGTGCTCCTGGCCAGGGGACAGGACGGCTACCACCGGCTGAGCAAGGCCATCACCACCGGCCACATCGGCGCCACGCCGGACGACCCGGCGACCCGGCAGACCGAGAAGGGCAAGCCGATCTACCACCTGGACGACGTGGTGGACGAGGTCCGCGGTTACTGCGCGGTGCTCACCGGCTGCCGCAAGGGACCGGTCCGCAGGGCACTGGCCGAGTACGGGCCTGCCGCCGCCGCTGACGAACTACGCGGGCTGGCGCAGCTGTTCGGCCCGGAGCAGGTATATGTGGAACTGGTCGACCACGGCCTGCCCGAGGACACCGCCCGCAACGACCTGCTGGCCGCCATCGCCGACGATCTGCACCTGCCCACCGTGGTCAGCAACGCCGTGCACTACTCGCATCCGGCGCGCGGCAGGGTGGCAGGCGCGCTGGCCGCGGTGCGGGCCCGGCGCAGCCTGCCCGAGATGGACGGCTGGCTGCCGCCGGCACCCATGGCCTATCTGCGGTCCGGCGCCGAGATGGCTGACCGCTTCCGCCGCTACCCGGGTGCCGTGCACCGATCCGCGGTGCTCGGCTTGTCCTGTGCCTTCGACCTGAGGCTGGTGGCACCCGACCTGCCGCCGTTCCCGGTCCCGGACGGGCACGACGAGGCGAGTTTCCTGCGGTACCTGGTGGCCGAGCGGGCCGCCGTCCGCTACGGCACCCGGGACGAGAATCCCACGGCGTACCAACAGCTTGACCACGAGCTCGCGGTGATCGAGCAGCTGAACTTCCCCGGTTACTTCCTCATCGTCTGGGACATCGTCCGGTTCTGCGAACAGGCCGACATCCTCTGCCAGGGCCGGGGTTCGGCGGCCAACTCGGCGGTCTGCTTCGCCCTGGGCATCACCAAGGTGGACGCCGTGCAGCACCAGTTGTTCTTCGAGCGGTTCCTGTCCCCGGAACGGGCCGGCTACCCGGACATCGACCTGGACATCGAGTCCGACCGCCGCGAGGAGGCCATCCAGCACGTCTACCAGCGCTACGGCCGGTTCTGCGCCGCGCAGGTGGCCAACGTGATCACCTACCGGGGTCGCTCCGCGGTGCGGGACATGGCGAAGGCGCTCGGTTACTCCACCGGTCAGCAGGACGCCTGGTCCCGACAGCTGGACCGGTGGGGCCCGATGAAGACGATCCAGCACGACGTCGACGACATTCCGCCCGACGTGGTGCGCCTGGCGACCGAGATCGAAGACTTCCCCCGGCACCTGGGGATCCACTCCGGCGGCATGGTGATCTGCGACAAGCCGGTGAGCGAGGTGTGTCCGGTCGAGTGGGCGCGGATGGAGAACCGCAGCGTGTTGCAGTGGGACAAGGACGACTGTGCTGCCGCCGGGCTGGTCAAGTTCGACCTGCTCGGCCTCGGCATGCTGTCCGCCCTGCGCTACGCGAAGGAACTGGTCGAGGAGCACGAGCACGAGCCGGTTGATCTCGGCGGGCTGGACCTGACCGACCCGGAGATCTACGACATGCTCTGCAAGGCGGATTCGGTCGGCGTGTTCCAGGTGGAGAGCCGGGCGCAGATGGCCACGCTGCCCCGCCTGAAGCCGAGGACGTTCTACGACCTGGTGATCGAGGTCGCGCTGATCCGGCCCGGCCCGATCCAGGGTGGCTCGGTGCACCCGTTCATCCGGCGGCACAAGGGCGACGAAGAGATCACCTACGACCATCCGCTGATGGAGCGCGCGCTGAAGAAAACCCTTGGCGTGCCGCTGTTCCAGGAACAACTGATGCAGATCGCGGTGGACGTGGCCGGGTTCAGCCCCGGTGACTCGGACGAGCTGCGCAGGGCGATGGGCGCGAAACGGTCCACCGCCAAGATGGAACGGCTGCGGGACCGGCTGTTCACCGGCATGGCCGCGAACGGGATCACCGGCGAACTGGCCGAGCGGATCTACCGGAAACTGTTGGCGTTCGCCAACTTCGGCTTCCCGGAGAGCCATGCGTTCAGCTTCGCCCACGTGGTGTTCTCCAGTGCCTGGTTCAAGCTCTACCACCCGGCCGCGTTCTGCGCAGCCCTGCTGCGGGCCCAGCCGATGGGTTTCTACTCGCCGCAGTCGCTGGTCGCGGACGCCCGCCGGCACGGGGTGCTGGTGCGCAGCCCGGACCTGAACACCAGCATCGTGCACCCCACGCTGGAACCGGAGCCGGACAGCACCGGCGGCCAGGCGATCCGGCTGGGCCTGGCCGGTATCCGCAAGATCGGCGAACCGCTCGCCGAGACCATCCTGGCCGAGCGGGCCGCGCACGGCGCCTACACCGGGGTGACCGACCTGGCCCGCAGGGTGCGGATGACCACGGCGCAGTGGGAGGCCCTGGCCACGGCCGGCGCGTTCGAGTGTTTCGGCATGGACCGCCGGGCAGCGCTGTGGGCAGCCGGTGCGGCCGCCCAGGACCGGCCGGACCGGCTGCCCGGCACCGCCGTCGGCGTGGCCGCGCCCGTGCTGCCCGGCATGGACGACATGGAGACCGCGGCGGCCGACTTCTGGGCCGTCGGCCTGTCACCGACCAGTTTCCCGACCGAGTTCGTCCGTGCTCAGCTGACCGAGCTGGGTGCCCGCAGTGCTGTTGAACTCGTGGACGTGCCGTCCGGCACCAGGGTGCTGGTCGGCGGGGCCGTGACCCACCGGCAGCGGCCGGCCACCGCCGGTGGGGTCACGTTCATCAACCTGGAGGACGAGACGGGCATGGTCAACGTGGTCTGCTCGCTCGGTCTGTGGACGAAGTACCGCAGGGTGGCCAGGAACTGCAACGCGCTGCTGGTGCGTGGCGTGCTGGAGAACGTGGACGGCGCGTTGAGCCTGGTCGCCGACCAGTTGCGGCCGTTGGACCTGCGGGTGGCCATGGCCAAGTCACGTGACTTCCGCTGAGCCGCGACCGGCGGGCGGCTCCTGGTCGGGGTAGGGGAACACCTGGAACTGGGCGGCCACGATGATGGCGCCGGGCACCGGTTCCTGGCCGGGTTCGTGCCGCCGGTAGCGGCCGAGCACCTCCGTCAGTTCGGCTTTGAGCTGGGCGATCTCGGCGGGCGTGAGGCTCAGCGACAGGTCGCTGAACCGCATGGAGTCCCGCCACTCGGCGGGCCACGTGTGGGCCGTGGACAACCAGCGCTGCGCGTTCGCGGAGAATGCGGCGACCACGCTGCGCGAGTAGTCACCACGTACCGCCAACTCGCCGTCGTCCTGCGAGGTCGTGCTGTGCACGCTGGTGAACTGGTGGGCCGCCTTCCACCACCGTTCCCGGCCGCCGGTCTGGTGCACGTCGGCGAGATCGTCCGGCTGCGCGTCGGTGACCAGTCCTACCGATGCGAGCTGCCGCAGGTGGTAGCTGGTCAGCCCGGACGACTCGTTGACCTGCGAAGCGAGCTTGGTCGCCGTGGACGGGCCCTGCACGCGGAGCAGGCCGAGCAGGCGCAT
>DASULA010000120.1:0-11709 GCA_036278435.1 Mycobacteriales bacterium | reverse complement strand
GAAGTGCGCGCCCAGGTCACCGCGGCCAAGGCCACCAACGCCGCCCGGCCGGACACCCACGACTACGACGAGAACACCACCCGCGACCTGCTCATCGATGTGCTGCTCGCCGAGGCCGGCTGGACCCTCGACCAGCCGCGGGACCGGGAGTACCCGGTCACCGGCATGCCCACGCCCAGCGGCGCCGGCCGGGTCGACTACGTGCTGTGGGACGACGACGGCCTGCCGCTGGCCGTGGTCGAGGCCAAGCGCTCCCGGCGCGACCCGCGTAACGGCCAGCACCAGGCCAGCCTCTACGCCGACTGCCTGGAACGCCAGTTCAACCGCCGGCCGCTCATCTACTACACCAACGGCTTCGAACACTGGTACTGGGACGACACCGCCGATCCACCCCGGCCGGTGCAGGGGTTCCGCACCAAGGACGAGCTGCGCCTGGCCATCCAGCGCCGCACCACCCGCCGGCCGCTGGCCGACGCGCCGATCGACGAGTCCATCGTGGACCGGTACTACCAGAAGCGGGCCATCCGCCGCATCACCGAGACGTTCGAACAGCACCACCGGCGGGCCGCCCTGGTGGTGATGGCCACCGGCGCCGGCAAGACCCGCACCGTGGTCGGCCTGACCGACCTGCTGGTGCGGTGCAACTGGGCCAAGCGCATCCTGTTCCTGGCCGACCGGCGGGCCCTGGTCCGCCAGGCGGTGAACGCGTTCAAGCGGCACCTGCCCGACTCCACGCCGGTCAACCTGGTCACCGAACGCGGCGGCGAGGGCCGGGTGTACGTGTCGACCTACCAGACCATGATGTCGCTGATCGAGCAGCAGCGGTTCGGCGTCGGCCACTTCGACCTGGTCGTCATCGACGAGGCGCACCGCTCGGTCTACCAGAAGTACCGGGCGATCTTCTCCTACTTCGACGCGCTGCTGGTCGGACTCACCGCCACCCCGCGCGACGAGATCGACCACGACACGTTCGGCCTGTTCGGCATCACCGACGGCATGCCCACCGACGCCTACCCCCTCGAAAGGGCCGTCGCTGATAAGTGGCTGGTGCCGCCGCGGGCACTGTCCGTGCCGCTGCGGTTCCCCCGGGTTGGCCTGCGCTACGACGAACTCAGCGACGAGGAGAAAGCCCGCTGGGACGAGATCGACTGGGACGACGAGGGAACCATCCCCGACCAGGTCGCCCCCGACTCGGTGAACCGGTGGCTGTTCAACGACGACACGGTGGACAAGGTGCTGGAAGTGCTGATGACCCGGGGGATCCAAGTGGCCGGCGGCGACCGGCTCGGCAAGACCATCATCTTCGCGCAGAACCAGCGGCACGCCCACTTCATCGTGGAGCGGTTCAACAAGAACTACCCGGGTCTGAAAGGCAGCTTCGCCGAGGTCATCACCCACCAGACCGAGGACTCCCAGAACCTCATCGACCACTTCTCAGTCGCCGGGAAGGTCCCGCACATCGCCGTGTCGGTGGACATGCTCGACACCGGCATCGACGTGCCCGACGTGGTCAACCTGGTGTTCTTCAAGGTCGTGCACTCCCGGACCAAGTTCACCCAGATGCTCGGCCGAGGCACCCGGCTGCGCCCGGACCTGTTCGGCCCCGGCCTGCACAAGACCGAGTTCTGCGTCTCCGACTGCTGCGGCAACATCGAGTACTTCAACGCCGACCTGCCCGACGCCGGCACCCCGGCGCCGGTGTCGCTCGGACACCGGATCTTCACCGCCCGGGTCGAGCTGCTCGCCGGCCTGGACGCCCGGCTGGGCGCGGCTGGTCAGTCCGCCGACCCGCTGACCCGCGCGCAGCGGGACGTGCGGCGGGACGTCGCCGACCTTCTGCACTCCGTGGTGGCCGGCATGCCTCCGGACAACATGCTGGTCCGCCCGCACCGGCAGTGGGTGCACGCCTACGCCCACCGGGCGGCCTGGGACACCGCCGACGCGCGGCAGCTCGCCGAGGCCGCCGACCACCTCGCCGGGTTACCCAGCTCGGTACGCGACACCGACGAGCTGGCCAAGCGGTTCGACCTGCTGATGCTGCGCGCCCAACTGTGCGTGCTCAACGCCGAACCCGGCCTGGAACGGATCGGCGAACAGGTCCGGGCGATCGCCGACGCCCTGCTGGAGCAGCGGAACATCCCGGACGTCGGCAAGCAGGCCGCGTTCTGCGATGCGGTGTCCGATGTGGACTGGTGGACCGACGTGACGGTGCCCATGCTGGAGCAGGCCCGGCGGAAGCTGCGCGACCTGGTCCACCTGCTGCCGAAGGCCCGGCGCCGGATCGTCTACACCGACTTCGCCGACCAGCTCGGCAACGTCACCGAGGTCACCATCACCACCACCTCGGCGCACGTGGACATCGCCCGGTTCCGGGACAACGTGCGGGCCTTCCTGCGGGAGCACGACAACCATGTGACCGTGCGCAAGCTGCGCAAGAACGCGCCGCTGACCGCCACCGACCTCGACGAGCTGGAACGGATGCTCGCCGAGAGTCGCCAGTTCGACGGCCAGACCCTGCAACGGGCGGTGGACGAGGCGGCCGGGCTGGGGCTGTTCATCCGGTCACTGGTCGGCCTGGACCGGGCAGCCGCCACCGACGCGCTGTCCGGGTTCCTGCGTGACCGGAACCTGTGCTCCCGGCAGATCGAGTTCCTCGACATGGTGATCGAACACCTGACCCGCAACGGCACCATGACCGCCGCGCAGCTCTACGCACCGCCGTTCACCGACCTCGCCCCGAGCGGCCCGGAAGCGGTCTTCCCCCCCGACTGGGTCCCCGAGCTGATCAGCGTCCTGAACGACGTCACCGCCCGCGCCTCCGCCTCCTGACCCCCGCCTCCAACCTGCGCCGATCTTGGTCAAAGTGCTGTTATCCAGCGGGCCATAACGCCTCTATGACCAAGATCGGCGCGGGGGGCTTGCTCACTGGTTGGGTTCCGGTGGGAGTTGGTGGGGTGGGGTGGTGGTGGTGAAGTCGGTGATGTCGTTGGTGAGTTGGCGGGCTTCTCGGGAGTCGCGGTAGATGTCGGCGGCGAGTAGTTGGCGGACCTGGTCGAGTCGGCCGAGTACGCCGGCGACGCGTTGGGCTGGGGCGAGGGCGAAGACGGTGAGCAGGGCGTGTCGGGCGCCGGACAGGTCGCCGCGCAGCACCCGGGCGGCGGCGAGGTCGACCCGGGCGCCGTACTCGGCGTAGTAGGCCCGGTCGGCCACCGGCAGCGACTCGTACATCTCCACCGCCCGCTGGGAGTGCCGTTCGGCGGCGGTACCGTCCTGGAGCACCGTGTAGGCCGAGCCGGCGTTGTACTCCTGACGTGCGGGTACGAATCCGAACTCGCCGCCGGTGCTGTCGTGCAACTCGTCCCGGTGTTCGCTCTGTCGGGCTTCCTCGGCGGCGTGGATGTCCCGCTCGACGCCGCTCCGGTCGCCGAGCAGCGCCCGGGACCGGGCCGCGATGGCGTGCAGGCGGACCGCGCACGTGCCGGCCGGGGCGAATACCAGCGCGTCACCGAGCCGGTTCAGCGCGTCGTCCGGACGGCCCTGCCAGTTCGCCAGGTCGGCCTGCCGGCCCAGCACCCAGGCGCGCAGCGAGTCGTGCCCGGCCAGTTCGGCGTAGGTCAGGGCAGAGCCGGCGAGCCGGCCGGCCGAGTCCCAGTACCCCATGTCGAACGCGGCGGTGGCGAGCAGCCCGCACGCCTGGCCGGCGACGGCGTACAGGTCGGCGAGCTGGGCGGGCCGGCGGGTGCGGTCGACCAGGCCGGCGGCGGCGTCCCGGGTCTGCCGGGCGTCGGCGAACACCTCGGGCAGCGGCCGGTGCGTGTAGTCGCGGGCCTGTCGGACCACCTCGCCCTGGAGTTGTTCCACGGTGCGGTCGCCCGCGCCCGAGTCGGATCTGGCGGCGTGGTCGGCCGCGTCACCGGCTGCCATCCTGACCTCCTTGGCCAGTTCGGCCCGAGAGTTGTGGTCACTGTCCACCACGCTATGCGGACGAATCCACCAATTCGAGCCGCCAAAGTGGCCAGCGAAGCCAGAGGAGCCAGGACGGCCAGACGAGCCAGCGCCGACGGTCGATGTGGTGGTGTCCTCGGCGGGTTCGGCCGGTGCCGGTGTCTCGCCGGTGAACAGGCCGGGGGTGTCGAGGAGGTGCTCGATGAGTTCGCGGTAGGTGCGGTTGGGTCGGGTCCGGCCGGTCTCCCAGCGTTGTGACCAGTAGCGGTGCAACTGCCGCAGGCTGGGCAGCCGCGGGTCCAGCGCGCCCAGTGCCTTGGCCGCCTGCCAGGTGGTGCGGAACCGCTTCGCCCGCGCCTCGCGCAGCCGCTCTGCCCACCCGTCATCCGCCACGTATCCGGTGTCTGTGGTGTCGGCCATGTCGTTCCCCTCTCCTGGTACCTGCTGCTGGCCCAGTTGCCCCGGCCGGTCACCTGAGGGGTGGGTGACGGCACGTCTGGTTCACCACACGTAACCACCTGGTGACGACGGAACGCAACACGCTTTGGGCGCGGAGAACTGGGTGACCAGCCGCTCGGCCGTGAGGTTTTCGCAAGAAAACCTCACATGTAACCGGTTACCGGCGCAGGTTTTCGCGAGAAAACCTCACCTGCCGGCCGATGGCCCGAGTGGGGTCCGATGGCTCGGTTGGCTCGCGGGCGGTTGCTTGACCGGCCCGGAACGCCGCTGTGTGGTTCACCCCACGTCACCGCCCGGTGACGGTGAACGCGACGCGCGGCGGGTGAGGGAGGCTGGTTCGGTGGGTCAGTCTGGTCGGTCTGGTCAGTCCACAGTGTCTACCTGGACAGCGGCGGTGTGCCGGAACGACGTCCTGCGGGCCGAGCGCACGCTGGCGGAGATCCGGACCCGCCTGGCGGTCCCGGTCACCGCGGGCGCCGAGTTCGCCAGGTACTCCGGAGTGGACGTACACCGGCTGGTGGGCGCGGTGGACGGGGTACTGGCCCTGCACCGGCCCGCCGACCGGGGCGACTGCCGGATCTGTGCCCGGCGCCGGCGGTTCCCCGGTTGGCCGTGCGCCACCGTGCGCACGGTCGCACGCAGCCTCATCGCCCCGCCGCCGAACCGCCCGACCGGCCCGGCTGGCCGGCCGGCGGGCGAGGAGGGGTCCCGGTGACGCCCGGCTCCGGCCGGGACGGCCGGCCCGACCGGTACCGGGACGCGGTGCGGGCGATGAGTGCGGTCGACCACTTCGGCACCGACTACCGGCCGGTCACCCCCGAACGGTGCCTGTGCGACACCGAACCCGGCGTGTTCGCCGTGTTCGCGTTCGCCGTGCTGGCACTGCACCCGACCAGGCACACCCGGGCGCCACGGCCGACCTGTGGCTGCGGGCGACCCGCCGACGCCTGCGCGGTGCGCGCGCTGGCCGACGGCCTGCTCTTCGCCCCGGAGACACCTTGACCGGCCCGTTCGCGCGCCCGCGCCCCCGTCCCGGCCCACCGACCCGAACGACTCCGCCGGACCGGACGGAGCAGCCGAACCCGCCGGACCGGCCGGCACCGTCCAGGTGCGACTGCAACGGCCCGTGCATGTGCGCCGCGCCGGTTCCGCTGCTGCGCTGGTTCGCCGCCCAGGTGTCGGTGTACCACGGGCCGGCGGTGAACCCGTTCGGCCACGGCCAGTGCGGGCAGCCGTTGCGGATGTGCGGCATCTGCATGCTGGTGGCCAGCCTGCACCGCGCCGCCCGCGAGGGCTGGCCCGGCATCCTGCCGTGATGCTGTCGGTGCCACGTGCCAGACTCGGCCCTAACCAGGAGACGATCCGCAGGGAAGGTGCTGCCAATGCCCGGACTCGTACCGCCGGTCCCGGACGAACGCACCGGCCTGACGGCGTACCTGGCCCAGCAGCGGTCGGTACTGCGGATCGCCGCGCACGGGCTGACCGACGAGCAGGCCAGGGCCACCCCGACCGCGAGCACGCTGAGCGTCGGCGGATTGGTCAAGCACGCGGCGAGGGTGGAACGGACCTGGACGGACCATGTGTTGCAACGGCACGACCGGGCCGACGTGGACTACCAGGAGGCCTTCCGGCTGGACCCCGACGAGACCCTCGCCGCGGTGCTGGAGGCGTACGAACGGTCGGCCGCCGAGACCGACGCGATCATCGCGAACATCCGCGATCTCGATCAGGCCGTGCCGGTGCCGCAGGGCGTGCCGTGGTTCCCCAGGGACGTGCCGGCGTGGTCGGTGCGCTGGGTGCTGCTACACCTGATCACCGAGACGGCCCGGCACGCCGGGCACGCCGACATCATCCGCGAGTCGATCGACGGTGCCAGCGCCTTCCCGCTGATGGCCGCCGTGGAGGGCTGGCCGGCAACCCCGTGGATGCGCCCCTGGGAACCGCCGGCCACACCGCCCTGACCGTGCCGCCCCCGGCTAGCGTTCTCCGACCTCCTCCAGGGAGGATCGGCAGCGGGCAACCCACTGTTCGTCGTCGGCACCGCCGTGCCGCTCGCAGGCGGCGATCACGCCGTCCAGGCGACGCCTCGCCTCGGCCGGACGACCCAGCAGGTCCGCCTCGATCTGGGCGGCGAGGTATCGCGCGGCGATCAGGTCGTTCCACCGCTCGTCGCCGCACCGCTCGAAACCCCGCTCGGCCCGCAGCGCGTAGCCCAGTGCCCGCCCGGCCAGGTGGTCACGGCCCGCCGCGCCCGTGCCGCTCGTGCCGTCGGTGGTGTCGGCGGTGTGGTCCCACGCCGCGTCGGCGAGCAGCCGCGCGGTCTGGTCGAACGTCTCGGCCACCTCGAAGTCCCGGTCGAAACCGTCGGTGTCCACCGCAGCGTCCACCATCGTGTCCACTGTGGCCAGTTCACCGCTGGCCCGTTCCATCAGGTCCAGGGCCCGGTCCAGGTCGTCCTCACGCCGGAACACATGCCACGCGGTCGCCCGCAGGGTCCGGACACACGGGCCGACCGCGCCGAGTTGGCGCCACAGCCGGGCCGCCCGGTCGAACCCCTGGGTGGCCTCGGCGGTCATCCCCGCCGCGGCCAGCGACCGCGCCGCGTCGGTGGCCAGCACCGCGTGCGCGTTCTGGTCCGGCCAGCCCTGCGCCACCTCGGCGGCGAGCAGGAGCTGCTCGGCCGCCGCCCGGTGCTCGCCCAGATCCCCCAGGCAGGCCGCCAGGATCCGTCGAACCCGGACGGTCTCGGCCTGGCCGTGGTGCGCCGCAACGTCGGGCAGCGTCTCCTCCAGGATCGCCGCGGCCTCCCCAAGCCGTCGCTGCCCGCAGTACGCCTCGGCCAGCAGGATCCGGGCGAGTGACGCCGGCCCGGTCAGTCCGAGGGCGTCGAACTGGTACGCGGCCTCCAGCGCGCTCGCCGCGGCGTCCTCGTCGCGGTCCTGCCCGGCCAACGCCTGGGCGAGTACCAGCCGAAGATGCCCGCCCAGGCGCGGGTCCAGCACGTCGGTGCCCAACGCGGCGCGCACGGTCTTCTCGGCCCGGACCGCATCCCCGAGAGCGAGATGGATCCGCGCGAGCAGCACGGACGGCTCACCGGCCAACCACGGCATCTCCGCCCGCCCGGCCGCGTCGATCGCCTCCCGCAGCAGCGGCTCGGCCTGGTCGGGTTCACCGGTGAGCACCGCACACCGTGCCGCGACAATCCGGGCCCGCACCAGCCGCGGCGTATCGCCGTGCGTCCGGGCGAGTTCGACCACCACGGCCAGCTCGGCGGTCACCTCGACCGCCAGATCGGCCACGCTGTCGGCAACCCCGCCGGCGTTCGGGCCGGACGCCGCCTGGGGCGGATCGTCGGCGGTGACGAGGCGGTCGGCGATAGCCAGCAGCGCCGTCGCCCGGCACAGCCGCACCGTCATCACGTCACCCGGTTCGGCCGCGCCGGACGCCGCCAACGCGGTGATCGCGGCCACCGCCGCGCCGGACTCCACCCGGCCGGCGTCATCCGCCGCGGTGATGGTCAGCGCGAGCGCGGCACGTGCCCGCGCGCAGATCGCCCTGACCGGCATGCCCAGCCGGTCGAAGCGCCCGGCCGCGTCGAGCAGCAACCGGCGGGCTTCCTGGGGGTCGCCGGAGCCGGCCGACCGGCCCCGATGGTCGATCAACTCGGCCTCGGTTGCCGGATCGGGCTGGCCGTCGGCCGTGGCCACCCGCCGCCAGGCCGCCTCGGCGCCGGGGTGTGCCAGGCTGGACAGTTCCCGCGCCCGCGCGAGCAGGGCGGGCAGATCCGCCGCCTCGGTCGCCGTTCCCGCCCGCTCCGGCTGGTCTCGGATGCCGGCCTGGCCGACCCCGGTCGCCGGCGCGGCGGCGGACGCCACAGCCACCGGCGTGGTGCGCAACCCCAGCGGCAGCGACCCGCACAACGGGGCGCGGCCCAGGTCGGCGCGCACCCGCCGGCCCACCGCGTCGGTGCCGTTACGCCGGTCGAACAGCGCGACCAGCCCGGTCAGGTCATCCTCGACCCGTGTGGACAGCTCCGCCACCGTCCACATCCGACCGGCCAGGCGGAACGCGGCCCGGTCGTCGTGGCCCAGGCGGCGCAACCGGCGCAACAACACCCCGCAGCCACGGAGAAACCCGAGCTGGTCGTTTGCGACCGCCTCGACGTCGAACCAGGAGGCGTGCACGGCGAGGATCTCCAGGCCGCGCGCCTCGTTGCCCGACAGCGCGCAGAACTCGATGTGCCGCCCCACCGCCTCGCGCAGGTTCGCCACCCCGCGGGCCATCCGGTATCCACGCAGGTGGTTCGCCCGCGCCTGATCGAGTCGGCCAAGACGCAACAGCGGCAGCAGCGACCGGGACAGCACATCATGCGGTTCGGACTCGCAGGTGGACTCCCCAGCCAGGACCGGCGCCCACAGGTCCAACGCCCCCGCGTCGTCACCGGTGTCGGCCCGCCACCCGCCCTGCTGCCTGCACTCGCACGCCTCGCAGTCGCTCATCTCGCCCCGGTCGGCCAACAGCCACCGGTCGAACGCGGTCCGGGCCCGACCCAGGTCACCGACGTGTTCGGCGATGGTGAACTCGGCCTGGTGCACCGCCCGGACGCCGTAGCCGGCGAGCTGATACCGGGTCTTCATCTCACCGAGCCACTCCTCGATGGTGGCCAGCGGGACCCGCGGGTCGGCGATCATGTCACTGGAGGCCCACTTGAACTGCCAGTGCAACCAGAAAGCGGCCTCCTCGTCGAAGTCGGAGGCACGGTCGTCCCACATCCGCAGCACCCGGGCGAACGGCACCAGGAGCTTCTGCCGCTCGCCGCCGCTCTCGTAGGCCCGGATCAGCTCCAGCAGCGCGGCGATGTGGGTGCCGGCGTCGCCGGTACGCACGGCCAGGTCGACCAGTTCCTCGGCCTGGACCGTCCGGGCCCGCCCGTAGGGCAGCGCGTCGTTGCGTGCGAGCAGTTCCCGCACCCCGTCGGGATCCGGCGCACCGCCGCCGACCGGCCCTGAGTACGTCGCCATCAGTGCTCCTCCGTGGGGATGGACCGGGTGGCCCACTCCAGCAGGCCGAGGAACGCGCGGTTCAGCAGCGCCGTGTCGTTCGAACGCAGCGGCCGGTTACTCATCAGCAGCGCCTGACCGTAGACAGACTCGACGGCCAGACCGGCCAGCTCTGCATCGGGCATCGCCGCGATCCGGCGGACCATCGGGTTGAGGTGGTTCAGGACCAGTTGCGCGCGCGGCCCGGTCTCCCGCAGCGCACCGAGGATGCCGGCCCACAACTCGTCCGAGACCGCCTCGACCTCGCCGCGTTCCCGTTCGTGCCGGGCCTGCCGGTCGTCCAGGTGCAGCGCCGGCACCGAGACCGGCTGGAAGGCGCGCAGCAGCACGTCGCAGCCGAGCGGGTCGAGCTGGGCCCGGGCGGTGGCCAGGAACCCGGCCAGGGACAGTTCCACGTTCGGGTCGACCGCGCCCAGACGGGCCGCCACCGAGCCCGGGTCCAGTTCGGACACTGTGGCTCCCGGTAGGACGGTTGGTAACAGGTCGACCAGTTCGGCGTCGTAGGTGTAGCCGCCGTTGACCACGCCGAGGCCCGCGGCAGCCGCGATCGGCGCGACCTGGCGGAACTCCTCGGCGGTGCGGGTGAGATAGACCACCGGATGGGTGCGGGCGAACCCGTCCAGGCTGACCCGCCCGTCGGTGGTCTCGAACGGCAGCCACGGCAGCATGACCCGCAGCATCTCGGTGTCGTGCAGGGCCAGCGCCTTGACCGCGAGCTGGTGGGTGGCCAGGAACCGGTCCAGCCGGTGCGGTTCACCGGTCGCCATCGTCACCAGCCAGTCCCGGATCCGCGCGCCCAGCGCCTCCCGGACGGTGGCGAGCATCTCGTCGTCGTAGAGGTCCTCCCGGGACGCGGTGGGCCGCAGGCTGTCGGTGTCGATCACGCAGCGGACGAAGAACGCCCAGTCCGGCAGCAGGCCGTCGGCCCGGTCGGTCAGCAGCATCCCCTTGAGGTGGACCCGATGCCGGGCTCGCTGGGCCGGGCTGGTCGGCACCGGGAGCACGTACCCGACCCCGCGCACGCCGGCCAGCGGAACGTCCAGGTCGATCACATCCAGCGGGGTGAACCCGAACCAGGTGACGCACCGCTCGGCCAGGGCGGACCGCCGCTCGACCGGACTGCGGTAGCGCCGCTCCCACACCGGCGGGGTGTCGGTGACGCGGACCGGCCCGCCGGGCGCGCCGACCACCGTGATCTCGTACGGCAGCAGGCCGCCGAAGTCACGGGCCAGTTCCACCACCTGGCCGGGTTCCAGCCACCGTTGCGAGCCGTGCCGGGCGGTCAGCGTGACGCTCGTGCCCGGTTCGGTGCGGCCACCGTCGGTCAGGGTGCGGACCGTGTACGAACCGTCGGCGCGGGCCCGCCATTCCACCGGCGGATGGTCCGGGTGCAGGGCGGACCTGGATACCACCAGCACCTCGTCGGTGACGACGAAGCAGGCGAGCAACCCGATGCCGAACTGGCCCAGGAACTCCCGCCGGGCCGATTCCAGACCGTCCCGTTTGGAGCTGCCGCCGATGGTGGCGAGCAGGTTGTGCACGTCGGCGACGGTGAGCCCGATGCCGGTGTCGTCGATCCGGAGCGTGCCGCCGCCGGCGTGGATCCGGATGTCGGTCGGTGCGTCGGGGTGGTGAACCCGCCGGGCGGTGACCGCGTCCACCGCGTTCTGTAACAGCTCGCGCAGGTAGACCCGCGGGCTTGAGTACAGGTGGTGGGACAGCAGGTCCACCAGACCGCGCAGGTCGACCTGGAAGGCGTGCGTCGCTCCGGACGCCGGCCCGGGGGTGGGCGGCGGGGTGGGGTCGGGCCGGGATTCTGGTGTCATGTGTGATGGCATCTGGTGGCATCCGGCCGGGCGTGTTGCGGCGACCCGGGCGCGGACGCCAGGAGTAGGGCGGTCGGTTTGGGGCCGCGTCGGGTGTTGGGCGGGCGCCGGGACGTCGGCGTGCCGGCTCGATCCTAGCCGGAACCCCTTCGCCTCAGCGGCGTCCGCCCAAACGCCGGAGTCCCGCGGGTCAACCGGTACGGCGGGGGAGCTTGAGGTGGTTGCGGGCGCCGAGGTCCGTTTCGGCGTGCCCCACGTACACCGAATGCAGAATCCCGTTGTAAACCAAATCCCACAACGCCCGGTTGTACTGCAACCGGCTCCACGGCACTCGAAGGGTGCGGCCATCCCGGTCGACGAGGTCGAGCATCATGTTCGCTCCGCTCCGCTTCAGCGCGACCTTCGTCAACTCGTACGTG
>DASULA010000119.1:0-23456 GCA_036278435.1 Mycobacteriales bacterium | reverse complement strand
GTGATGCGGGCCGGGCAGGTGGTCCAGGTGGGGTCGCCGGCCCAGGTCTACCAGCGGCCGGTGGATGCCGACACCGCGCGTTTCATTGGTGAGGCGGTCATCCTCGACGGGCACGTGGTCAGCCACGACGGTGGTCTGTCGACCGTGGACTGCGCGCTCGGGCAGGTCACCGCCCCGGCCGCCGAAACTCCCCCTCCCGGCTCGTCCTGCGGGGTGCTCATCCGCCCGGAGAACCTGGCCCTGGGCGAGGGCAGGGTGCCAGCCCGGGTGGTGGCCAGCACCTACTTCGGGCACGATCTGCTGGTCACGCTGCGGCTGGGCACCGGCGGCGGCGGTCCCGAGGTGCGGTCCCGGATGATCGGCGCCAGGATCCCCGAACCCGGCGTCGAAACGTTCGTGCGTGTTTCCGGGCTCGCCCACATTCTTCCCGGTTGATAGGTTAGCCTTACCTAACTCACACGTGCTCGTGCGTGCCGCGGCGCGGGCGCGGCCACCCGAGGCGGCAGCGCCGGCGGGAACCGGAGAGGAAGAGTCGATGTCCACAGGTAGTAGGCGGAAAGCGCTCTGGATCAGGCGGGCGGTCGCGGCCGGCGTCGCCGCCACCGCGCTCGCCGCCTGTTCCGACTCGGCCGGAGGTGCCGGCGGCGGATCGGCCGGCAAGGCCGGTGGCGCCACCAGCCTGACCGTGTACACCGGCCAGCACGAGGAGACCATCACCGCGCTGGGCGAACAGTTCACCAAGGAGACCGGGATCAGGGTGGACGTCCGGGCCGGCGAGGACGCCGACCTGGTCAACCAGATCCTGGAGGAGGGTGACTCTTCCCCGGCCGACCTGTACCTGAGCGAGGAACCCGGTCCGATCGGCCAACTGGCGGCCAAGAAGCTGCTCGCCAAGGTCGACGACAGAACCCTGTCCGCGGTCGAGGCCAGCCTGGTGCCCGGCACCAGAGACTGGGTGCCCTACGCGGCCCGCGCCCGGGTGATCTACTACAACCCGAAGCTGATCCACGAGGACCAGCTCCCGCGCAGCATCCTCGACCTGTCCGACCCGAAGTGGAAGGGCAAGTTCGCCTATGCCCCGTCCGGGGCGTTCACCAGCACGGTGAGCTACCTGATCTCCAGCATCGGGGCGGACCGGACCCTGTCCTGGCTCAAGGCCATCAAGGCCAACGGCGTCAACGAGCAGAGCAACGGCAAGGTGCGCGACACCATCGAGGCCGGCCAGCATCCGTTCGGCCTGTCCAACCACTACTACTGGTGGATCCTCGCCCAGCAGAAGGGTGGGCCGGACAAGCTGACGTCCAAGCTGGACTATTTCGACCACCCCGACGCGGGCTCGCTGGTGCTGGCCTCCGGCGCGGGTGTGCTCAAGTCGAGCAAGCACCAGCGGGAGGCCCAGAAGTTCCTCGCCTGGCTGGTCTCGGCCGACGGCGGCCAGAAGCTGATCGCCAGCGACCAGAACGCGCAGTTCCCGGTCACTCCCGGGGTGACCAGCACGATCGGGTTGCCACCACTGTCCACGTTGCACCCGCCGACCGTGGACCAGAGCGTGTTCGCCGACGTCAGCCAGGCCAAGGACCTGATCGTCCAGTCGGGAATCGCCTGAGCCGTCGATGTCATCAGTCGCCCGCGGCTACGCCCCGCCCGTTCCGGAGGACAACCGGGCGGGCGGGCGCGTGCCGTCCCGGTGGTCGACCCGTGCGGCGGGTGGATCCCGCCTCCCGGTGCTGGTGGCCCTGGCCGCCGGGCTGATCGCCGCCGCGTCGCTGACCCCGGTCGGCTACCTGGTGCTGCGCGAGGGGTTCAGCCTGTCGCTGCTCCGCCACGAACTGTCCAGCCCCAGCACGCTGCCGCTGATCCGGAACACGCTTGTGCTGGTGGGCACGGTCTGCGGGTTCTGCGTCGGGCTCGGAGTCGGCCTGGCCGTGCTCGTGGTGCGCACCAACCTGCCCTGTCGTCGCATGTGGATCGTGCTGTTCACCATGCCGCTGGCCGTGCCCGGGTTCGTCAGCTCCTACACCTGGGTGGCGGCCAGCTTCCGCTTCTTCCCCACGTCCACCGCGATCGACGGACTGGGCGGCGCCACGCTGATCCTCGGTCTGGGGCTGTTTCCGTACGTGTTCGTGCCGACCGTGGCCGCGCTGCGCGAGGTGGACGCCACCCAGGAGGAGGTGGCCCGCTCGTTGGGGCGGTCGGGTTGGCGGGTGTTCTGGACCGTCACGGCGCCCCAGCTCCGGGTCGCGGTCGCCGCCGGCACGCTCATTATCGCGTTGCACGTGTTCGCCGAGTTCGGCGGGCTGCAACTGCTGCGGTACCAGACGTTGACCACCGCGATCGTGCAGCGGATCACGGTGTTGGGCGCGCCGGAGTCCGCCCGGGCGCTGTCGGTCGTGCTGGTCGGCGGGTCGGTGCTGTTGCTGGGCGCCGAACGCCTGGCCCGCGGCCGGCGCCGGCGGATCCGGATCGGGCGCGGAGTCACCCGGACACCAGTGGCCTGGCGGCTGCGCTGGTCCATGCCGATCTGGGTGGCGCTGGCCGGTGGGGTCTGCGCGCTGGCGCTGGGCGTGCCCGGCTACGTGTCGGTCGCCGGCATCACCGACGCGCTGCACGGCACCGGGGTGTCGGCCGGCGTCGACTGGGTCGCGCTGGGCGATGCCGCGGCCACCAGCACGAAGCTGGCCGGGCTGGCCGCGCTGGCCGCCACGCTGGCCGCGCTGCCGTTGAGCTGGCTCACCGCCCGCCACCCTGGCCCCTTCTCCACGGCCACCGAGCGAGCGGTGTGGACCGCCCACTCACTGCCCGGGGTGATCCTGGCGCTGGCCCTGGTCTACCTGGGCGTGCACTGGCTCCGCCCGCTCTACCAGAGCTCGACCATGCTGGTGGCCGCCTATGTGATCCTGTTCCTGCCGCTGGCGGTCGGCGCCCAGCACGTCGGCCTGCGCGCGGCCACCCGCGACTACGACGACGTGGCCCACTCCCTCGGTCACGGGCCGCTGCGCACACTGGGCCGGGTCACCCTGCCGCTGGCGTCTCCCGGGATCGCGGCCGGCGCCCTGTTCGTCCTTCTGGACGTGGAGAAGGAACTCACCACCACCCTGCTGATGCGGCCTACCGGCACCAGCACGTTGGCCACGGCACTGTGGCAGACCACCAACGGCGAGTCGCTGGACTACACCGCCGCCGCGCCCTATGGCATCGCGCTCATCCTCATCGGCGTCGCCCCGGCCTACCTGCTGGCCCGGCGCGCGCTGCGCGCCCTGCGGTGACCGCGGCCGACGCGGGCCGGCGGTAATTCGGTGGTGCCGGTTGGACGCCGGGGGTATCCATTGAAGGTGCGCATCGATGCGATCGACCCGGACACCGCGGGTGCGGCCGACCTGGACGCCTGGCACGAATTCTGCGTGGCCACCGACCGGTTCGACTACCCCGGCGAGCCGGATCCGCCCCGCGCGTCCACGGTTGGCGGGCTGATCGCCGGCGAGGACCGCCGGCTCACCTGGTTTGCCCGGTCCGGCGGTGACGGCGGCGGGGAGATCGTCGGAGGCATCACCCTGATGCTGACCGGTTACGAGAACACCCACTACGCCGAGTTCGACGTCCGGGTGCGGCCGGCCGACCGGCGGGCCGGGATCGGTCGGGCGCTGTTCGAGCGGGCCCGGGCGGCGGCGGTCGCTGACGGGCGCACCGAGTTCGAGACCTGGGCCCAGGCCGGTGGGCCGGGCGCGGCGTTCGTCGAGGCGATGGGGATGCGCCCGGCGCTGGAGGAGATCCGCCGGGTGCTGCGGGTGTCCGACGTGGACGTCGAGGCGGTGGCCGAGTTGGCCGCCGGGGCAGCCTCCCGGCCGGACGGGTTCGACCTGGTGCGCTGGATCGACCACTGCCCGGACGAGTGGCTGGAGGCCTACGCGGCGGCCATTGACGGCATGAACGACGTGCCGCTGGGCGACATCGACTGGCGGCCGGTGACCACCACCGGGAAGCGGGTGCGGATGCTGGAGGACGCCGCGGTGCGCCGAGGGTCGCGCCGGCACGTGGTGGCGGTCCGCGAGCGGTCCACCGGCGCGATCGCCGGGTTCACCCAGGTGTTCGTCAGCCCGGACACCCCGCGCGCGGCCCAGGAGGAGACCACGGTGCTCGGACCCTACCGAGGCCGCGGGTTCGGCCTGTGGCTCAAGGCCGACATGCTGCGCTGGCTGTCCGAGGTGGAGCCGCGGGTCAGCGAGTACCAAACGTGGAACGCCGCGGAGAACAGGCACATGATCGCGGTCAACGAACGACTCGGCTACCACGTGGTGGACCCCTGGCAGGCCTGGAAACTGGTCCTCGGGTAGTTCTGGCCGGCGGGCCGCCGTATCGGTGGACATCCGGTGAACGGGGTCTGCGGGATTGGCCCGAGGTGAACCCGGCCGTCCGGTAATTCGGTGGCACGGGCGGGCCGGAACCGGGTATCCACGGAGGATGCGCTTGGACCCGATGGACCCGGACACCGCGCCGGCCGCCGAACTGCACGCCTGGCACGAGTTCTGCGTGGCCACCGACCGGTTCGACCTGCCTGGTGAACCGGACCCGCCGCGAGCGGACACGCTCGGGCCGCTGATCGGCGACGAAGACCGGCGGTCGACCTGGTTCACCCGGTCCGCGGGCGACATCGTCGGAGGCGTCACGCTGGTGCTGGCCGCCTTCGAGAACGCCCACTCCGCCGAAGTCGGCATCCGGGTGCGGCCGGACGCCCGGCGGGCCGGGATCGGCCGGGTCCTGTTCGGGCACGCCCGGTCGGTGGCGCTGGCCGAGGGGCGCACCGAGTTCGAGACCTGGGTACTCGCCGGTGGGCCGGGCGTGGCCTTCGCCCAGGCGATGGGCATGCGCCCGGCGCTGGAGGAGGTCCGCCGGATACTCCAGATGTCCGGTGTGGACGCCTCGGTGCACGGCCTGGCGGCCGGCGCGGCGGCGCGCACCGACGGCTTCGACCTGGTGCGCTGGGTGGACCGGTGTCCGGACGAGTGGCTGGAGGCCTATTCGGCGGCCCGCAACGGCATGAACGACGCGCCGACCGGCGAGCTGGACTGGCGGCCGGAGAGCCTGACCGGCCCGCGGATGCGGGTACGCGAGGGCACCTCGGTCCGCCGGGGATGGCGCCGGTACGTGGTGGCGGTGCGGGACCGGTCCACCGGCACGATCGCCGGGCTCACCGAGATGTTCGTCAGCCCGGACTCGGTGCGGGCCCACCAGGGATCGACCACCGTGCTGGAACGCTACCGGGGGCGGGGGTTCGGCCTGTGGGTCAAGGCGGCCATGATCCGCTGGCTGTCCGAGGTCGAACCGCACGTGACCGAGCACGAGACCGGGAACGCCGCAGAGAACCAGCACATGATCGCGATCAACGAGCGGCTCGGCTACCGCGCCGTGGGCTCCTGGCAGGTACTGCGCCAGCCCCTGCCCTAGCGACGCTCCAAATTTTCGCGAGAAAACCGCACGACCGGGCCAGACAGCAAGCGATCAAGAAGGGCCGCACCGGTGGATTTGGGGATCGTCGAGATTGACCCGGACGTGCCGTTTGAGGCCGACCGGCGGGACTGGCACGAGCTGAACCTGGCCGCCCGCCGGGTGGACCTGCCCGACGACCCGCCGCCGGTGTACTGGCAGTCGGTCCGCCGGCTGATGACCCCGGCCAGCGGCGAGCGGCGGCGCTGGTTCGCCCGGGACGCATCCGGCCGGCTGCTCGGCGGGGTGGTGCTGACCCGGCACGGGTACGAGAACGCCCACCTGGCCAACGTGGACGTCCGGGTGCACCCGGACGCCCGGCGGCACGGAATCGGGCGGACCCTGTTCGACACGGCGGCCGGGACGCTGGCCGGGCGGGGCGTGACCACGCTGTTCGCGTTCTCGCCTGAGTCCGGGCCGGGCGCGGCGTTCGCCGAGGCGATGGGCATGGCCAAGGGGCATGACGGCCTGCGCGGCGTGCTGGGTATCGCCGAGACTGACCCGGCCGAGGTGGCGCGGCTGGCCGCCGGCGCCGACGCCCGCACGGACGGGTTCTCGCTGGTGCGGTGGGCCGGCCGGTGCCCGGACGAGCTGATCGGCGCCTACGCCGTTGCCCAGGCCGGCATGAACGACGCGCCGACCGGGAAGGTGGACTGGCGGCCGGTGACGTTGACCGCCGAGCGGATCCGGCGTACCGAGAAGGCGCTGGCCGGCTGGGGTGAGCGGCCGTACGTGCTGGCCGTCCGCCAGGACGCCACCGGGGCGCTGGCCGGCCTCACCGAGGTGGACGTGATGGACGGCGCCCCGGTGGCCGAGCAGGACGACACGACCGTGCTGGCCGGCTACCGGGGGCGCGGGTTCGGACTGTGGCTGAAGGCGGCCATGGTGGTGTGGCTGGCCGAGGCGGAGCCGCACGTGACCCGGTACGAGACGTTCAACGCGGCCGAGAACACCCACATGCTCGCGGTGAACCACCGGCTTGGGTACCGGACCGCCGACGTCTGGTGCGAGTGGACCCGGCCGGTCGGCTGAGGCTCACCGGGCCACCAGCGCGCGGACCGGGCGGCCGACGCCGCCGGCCGGGCCGGGTACCCAGCGGCGCATCCACCGGCTGTCCTCGGGAACCAGCGCCACCTCGGTGCCAGACGCCAGGCCGATGAGCGTGCGGGCGTCGGCCAGGGTGTCCACATCGGCCACCCAGTGGGTGTCGTAGCGGACCTTCAGCCCGCACTGGGTGGGCAGGTAGCCGTGCGCCACCGCGTTGTCCGGGGTGATCCGGACCACCTCGAAGGAGTCCACCTCGTCGTAGTCGGTCCAGGTCCGGTACGTGGTCAGGTGCTCGTGGCCGTACACGTAGTCGGCGGTCTCGTCGTAGCACCCCAACGCCACCCACATGATCCGACACAGCACATCCACAACCAGCTCCCCAGGGGTGTGGTAGACAGGCGGGCAGCCGGAATCGGAGATGTCTCGCATGGGACTCCCTTCGCCGGTGAGAGGGCCGGGGCGGTCCTGGGCTTCCACACGCAGCCCGCCCCGGCCTACCTACTGATCTGCGCACCTTGGCACGCAGAAACGGCTCTCACAAGCTTGTGATAGACAAACTCACCCGATCAGGTGATTGTCCATGACGGCTCTGTGACGCCAGCATGGCGCCATGGCCACACGAAGGCAGCCGACGCTGCGCGCTCAGTGGTTGGGCGCGCAACTGAAAGACCTGCGCACCACGACCGGCATGACGCTGGACGACGCCGCGGAGTACCTCCAGCGCAACGCCGGCACCATCAGCCGGTTCGAGTCGGCCGAGTACCCGATCCGGCGCGGCGACCTGCTCGCGCTGCTGGACCTGTACAAGGTGTCGCAGGGTCGCAAGCGGCGTGAACTGCTCCACCTTGCCGAGGAGGTGTGGCGCAAGGGCTGGTGGGACGGCTACGCCGACGCGGTCGACCAGCAGTTCGTCGACTACGTGTGGCTGGAGCAACGCGCCCGGCGCATCTGCTCCTACGACGCGATGATCGTTCCTGGGCTGGCCCAGACCCGGGAGTATGCCGAGTCGTTGATCCGCAACGCGGCCGACACCGGTACCACGGACGAGCAGATCGACCGATGGATCGAGTTGCGCCTGGCCCGCCAACGGGTGCTCCATACAGTGGATGCGCCTGATCTGTCCATTGTGCTCGATGAGTCGACTCTGCATCGACCGATCGGCTCCCGCAAGATCCTTCGCGCTCAACTCACGCACCTGCTCGACCTCGCTGGCCAGCCGTCCGTACAGATCCAGGTGCTGCCGCTCACCTGTGGCGCTCACGCTGGTCTGGACGGGATGTTCATGGTGTTCGAACGGTCTGAGCCCTACCCAGACGTCGCCTACGTGGAGACACTCGCCGGCCGGTTGTATGTCGAATCGCCGGAGACCGAACGCTTCGCACGGAGTTACGATCGACTCCGGGCGGCTGCCCTCGGCGTTGCCCAGTCCGTGAAGCTGATCTCGGCGGCGGCTAAGGAGAAGTCGTGAACGTGGTACCCGCTCATCGGCCAGACGATCCGCTCGCTGGTGTGCGCTGGCACATCAGCAGCTACAGCACCAACAACGGCGGGAACTGTGTGGAGGCGGGGGGGTTGACGGACGGGTCGGGGCGGGTCGCGGTCCGGCACAGCAAGCATCGCACCGGCCCAACCCTGATCTACACCCACGCCGCCTGGACCGCCTTCCTTGCCGCGCTCAAGCACGACGACCTGATCCGCTGATCTCCGGAGCCATGGAATAGTCGTGAACCCCTCGAACGCGTCCACCGGAGTCGCCTGGCATGTCAGCAGCAACAGCAGCAACACAGGCGGGAACTGTGTGGAGGCCGGGCGGCTAACCGACGGGTCGGGGCGGGTCGCGGTCCGACACAGCAAGCACCGCACCGGCCCCACGCTGGTCTATACCCGCGAGCAGTGGACCATCTTCCTCACCGCCGTCAAGACCCACCGTCTCGACACGTGATGGATTTGGAACCGTGGGAAAGCTCGGCCTACGCGAACTGGACCAACACACCACTGCTGGTGCGGCTCGTCGCTGCCGGTGAGGCTGAGCCGCCAACCGCCGACCTGTACAGCCTGGCGACCCTGCATCCGATGGAACCTAGCTCCGACGCGATGGCCCCAACGATCCGGGTGCAGCTCACATCCACGAAGAGCAGGAGCTTTCGGCCGCCGTCCTGCCGGCCGAACAGGTTCCAGGTCAACCGGCGTGCGTCATGCGGTGCGGCTGGCAGCAGCCGGATTCGCCGGAGATGATCCGTCGGCAACGGCACGACCAAGGGACCACCGCCTACCGTGACCTCCCCGGTCGGGAACGGTCCGGCCGGGGACGGTCCGGCCGGAGCGGGTGCCGCTCCGAGCCGGATACCGCCACCCAACACGCCCCACGCCAACAGCACCACGAGGGCGATGGTGGGCACCGCCCAGCGCAGGCTCCGCCGTGAGACCCCCACCGCACATCCCCACTTTCCGATCGCACGGTCGTCTCCCTGCTGGGACGCGCCCGCCCCGGTCCCGGTTCCCGGCAGGAGTGGCCGGCGCGGGTGGTCGGCGGGGGACGGCATAATGGTCCTGTGGCTGAGGAACGACGGTTGTACGCGGACAACCGCCCGTACACGGCACCGGACACTCTCGACGAGCTGACCGGGCCGACGGGCGGCCGCGTCACCTTGCCGAAACACCTGGACTGGTCAGAACAGCGCACCTACAACCTGGACGAACCGGGCGAACTTGGCCTGATGTACGAAGTCGTACTTCGCGAGGCGACGTCCGACGACGACCTGCGCCGCCACCTGAACGCCCGGCTGCTGCGCCAGATCTGGCACCGGCTGTTCCTGCCCGACCGGATACACCGGCTGTGGGAGGACCGCTTCCCCGAACTACGTCCGGCCGATGCCGTAGACATCCCCCGACCCCGAACCTCAGGCTGGTCATGGACCCGTTTCACCAGCGTCTGATCCGGGTCAGCCTGCCCGCGGCCGACCAGTACGGATTCTGCCTGGCCGGCGGTTACGCGGTGGCCGCGCACGGGTTCACCGACCGGCTCTCCGAGGACGTCGACCTGTTCAGCACCATGGCGGCCGAGCGGGACTTCCCGGCCGCCGTCGAGGCCGTGGTGACCGCGCTGAAAGGGGATGGCCTGGACGTGACCATCTCGCGTCAGGGTGGCACGTTCGCCCGGTTGAAGGTCACCGATCCGTCTACCGAGGTGACGAGCACCTCGAACTGGGCCTGGATTGGCGTGCCTACCCGCCGACCCGGCTGGCGATCGGCCCGGTGCTCCACCCTGATGACGCCGTGGCCAACAAGGCGTGTGCCCTGTTCGGTCGGGGAGCGGTGCGCGACTACATCGACGTGGAGGGCGTGCTGCGGTCCGGCCGGTACACCCTGGACGAACTGATGCGGCTGGCCACCGAGCACGACCCGGGATTCAACGCACGGATGTTCGCCGAGGCCCTGGCCAACGCCGGCCGGCTACCCGACGCGGCATTCGAACCCTACGGCCTGACCGCGGCCGAAGCCGCCGCCGTGCGCGACCGACTGGTTGCCTGGTCCACCCAGATCACCACGGGTTCCTGACCAGAACCGGAACCGACCCGTCTGTTTCGCGCCTTCCCTCAACACCGCGACCTTCCTTCCACCGGAGCCCCCCGCTCCCAGATCCCGCATCGGCTTAACCATCGGCGCCTCCGTCCTCAATCCCGGCGTCAACCGACCATCGCCTACCTCAGCCCACAGACCCGCAGATTTAGCGTCAACCGAATCGTCACCGGTCGCTTCCTTTGACCTGCTCCATATCCAAAGCAACAGCAAGCCCGCTCCGGATGTGAAGCAACACACCCTGACCTGCCCCACACAAAGAGCAGCACCAACCCGCTCCATATCCAAAGCAGCACCAGGCCCACTCCATATGCGGAGCAACACAGGACCTGCTCGAAATACGGAGCAAGACCGAACGACCGAACCTGCTCCACGTATGGGAGCAAGACCGGGCCCGCTCCACATGTGGAGCAGGTCAAAGGGGCGCGAGGGCAGGGCTTCGGCGTAGTCGGGTGGCGTCCGATTTGTGCGCAAGCGAGGTTGACATCGACAAGATCAGGACGGTTCGCGCGAACGCCATGCCAGGGCGGCAGCGTCCCGCCACGGTGCGAAACCGCCGCCCACCCTCCGTCACAGCCCTCGCTTCATCTATCGAAAGTCGATAGATTCCCATCGCGACTCGATGGAAGGATGGGTATGGGAAAGCTGGCAGTGGGTGCGCTGCGCGCCGTGCTCGTGGTGGTGCTCGCCGGCACCGTGTTCGTACAGGCATCGATGGTGTGGGCGTTGGCCACCGACCCGGAGGACGGGTCGCTCCCGCTGACCCCGCTGCGCGTGATCACGATCCTGGGCATGGTGTCGGTCCAGGTCGCCCTGGTCTGCGTACGGCGGCTGGTGAGGATGGTACGACGCGGAACCGTGTTCTCCCACGCCGCCTTCCGGTACGTGGATGTCGTGATCGGCGCGATCGTGGCGGCTGCCCTCGAGTGGTTCGCGGTCACGGTCCTCAACGCGCCCGGCCAGCGGGCCGACCCGGGCGTCACCGTCATCATGGGCGGGGTCGGCGTGGCAATCCTGGGCGTCGCGCTCATCGTGCTCGTGCTTCGGATGCTGCTCGCCCAGGCCGTCGCGCGCGACGTCGAAGCGTCGCAGATGCGGGCCGAGTTGGACGAGGTGATCTGATGCCGATCGCCGTCGACATCGACGTGATGCTGGCCAGACGGAAGATGTCCGTGGGCGAGCTCGCGGACCGCGTAGGGATCACGCCCGCCAACCTGGCGGTACTCAAGAACGGCCGCGCCAAGGCGGTGCGCTTCGCGACGCTCGCCGCGCTCTGCGAGGTGCTCAAATGCCAGCCGGGCGACCTGCTGCGCTTCCAGGCCGAGGACACCGCGGGCGGATGACGTGCCCCAGGGCGGGCGTGCGGGCAGCAGGGCTTCGCCGTAGTCGCTTGACGCCCGATTCTTGACGATCTGTCAGTTCGACGGGGTTCTGGGAACGCGACAGGCACGGGCTTCCAAGATCATGGAGTTCTCGACCGTAGGCTGGGGGTTACTCCGAGAGTACCTCTTACCGGGCATTTCAGACATGAGGAGCTCTCCGGCGCTGGTCTGGTGAGTGAGGTAATCCGGTGAGTCAGGCCCCGTTGCCGGGGACCGACGCAACCGCCGCGATCTCGACGAGTTGGCCGGGGTAGCCCAGGCAGGACACGCCCAGGAGGGTGGACGTGTGCGGGCTTGCCGCCGAGCGAACGGCCAGGCTGGATGCGCGCACCACATTTCACACCGTGCCCAGGTCCGCCGGGTCGGCGGCGACCACGTACACGGCCACGTGGGCGTAGTCCGGCGGCGGGAACAGCCCCGGAACCGTCACCATCCTGACCATCGACATCCTCCCCGGGCTGCTACTCAGAAGCCGAGGCGGCGGAGTTGGCGGGGGTCGCGCTGCCAGTCCCGGGCGATCTTGACGTGCAGGTCCAGGTAGACGCGGCTGCCCAGCAGCGCCTCGATCTGGTGCCGGGCCACCGTGCCGACCTGCTTCATCCGCTCCCCCCGGGCGCCCAGCACGATCGCCTTCTGGCTGGGCCGCTCGACGTACACGGTGGCGTGCACGTCGAGCAGGTCCGGCCGGCCCTCGCGGGGGATCATCTCCTCCACGGTGACCGCGATCGAGTGTGGCAACTCGTCGCGCACCCCCTCCAGGGCGGCCTCCCGGATCAGCTCGGCCACCAGGGTCTGCTCCGGCTCGTCGGTCAGTTCCCCCTCGGGGTAGAGCGGCCGGCCCTCGGGCAGGGTGGCGGCCAGCAGGTCGGCCAGCACACCAACCTGGAACGCGGTCACCGCCGACACCGGGATGAGATCGGCGAACTCGGCCAGCGCGGACAGCTCGACCAACTGCTCGGCGACCCGTTCCCGGGACACCAGGTCGGTCTTGGTGACCACGCCGACCACCGGGGTACGCCCCAACGCGGCCAGTTCGCGGGCGATGAACCTGTCTCCGGGCCCGATCCGCTCGTCGGCCGGCACGCAGAAGCCCACCACGTCCACCTCGGCCCAGGTGGCCCGGACCAAATCGTTGAGGCGTTGGCCGAGCAGGGTGCGGGGCTTGTGTAGCCCCGGGGTGTCGACCACCACCAGTTGGGCGTCCGACCGGTTCAGGATGCCGCGCACGGCGTGCCGGGTGGTCTGCGGTCGCGTGCTCGTGATGGCGATTTTCGCGCCGACCAGCGCGTTGATCAGGGTGGACTTGCCGGCGTTGGGCCGGCCCACGAAACATGCGAATCCGCTGCGGAAGGTCACGCCCGGCATTGTCCACCATGCGCGGCATAGCCCGAGCAGGTAGAAACATTCAAGTTCTTGACCTACTCCAGATTACTTGCCAAGGGGTACGCCTGGCAGGGCGTGACCACCGTGACGGCCGAGCGGGTCGTGCGGCACTGGTGGAACTTCGACGCCGGCCTACGGGAACCGAGAGCGGTCGACTTGGGTCCCCACTGGGGTGTGGCGGGTGAAAACATGTCGCTCCGGCCCGGCCAGCGTATTGCTTTGTACGGAAAGTGCCGGACAGCCCCCGACCCACTCGTCCAATTTCGACATGGCCCACCTGAATGCGGGGTTTGTTGTTCACCCGGGTCACCCTTACGGGGGCGGATTTTCACCCTTGACAGCGACTGGCGGCGGCGGCGACGGTATTCCTCGCCCAACCCATGTCATTGGATTTCGGATCGCACCGTCGACGTCACGCGCACGCGCCGCCCACCGTCCTTGACAGCGGGCGCGGAGAACGGCAATTGGCGTCTGTCCGGAAAAGACGGTGTCGATAGCGGGATCCACACACTTTTCGGCAGAGGAGTAACAATGGTGAAGACTCGATGGCGACTGGCCAGAATCCTGGCGGTGGCGGCGTTCGTCGCCGTCAGCACGGTCACCGGACTCGGTGGCGGGTCGATGGCGAACGCGGCGTCGACCGCATCAACGGGGCCCGTCACGGCCGGCCCCCAGGCCGCGGCGTACACCTACTACGAGATCGTGATCAGGCACAGCGGCAAGTGTGTCGACGTCAGGGGCGCGTCCACCGCGAACAGCACGCCGATCATCCAGTACACCTGCCACCGCGGCGCCAACCAGGAATGGCGGCTGGTGCAGATCCAGCGCGGCTACTACGAACTGGTCGTCCGGCACAGCGGCAAGTGCCTCGACGTCACCGGGGCGTCACACGCCAACAGCACCCAGGTGATCCAGTACACCTGCCACCGCGGCGCGAACCAGCAGTGGAGTCTGGTCGAGATCCAGCGTGGCTACTACGAACTGGTGGCCCGACACAGCGGCAAGTGCCTCGACGTCAGGGGCGCGTCCACCGCGAACAGCACGCCGATCATCCAGTACACCTGCCACCGTGGCGCCAACCAGCAGTTCGGGTTCATCGCGGTCGGCTGACCGCGACTCGGCGAACTCAGGATCCGGACATGACCTGGTCGCGCACCGTGGCGAACAGTTCACCGTCCGGCCGCAACAGGAACACCGGCGCCGCCGGCGCGAGGTCTCGCACCGCGGACAGCCCGGCCTGGTCCACCGCCCGGTCCACCGCCTGCTCACCGGTGACCACCGCGGCGGCCTCCAGGCCGGGCGCGCCGCTGGACACCGCCATGGCCACCGCGACCTGCAACGCGGTCAGGCCCAGCGACGGCAACGCCACGGTGGCCGCCGCGTAGGTCCGCCCGTCGGTGTCCCGCACCGCCGCACCCTCGGCCGCGCCGGTGCGAGCACGCGACGCGCGGGCCAGGGTGGCGATCTTGACATCCTCCGGACCCAGCGGGCCCGCTCCGGGACCGCCCGCGGTCGGCTCAACCATCGATCCGTCCTTCCACTGTCTCGACTGCCTCGTCGTGGTCGCGGAACTCGGTCACCCGGTGCACCAGCACGCTGTCCACCCGGTTACGCCGGCCACCGGCGCTCTCGGCGGTCAGCCTCAGCCCGGCAACCACCGCGTCGGCGCCGGGGATCGGTACCCGGCCGAGCGCCTGGGCGAGCAGGCCGCCGACCGTCTCGACATCCCCGTCGGACAGTTCCACCCCGAACGTGTCGGCCAGATCCTCCACCGACAGCCGGGACGTCACCCGCGCGGTGTCCGGGTCGAGCCACTCGACCGGCGGCCGTTCCACGTCGTACTCGTCGGCGATCTCCCCGACGATCTCCTCCAGGATGTCCTCGATGGTGACCAGCCCGGCGGTGCCGCCGTACTCGTCGATGACGACCGCCATGTGGATCCGGCGGGCCTGCATCTCGCGCAACAGGTCGTCCACCGGTTTGGACTCCGGCACGAACGTGGCCGGCCGCATGACCTCGTCGACCCGGGTGCCGCGACCACCGTCGTTGGGGTCCTGGGAGCGGCGGACCAGGTCCTTCAGGTAGACCACGCCGACGATGTCATCGACGTTCTCGCCGATCACCGGAATCCGGGAGAACCCGCTGCGCAGGGCGAGCGCCAGCGCCTGGCGGACCGACTTGGTGCCCTCGATCCAGACCACCTCGGTACGCGGCACCATCACCTCGCGCACGATGGTGTCGCCGAGTTCGAACACCGAATGGATCATGTTCCGCTCGCCGTGCTCGACCACTCCGCGGGCCTCGGCCAGATCGACCAGCTCGCGCAGTTCCACCTCGGTGGCGAACGGCCCCTCCCGGAAGCCCCGGCCGGGGGTGATCATGTTGCCGATCAGGATGAGCAGCGAGGCCAGCGGCCCCAACGCCCGCCCCAACGCCGACACCACCCCCGCGGTCCGCAGGGCCACGTCGTAGGGGTGTTGCCGGCCCAGCGTCCTGGGCCCGACCCCGACCAGCACGTAACTCACCACGGTCATCACCGCGACCGCGATGACCACCGCCGGCCAGCCCATGCCCACCGCGTTGACCAGCACCACCGCGACCAGCACGGTGGCCAGCAGTTCGGCCACCACCCGCAGCAGCAGCGCCAGGTTGGTGTACCGGGGCTGCTGCGAGACGATCCCGGCGAGCCGCTCAGCGCCGCGGTCGCGCCGCCGGCGGTACTCCTCCACCCGGGCCCGGGAGACGCGGGCGAGCGCGGACTCCACTGCGGCGAAGAACCCGGCGATCGGCACCAGCGCGGCGGCCACCACGAGCAGGACCACGTCCGTGGACGTCACGGCCGGGCGTCTCCGCCAGTGTCCGCGACGGCTCCGGGGGCGTCGGCTGTCGGCACGACCCGGTCGGCACGACCAGCCCGCCAGGACTCCAGCAGCCGGCCCTGGAGTTCGAACATCTCCCGTTGCTGGTCCGGCTCGGCGTGGTCGTAGCCGAGCAGGTGCAGCACGCCGTGCGTACACAGCAGGTGCAGTTCGTCCTCGGCCGAGTGGCCGGCGGTGGCCGCCTGGTCGGCGGCGACCCGGGGACACAGCACAACGTCGCCGAGCACCGTGGGGCTCGGGTCGGCGTCATCGGGTCCGCGCGGGACATCGAACTCGTCCATCGGGAAGGCCAGTACGTCGGTCGGACCCGGCTCACCCATCCACTGCTCGTGCAGCGACTCCATGGTGACCGTGTCGACCAGCAGGATGGACAGCTCGGCGAGCGCGTTGACGTCCATCTCGTCCAAGACGTGCCGGGCGAGCACGGCCAAAGCGTGCTCGTCCACCCGGTCGCCGGACTCATTCGAGATCTCGATGCTCATTGCGGTTCGCCGGTCTCCTGCCGATCGCCTACTGGTGCCGCCCACTGGTGCCGTTCACGGTGTCGCCCACCGGGTCGGGCTACCGGGTCCGTTGGCCGCGAGCCCGCCGCTCCGCGCGGTTGCCCGGCTGCGGCGCCTGCTCGGCGTCCCACCGGGCGTAGGCGTCGACGATGTCACCGACCAGCCGGTGCCGCACCACGTCGCTGCTGGTGAGCATGGCGAAGTGCACGTCGTCGACCCCCTCCAGGATCTCCCGGACGATCTTCAGTCCGCTGCGCTGCCCGTCGGGCAGGTCGACCTGGGTGACATCGCCGGTGACCACCATCCGGGACCCGAAGCCGAGCCTGGTGAGGAACATCTTCATCTGCTCAGGCGTGGTGTTCTGCGCCTCGTCCAGGATGATGAACGCGTCGTTGAGGGTGCGCCCGCGCATGTAGGCCAGCGGCGCCACCTCGATGGTGCCGCTCTGGGTCAGCTTCGGGATGGTGTCCGGATCGATCATGTCGTGCAGCGCGTCGTAGAGCGGACGCAGGTAGGGGTCGATCTTCTCGAACAGCGTGCCGGGCAGGAATCCCAACCGCTCCCCCGCCTCGACCGCGGGCCGGGTGAGGATGATCCGGTTGACCTGTTTTGACTGCAATGCCTGAACGGCCTTTGCCATCGCCAGGTAGGTCTTGCCGGTGCCGGCCGGGCCGATCGAGAACACGATGGTGTGCTTGTCTATCGCGTCCACGTACCGCTTCTGGTGCAGCGTCTTGGGCCGGATCGTGCGGCCCCGACGGGACAGGATGTTCAGGCTGAGCACCTCGGCCGGCCGCTCGGCCACGCCGCTGCGCAACATGGTGAGCGTGCGGGAGATCGCGTCCGGGGTGAGCACCTGGTCGGCCTGGACCAGTTCGAGCAGCTCCTCGAACAGCCGGACCCCCAGGGCGTTGTCCGCTGCCGAGCCGGTCAGCGTGATCTCGTTGCCGCGGACGTGGATGTCGCTGGCCAGTGAGGCCTCGATCACACGGAGAAGCTCGTCCCTGGACCCGAGCAGCCCGACCATGGGCTGTTCGGCGGGGACGACGATCTTCGTCTGAAGTTGCGACTCTGATCTGTGCGCTGTGCCGGCCGTACCGGCGGTCGTCTCGGGCACGGGCTGGGGCGCCCTGCTTTCTTCTTCTCGGTGGGCTGATCCGTGGAGGGATCCGTGGTCGGAACCCGTCCGATCCTACCCGCGGGGTGGCGCCCGGACGACCCGATGGCGACACCGCGTGCCGCGGATCCGCCGGTACGGCCATCTCCGCTGGGCGACCGGGCCTGACCCGGTGGACCAGGAGGCCGCCCGGGTCACGGTCACCCGGGTCAGCCGGGCAGCGGCCCCCCGGCCAGGCCACCCAGCCAGGTGCCGCCCAAGACGTGCAGATGGGCGTGGAAGACGGTCTGCCCGGAGTCCGGTCCCAGGTTGAAGACCAACCGGTACCCCGAGTCGGCCACGCCGGCGTCCGCGGCGATCCGGGCACCGACCTCGATCATCTCGGCCAGTAGTCCCGGGTCGGCCGCGGCCAGCGTCACCGCGTCGGTGTGGTGTTCCCGCGGCACCACCAAGACGTGGGTGGGCGCCTGCGGGGCGATGTCACGGAACGCGTACACCCGGTCGGACGACCTGACCTCGGTCGATGGGATACCCCCGGCTACGATTTCGCAGAACAGGCAGTCGGCCATGGGGTGATCGTAGGGGTCCCCAACTGTTCGCCTTGAGGATGGGCTGGTGCGCGGCGGAGACGACCGATCGATGCCCGACCCGACCGCCGGCCGCGCCCCGGACGGGCCCACCCGGGCCGGAACCAACGGTAAACCGCAGCGCTCCGGGGGGCGTCCTCCCATGCGTGACAGGCACGCTGGTCCTGTATGAGGCGGGTCCGGTACCGGTGTTGAGGCGTCGCGAGGAGGAACTCGACGCCGACCAAGCACTGACCGCCCTCTACACCGCGCACTACCGCAAACTGGTGCGGATCGCGGCGTTGCTGCTCGACGACATCGGGGTCAGCGAGGAGGTGGTCCAGGACGCGTACGTGAAGATGCATGGCGCCTGGAACCGGATCCGCGACCCACAGGCCGCCGAGGCGTACCTGCGGACCACCGTGGCCAACCTCGCCCGGTCCCGGATGCGCCGGCGCCTGGTCGCCCAGAAGCACGCACCCAAGCCGATGCCCGACGCCCCGTCCGCCGAGCACGGTGCGATGGAGTCGCTGGAACGCGACCGGGTGGTCGCGGCGCTGGGCACCCTGCCGGCGCGGCAGCGCGAGTGCCTGGTGCTGCGTTACTACGCCGACATGTCCGAAGCGCAGATCGCCGAGACGATGCGGATCAGCCCCGGCGCGGTGAAGAGTCACGCGTCGCGCGGGATGGCGGCGCTTCGGGCCCGCCTGGAGGAACGGCCGTGACCAACCCGGAACGCCGCGAGCTGGAAGACCAGCTCCGCCGTGCGCTCAACGACGCGGCGGCCCGGATCCACCCCGCCGGGGACGGCCTGGACCGCATCCGGGAACGCGCCCAACGACGGCACCGCCGGTTGGGCTGGATGCGGCCGGCCCTGGGGGTCGCGGCGGCGACCGTGGTCGTGGCGTTGGCCGCCACCGTGCCGCTGTACCTGCACTCCACCAGCACCGACCGGGGCACCGCGCTCGGTTCGACCACCGGGACGGCCACCGGGCACCGCACGACCCTGACCGCCACACCGGCGCACCCGGTGCCGACCAGCGAGCCCGAGTCGGCGACAACCCACGGCTCGTCGGCATCCGGCGGCATTTCTCCCACCCAGTCCAGTCCAGCGCTGCCGGACATGACCACGGTGTGGCCGTACGGCAGCCGGCGGGAGGGCGGTCACCGGGCCGACCAGGACGTGGCCGACCAGGTCCACCCGGCGCTGCGCGACCCGCGGCAGACCGCGCTGGAGTTCATCCGTTCCTTCGTCGGCACGTCCGACCCGCTGGTGGCCGACCGGGACACCCCGCTGGCCGCCGGGATCGGCGTCACGGTGTCCCGGCAGACCGGCGACGGCAACCCGCAACCGGTGTCGCTGGTCTACCTGGTGCGGGTGCGCCGCGGCGACGACGCCCCGTACGTGGTGGTCGACGCGAGCCGGCCGCCGCTGGACGGCAGTTCGGAGGCGATGAGCGTTCAGCCGGGCATGTTGCAGGGCGTCGCACCGCTCATGGTGACCGGCACGGTGACCCCGACCGACCCGACCGACCAAGCCAACCAGGCCGACCAGATCGCCTCGGTCAAAGTCGAACTACGCGAACCCGGCCAGGACCAGACGCTGGCCTCGCAGAGCCCGGTGCTGTCCCCGAATCCGAACCAGACCCAGGAACAGACCTGGACGGCGATGCTGACCCCGATCCGGCCGCTGTCCACCCCGACCGGCACCGTCGCCGCATGGACGGTCGACGCGGAGAACCACCTGCTCAACTTCGTGGCCGCCCCCACCTCGCCCCCCAAACCGGTGCGGTCGGGCGAGCCCGCCAGGTAGCGCGGTGACCGCGCCGCCGGTCGGCGCTCCCGCCGGCCCGGAGGTCGGGTTCTCCGGCGAGGGCTCATAGGGCTCAGGTAGGGCTCAGGGCGTACTGGTCAGCGCCAGCGGTCGGTGCGGACCGACAGTACTGACAGGGCGGCCGGGCCAGCGGTGGAGGTGCGCAGCACGGTGGGTCCCAGCCGGGCCGGCCGCGCACCGGACGCGCGGAACGCGGTCACCTCCCCCTCGGTCAGCCCGCCCTCCGGGCCGATCACGACCAGGATGTCTCCGGAGGAGGGCAACGGCGTCTCGGCCAACGGCAGGCGGGCGTCCTGGTCGAGCACCACCGCCCCGGCCGACCCGGCGATCAGCGCGCACACCTGCCGGGTCGTGTGCACGTCGGTGACGTAGGGCAACCAGGCCCGGCGACTCTGCTTGGCCGCCTCCCGGGCGGTGGACCGCCAGCGGGCCAGCGCCCGCTCACCCCGTTCACCCCGCCACTGCGGCACGGTTCGGGCCGAGGCCCACGGCACGATCTCGTCGGCGCCCACCTCGGTGAGCAGTTCCACCGCGAGTTCACCGCGGTCGCCCTTGGGCAGCGCCTGCACCACCACGAACCGGGGGTCCGGCGGGCGCAGCCGGCTGCGCCGCAGCACGGCCAGCGCCAACTGGTCATGCTCGGTGCCCACCACGGTGCATTCGGCCAGACCGCCGGTGCCGTCGGACAGGTGGATGTGCTCGCCGGCCCGGATCCGGCGCACGGTGGCGGCGTGCCGTCCCTCCGGGCCGTCCAGCACGGTCTGGTCGGTCTCGGGCAACACGTCGACCAGGAAGACCGGGGCCCGCACCGTCATCGCCCGTTGAACGCGTCACGCATCCTGGAGAACAGGCCGCCACCACCGGGCCGGCCCGAGTCCGGGCGTTCCTCACCGCGCAACCTGGCCAGCTCGCGCATCAACCGCTCCTGGTCGGCGTCCAGCCGGGTCGGCGTCTTGACCTCGACGTGGACCAGCAGGTCGCCGCGGCCCACCCCGCGGAGCTGTGGCACCCCACGGGCCCGCAGAGTGAGTATCGAGCCGGGCTGCGTGCCCGGCCGGATGTCCACCTGTTCCTCGCCGTCCAGGGTGGTCAGCTTCAGCGAGGTACCCAGGGCCGCCGCGGTCATCGGCAGTGACACCCGGCAGTGCAGGTCGTCACCCTGCCGGCTGAAGATGTCGTGCGGCAGCTCGCTGATCTCCACGTACAGGTCCCCGGCCGGGCCGCCGCCGGGACCGACCTCGCCCTGCCCGGACAGCCGGATCCGCATTCCGTCCTCGACGCCCGGCGGGATCTTGACCGAGATGGTGCGGCGGGCCCGCACCCGACCCTCGGCCCCGCACTCCGGGCACTTGTGGGTGATCATCTCGCCCACCCCGAGGCAGGACGGGCAGGTGCGGGTGGTCATCACCTGGCCGAGGAACGACCGCTGCACGGTCTGCACCTCGCCGCGCCCGCCACAGGTGTCGCAGGTCTGCGGTCTGGTGCCCGGGGCGGTGCCGGCTCCCTCGCAGGTGTCGCACACCACCGCGGTGTCCACCGTGATGTCCTTGGTGGCCCCGAAGGCCGCCTCGGCCAGTTCCAGTTCCAGTCGGATCAGCGCGTCGGCGCCCTGGCGGACCCGGCTGCGCGGGCCGCGGGGGCCACCCGAACCGCCGAAGAACGCGTCCATGATGTCGCCCAGCCCACCGAACCCGGTGAACGGCCCGGTCGCGCCGCCGCCGGGCGACAGCGGGTCGCCGCCCAGGTCCACGACCTGCCGCTTCTCCGGGTCGGAGAGCACCTCGTAGGCCCGGGTCACGTCCTTGAACCGCTCCTGCGCGACCGGATCCGGGTTCACGTCCGGGTGCAGGTCGCGGGCGAGCTTGCGGTAGGCGCGCTTGATCTCCTCGGGTGTCGCGTCCCGGGCAACACCGAGAACGCCGTAGTAGTCAGTCGCCACGGATCCCTAGCTTCCTGCCAACAACTGGCCGACGTAGCGCGCTACGGCGCTGACCGCGGTGATGGTGCTCGGGTAGTCCATCCGGGTCGGGCCCAACACGCCGAGCCCGCCCAGCGCGGTCTCACCCGATCCATACCCGATGGACACCACCGACGTCGACCGCAGTGCCTCGAACGTGTTCTCGTCGCCTATCCGTACCAGAACCTTGGTCGGGCTGTGCACCTCGCCGAGCAGCCGCAGCAGCACCACCTGCTCCTCCAGGGCCTCCAGCACCGGGCGGATGGTGTTCGGGAAGTCCAGGGCGCTGCGGGTGAGGTTGGCCGTGCCGCCGAGCACCACCCGCTCTTCGGGGCGCTCCACCAACGTCTCCAGCAGCACCACGGACAACGTGGTGACCACCGGGCGCAATCTGGCCGGTACCGAGTCCGGCAGGTCCGAGACGATGTCGGGCGCGTCGGCCAGCCGCCGGTCGCGCAGCCGCGCGTTCAGGGTGGCGCGCAACTCGGCCACCACGTCCTCGCTGACCTCGTCGGGCATTTCCGCCACCCGTTGCTCGACCCGACCGGCGTCGGTGATCAGCACCAGCATCAGCCGGCTCGGCGTGAGCCGCACCACCTCCAGGTGGCACACCGTACTGCGCGACAGGGACGGGTACTGCACCACCGCGACCTGGTGGGTGAGCTGGGCGAGCAGCCGGACGGTCCGGTGCAGCACGTCGTCGAGGTCGACAGCGCCCTCCAGGAACATGTGGATCGCCCGGCGTTCGGCCGGCGACAGCGGCCTGAGCTGGGCCAGCCGGTCGACGAAGAAGCGGTACCCCTTGGTGGTGGGGATCCGTCCGGCGCTGGTGTGTGGCTGGGTGAGGTAGCCCTCCTCCTCCAGCGCCGCCATGTCGTTGCGGATCGTGGCCGGGGACACGCCGAGCTGGTGCCGCTCGGCCAGCGCCTTGCTGCCGACCGGTTCGTTGGACGAGATGAAGTCCTCGATGATGGCCCGAAGTACCTCGAGTTTGCGTTCCTCAAGGGTCATTGGGTCACCTCCTGGCACTCGTCACCTGTGAGTGCCAGTGTACGTCTGGCCGCACCTCACATGCCTCTCAAGGTTCCTGAAGCCGCTTCTATGCCGACAAAAGCCAAGACGATGCGGGTGACCACCTCGACGGGGTCGTTAGTCTTGCAGGACGACGGCGTTGACCATCGCCCGCGGCGACCAACGACGAGGGAGACACGTGATCTTCAAGGAGGTCCGCGACGGGCGGCCGTACCCCGACCACGGGTTCTCCACGAGAGACTGGGCGAGGATACCGCCACGGCAGGTCCGGCTCGACGAGTTGGTGACCACCAAGCGTGAACTGGCCCTGGACAAGTTGCTGGACGAGGACTCCACCTTCTACGGCGACCTGTTCCCGCACGCGGTGCAGTGGAACGGTCAGATGTACCTGGAGGACGGCCTGCACCGGGCGCTGCGCGCCGCCCTGCACCAGCGCAACGTCCTGCACGTCCGCGTCCTGAACCTGGACGATCCCCCCTCGCCGGACGGTTCCGGGGAAGGCACGTAGCCACCCCGCATACCGCCCCGGCCAGCCGGGCCGAGACACGCCGCGCACGCCCGCGGATCGCCGGCCCAGCGGCTGGTTGACCGCGCAGGCCGACCGTTACGTCGAACTGGCCGAAGATCTGCTTGCTCGGCATTAGCCCCGCCAAACGCCCTCAAGCGGGCGGATCACCGTGAAAACGGATGTTTGCC
>DASULA010000118.1:0-9107 GCA_036278435.1 Mycobacteriales bacterium | reverse complement strand
CCGACCCTCGATCTCGGTGACCTGCTCGACCAGGGTGTCATGCACGGTGACGCGATCGACCTCCTCCCGCGGCTCGCCCAGGCGAGCGTCGACCTGTTCTTCACCTCGCCGCCCTACGCCGACCAGAGGGCGTACAGCCGGATCCACCCGGACCGCTACGTCGAGTGGTTCCTTCCCTTCGCCCGAGCCATGTACGAGGCGACGGCAGAGTCCGGGAGCCTCGTGCTCAACATCAAGAACCGGGTCGCGAACAAGGGGCCTCTGAAGGGTCAGCGGCACCCGTACGTCTACCAACTCGTGCTCGCGTTGCAGCACATGGGCTGGAGGTGGATCGAAACCTACGCGTGGGTGAAGCCGAACGCGATCCCCGGCCGTTTCGGACCCCGCACGAAGGACTCGTTCGAGTACGTCTACCACTTCGCTCGCGGGCCGAAGCCTCACTTCGACCTGACCGCCGTCCGGGTGCCCTACAAGGCCAACGCCGCCGAGATCGAGCGCCGTAAGCGAGACAGCCTCGGGCGTCGCAACACCGAGGCGGGCTTCGGCCGGGACCGGACCAGGACCTACCTGCACGGAGGGGCCGACCCTGGCAACGTCGTACGCGTCCCTCAGACCTACAACCAGCATCGGGGCGTGGCACACACCGCCGCCATGCCCGAGGGGCTCGCCGAGTTCTTCATCCGGGCGATGTGCCCACAGGACGGGCTCGTGATCGACCCGTTCGCCGGGGGTGGGACGACGATCGTCGTCGGTCGCCGTCTCGGCCGTCGTGCCGCGGGCTTCGAACTGCACGAGGAGTTCGTCGCCGAGGCTCGGCGCCGGATCGAGAAGGACTGCGCCCAGGACGTGCCGGGAAGCTCCTGGAGGTTGGCTGACCGATGCCCACGATCGAGCCGACCATCGCGACCGTCGCCGGTGCGTCAACTGTGAATGAGCGCGTTGCCCAGATCCGCCTGATCCGGCGGCGGCACGGAACCGGCGGGCACCCGGCGATCTGCGACGGCCGTCCATGAGGATCGGTCCCCGCGTCCGCGCTCCGGAACTTCAGGGCCGGTCCTGGCTGAACACCGGCGGCCGGGAGTTGTCCCTGGCCGAGTTGCGGGGCCGCTGCGTCATCCTGGACTTCTGGACGTTCTGCTGCGTGAACTGCCTGCACGTGCTCGACGAGCTGCGCCCGCTGGAGAACGACCTGTCCGACGTGCTGACCGTGGTCGGTGTGCACTCGCCCAAGTTCACCCACGAGGCCGACCCGGACGCGCTGGCCGCGGCGGTGGACCGCTACGAGATCACCCACCCGGTGCTCGACGACCCGGACCTGCTCACCTGGCAGCAGTACGCGGTGCGGGCCTGGCCGACCCTGGTGGTGATCGACCCGCAGGGGTACGTGGTCGCCCAGGCCGCCGGGGAGGGCCACGTCGAGTCGCTGGGCCGGCTGGTCACCGAACTCGCCGCCGAGCACAACCTCACCGGCACCCCGTGGCGGGCCGCCGACCACCAGCCGCCGGCCGGACCGGCCGACCTGCGTTTCCCCGGCAAGCTCACGGTGCTGCCCGGCGGCACGCTGCTGGTGTCCGACACCCGGCAGCACCGGTTGGTGGAACTGGCCGCGGACGGCCGGACGGTGCTCCGGCGGATCGGTTCGGGGACCCGGGGGCTGGCCGACGGCACGGCCGGGCAGGCCCGGTTCAGCGAGCCCCAGGGCGTCTGCGTGCTGCCCGCCGAGGTGGCCGGCGAGGTCGGCTACGACGTGGTGGTCGCCGACACGGTCAACCACGCGCTGCGCGGCGTGACCCTGGCCGACGGGTCGGTGCGAACCGTTGCCAGCGCCCCGCGGGGCACGGCGCTGTCCCCGTGGGACGTGGCCTGGTGGTCCGACGCGGTCGCGGTCGCCGCGGCCGGCACCCACCAGATCTGGCGCTTCGATCCGCGCCGAGGCGGCTTCGAGGTGCTCGCCGGCACCACCACCGAGGGCCTGCGGGACGGCCCGGCCGCCACCGCCTGGTTCGCTCAGCCCTCCGGCCTGGCCGCCGACGGCGACCGGCTGTGGGTGGCCGACGCGGAGGCCTCGGCCCTGCGCTACCTGCGTGCCGGCACCGTGCACACCGCGGTCGGGCAGGGGCTGTTCGACTTCGGGCACCGGGACGGCCCGGCCGCCTCAGCCCTGTTCCAGCACCCGCTCGGGGTCGCCATGCTGCCCGACGGGTCGGTCGCGGTGTGCGACACCTACAACGACGCGGTGCGTCGCTACCGTCCCGACGGCGGCCCCCACGGTGGTTCGGTGGACACGCTGGCCACTGGTGTGGCCGAACCGAGCGGGGCCGCCGTGGTGGGTGACGACCTGGTCGTGGTCGCCTCGGCCGAGCACCGGCTGGTCCGGTTGCCCTACCGGGCCGGGCCGGCCGGAGCCGCCGGGGCGACCGGGTCGCAGGTGGCGGGGGCGGCCCGGCAGACCCGCCGGCCGGCCACCGACCTGGCCCCGGGGCAGGTCAGCCTGGACGTGGTGTTCGAGCCGGCGGCCGGGCAGAAGCTGGACGACCGGTACGGGCCGGCGACCCTGGTCACGGTCAGCGCCTCGCCGCCGGAGTTGCTGCTCGCCGGCGCCGGCGAGTCGACCGACCTGTCCCGCCGGCTGGTGTTGGCCGACACGGTGCCGGCCGGGGTGCTGCACGTGACCGCGCAGGCGGCCAGTTGCGACACCGACGCGCAACACCCGGCCTGCCACCTCACCCGGCAGGACTGGGGCGTGCCGGTCCGGGTGGTGCCCGGGGCCACCGCCCGGCTCGGCCTGGTACTGCGCGGCATGGACGACCCGCCCTGACCGGCGACACCGACCGACCGGCGGGCCCTCGGTCGGTGCGGCCCGCCGGTGCGGGACGATGGCACCCATGTGGTCGGACATGTTCACCCTCAGCGTGCCGCTGGGTGAGAAGGTACTGCGCGCGCTGCTGATCTACGTCTTCCTGGTGATCGCGCTGCGGCTGGCCGGCAAGCGGGAGATGGCCCAGCTCAGCACGGTGGACTTCGTGGTGCTGCTGGCCGTGGCCAACGCGGTGCAGAACGGCCTGATCGGCGACGACGACTCGGTCACCGGGGCGGTGCTCGGCGCCAGCGTGCTGTTCTGCGTCAACGCCGTGGTGGCGCTGCTGCTGTTCCGCGCGGCCCGGGTCCGCCGGCTGGTCGAGGGCAGCGCCACGGTCCTGATCAGCGACGGGGTGGTCAACCGCCAGGCGCTGCGCCGGGAGCGGCTGTCCACCGACGACCTGCTCGACCAGGTGCAACAGGCCGGCGCGGACGGGTTCGCTGGCGTGCACCGGGCGTCGCTGGAGCCCAGCGGCCGGATCCTGGTCATCCCGGAGAAGAGCACCGAGCCGCGCCGGGAGTATGAGGACCTGGTCCGGCGGCTGGACGAACTGGCCGAACTGGTCCGCGGCCACAGCGGCTCCGGTGACTCCGGCGCGGCTGGCTGACCGGGCCGACCCGCCGGGTCAGAAGGCGGCTTCGGGCAGCTCCATCAGGGAGTTGTCCACGCTCTCGGCGACCTTCCTGCGGGCGGACAGTTCCGGCAGCACGGTGGCGGCGAAGAACCGGGCGGCGCCCACCTTGCCCTGGTAGAAGCTCAGGTCCCGTTCGGGCAGCCCGCCGGCGTCCAGCGCGGCGGTGGCCACCTCGGCCTCGCGCAGCAGCAGCCAGCCGACCACCAGGTCGCCCAGGCTCATCAGCAGCCGGGTGGTGTTCTGCCCGACCCGGTAGACCTCCCGGATCTCCTGCTGCGCGCCGGTGAGCTGGGAGACCATCGCCGCGACCATGGCCTGCACGTCGGCCAGCGCCTGGGCCAGCGAGTCGCGTTCGGCCTTGAGCCGGCCGTTGCCCGACTCGCTGTCCACCGTCGCCTGGATCTGGCCGGCCAGCCAGGTCAGGGCCTGGCCCCGGTCCCGCACGATCTTGCGGAAGAACAGGTCCATTCCCTGGATCGAGGTGGTGCCCTCGTAGAGGGTGTCGATCTTGGCGTCCCGGATGTACTGCTCGATCGGGTAGTCCTGGAGATATCCCGACCCGCCGAGGACCTGCAACGACTGGGCCAGCAGCTCGTAGGACCGCTCCGAGCCGAGCCCCTTGACCACCGGCAGCAGCAGGTCGTTGACCCGCTCGGCCGTCTCGTCGGTCTCGCCCCGGCTGGCCGCCTGCATGATGGTGTCCTGAAGCGTGGCGGTGTAGATCACCAGGGCCCGCATGCCCTCGGCGTAGGCCTTCTGCAACATCAGCATCCGGCGCACGTCCGGGTGGCCGGTGATGGCGACCCGGGGGGCGGTCTTGTCGGTGGCCCGGGTCAGGTCGGCGCCCTGCACCCGGGTCTTCGCGTACTCCAGCGCGTTGAGATAGCCGGTGGACAGGGTGGCGATGGCCTTGGTGCCCACCATCATTCGGGCGTACTCGATAACCTGGAACATCTGCGCGATGCCCTGGTGCACGTCACCGACCAGCCAGCCGACCGCCGGTTCGGACCCGCCGAAGGCCAGCTCGCAGGTGGTGGACGCGCGCAGTCCCATCTTGTGCTCGACGTTGGTGACGTAGACCCCGTTACGCTCACCCAGCTCGCCGGTGTCGAGGTCGAAATGGAACTTGGGCACCACGAACAGCGACAGCCCCTTGGTCCCCGGGCCGTGGCCGACCGGCCGGGCCAGCACCAGGTGCACGATGTTGTCGACCAGGTCGTGGTCGCCGCAGGTGATGAACCGCTTGACCCCCTCGATGTGCCAGGACCCGTCCGGCTGTTCGACCGCCCGGGTGCGCCCGGCCCCCACGTCGGAACCCGCGTCGGGCTCGGTGAGCACCATGGTGGAGCCCCAGTGCCGGTCGATCATGAGCTGGGCGATCTTCTTCTGGGTTTCGTTACCGAGCTGCCAGAGGATCTTGGCGAAGGTGGGGCCGCCCATGTAGAGGAACAGGGCCGGGTTGGCGCCCAGCAGCAACTCGGCCACCGCCCAGCGCAGGCTCGGCGGCGCGCCGACCCCGCCGAGCTGTTCGGGCAGGTCCAGCCGCCACCACTCACCCTCGGCCAGCGCGGCGTAGGAGCGCTTGAACGACTCGGGCACCCGCGCGGTGTGGGTGGCCGGGTCGAACGTCGGCGGATTGCGGTCCCCGTCGGCGAACGACTCGGCGAACGGCCCGCTGGCCAACCGTTCCAGCTCGGCGAGGACCTCGCGCGCGGTCTGTTCGTCCATCTGCGCGAAGGCACCGGTGCCGAGCCGGTCGGCCAGGCCGAACACCTCGAACAGGGTGAACTCCAGGTCACGCAGGTTGCTCTTGTAGTGGCCCATCGCGGTGTACTCCCAGCGCGCGTTCTTGCCTACTCGTCGGTAACCAGTCTCTATATTACCCGCGAGTAGTCACGCGATCCAGCGGCGGCGGAAACCGGCGGGCAGCGGGCTGGACGCTGTCGGCTGCAGGTTGGTGTCGTGTGTCCCGTCGGTGATCATGGACATTTAACATGGCTTGCGGCGTTTCTATTTAGTTGGAAGTTGTTCGTCGTGAGAACTTGATGGTCGTGAATAATATGCCGGCGGCTCCCGCGCTCGCGTCTGTCGTTCGCGGGTTCCACGCAGCCGAGGTGGGGGTCGACGAGTTGCGGCTCGCCTTCTGCCAGGCGACCGTGTACTGCGAGCGGCCGGCCACTCCGGGGTTCCGGGCGCTGGGCACTCCGGGACACGGGTTCGTGCCGGTGTGCAGCGCACTGGGCCATCTCGCCCTGGCCCGTGGCCCGGTCGGGTTCTTCTCGCTGGCCGGCGCCGATCTGCTCGGTCTGCTCGATGGACCCGCCAGCGGATACCGGATCCTGCTCGACCTCGCCGTCGCCGACGTGCTGTTGTTGCGCCGGGCGGTGCTGTGCGCCCCCGGTGGCCGGCCGGCCGGGCCAACCCCGGGCCGGCCGCGGGCCGAGGTGATGACCGGGATCAGCTACCAGCGGATCCACGACCTGCCGTTCCGCCCCGACGCCGGCCGCCGGCTGTCCCAGCCGACTCGGTCGTCCTGGGAATCCTGGATCGACGGCGCGGGCGGCAGGGGCCTGGGTCGGGTCAGCCCGGCGATGGTGGCCTCGGCGCTCGCCGACAGGAGGGCGGACCCCGAGGCGGACCCGGTGGCGGACCCGGACCGGCCGGGCCGCCGGGCCACCGCGTTGTCACTGCTCGGGCTGAGCCTGCCCGAGCTGCGTCGCAGGTACCGGGCACTCGGAGGGACCGGATCCGGTGATGACCCGCACCGGTCCAGCCGACCGGACTATTAACGACAGATGACATTAATTCACCTCACTCCATAATGTTTGTGACGTCCGGTGCGCCTCCCGGCAGGAGCCGGTTCGAACCCGCCTACACGCGCTACCGTCGCAACGTCCCTGCCCCGCGATGAGCAGGAGGTGCCGGCAATGGCGTTGCACAGTGGGCTACCAACAGGGCTACCGATGTGGGAGGAGCAGGCGGCCGGCCTGGGTCCGGTTCGGTGACCGCGATCGGACCAGCGGCCGGAACCGGCAGAAGCACCACCTGATGGAGGGGGAGGGCAGCGCCGAGTTCTGGCCGGTGAACGAACTGGAACAGGTGCTGGCGAGGTGTGTCCTCGCCGGCGGCCGGGCGGCACTGCTGCGCGCCCTGGCCCGGTCCACGGTGTGCGTGCTGGCCGACTCGGCGGCTGACATCGCGGCCGGCTCGGTCGCCGCGCCCGCCGGTCCGGCCGGACCCGCCGAGGCCGCCACCGCGGGCGTCACGACCGGCACGGACCCGCTGCCGGTGCCGTGCATGGTCGACCGGGAGGGCCGGCGCGCGCTGCTCTACACCTCCTACCGGCAGTTGGCCGGCGCGCACCGCGGCACATCCGACCGCGACCTGTCCTGGTACGAGGCTCCGGCCGCGACCCTGTTCGAACGCTGGCCCGCCGACGTGGACGTCTGGCTGAACGCCGGTGGCCAGGGTGAGTGCCTGCTCGGCGGGGACGACATCCAGATCGTGGCCGAGATCGCCGCCGGACGCGAGGTGGACGAAGCCTACGAGGTCGGCCCGACCGACCGGTTCACCGACTTTCCCGGACCGGCGTTACCGGACCGGGTGGACTGCGCGGTCGCAGTGGCTCTGCTGGACACCCCCGAGGTGCTGGAGGTCTTCCGGATGTTCCGCCGGCTGGACGAACCCCAGGGCCGGACCTGGCGGATGCTGCTGATCCTCACCGACGGCCGGGCACCCACCGCGACGCTGGCCAGGTCCGCGGCGCGGGCGGTCAACACCGCCTCGGACGAGTGCTGTGAGGTGCACGTCGCCGACGTGCACGACGACGGAGTCTACGACGCGGTGGCCCCCCTGGTCCGGATCGGGATTCCACTCTGGCGGCGAGAGGGGTTCCGGGTGCCGGACACACCCGAGGGCATCGAGCGCCTCGACGTCGGTCCGGACGAGTCGTCCGGTTACTGACCACGGCCGATCCGGACCGGGGATCCGGGCGCTTCCGGGCCCGGGTCCGTACCTTTGCCGGCACAATGACCCGCCGGGCGGGGACGCGCCGTAAGCTCGCCGCATGCGGGACGCGTCGGGCGAGGACACGCCGCGCTCCCGGGTGCTCGGCGGCCGGCAGGTGTACGGGGACGGCCGGGTCAAGCTCGACCTGCTCGATGTCGAGCAGCCCGGCGGTCCGCGCACCGAACAGGTGGTCGTCCGGCTGCCCCGGGTGGCGCTGGGTGTGGTCCTCGACGAGCAGGAACGGGTGCTGCTGCGCTGGCGGCACCGGTTCGTGTCCGACACGTTCGGCTGGGAACTACCCTCCAGCGAGGTCGAGCCGGACGAGCAGGCCGCGGTCACCGCGGTCCGCGCCGTGCTTGGTGACACCGGCTGGCGGCCGGCCAGCCCGATGGTGCACCTGATGACCTGTGCGCCGGTCGCCGACCGGGTGGACCGACCGCACGAGCTGTTCCTGGCCGAGGGTGCCGACCACGTCGGCGGGGTCGAACCGCCGCCCCGGGTGGACTGGATCCCGCTGGCCACCGTGCCCGACCTGGCCCGGCAGGGCGAGATCACCGACTGCGGTTCGCTGATCGGCCTGCTCTACACGCTCGCGCTGCGCGCCAAGCGGGCGTGACCGGCAATTGGAAGCGTGTCCGCCTGTCGGCGGCGGGTGGAGACAGGGCGACCTGCCGACCGTTCGTGACGATTGTCCGGTTGGGTATGCGCTCACTGTGACGGCGGTGTCGCGAACGGGTGCAGAATCGGCGCATGATTGACGGGACGGTCACACTCTGGCGGCCCACCGGGCCGCAGGAGCTGGATCTGGTGCGGGCCTCGGGCTGGCTCGCCTGGCCGCCGCGGCTGCCCGAACAGCCGGTCTTCTACCCGGTACTCGACGAGCAGTACGCGATCGGACTGGCCCGGGACTGCAACGCGCCGTTCTCCGGGGTCGGCTACGTGACCCGGTTCGACGTGTGGAGGGCCTTCCTGGACCGGTACCAGGTGCACCGGATCGGCGCGGCGGTCCGCGAGTACCGGATCCCGGCGGCCGACCTGCCCGAACTCAACGGCAACCTGGTCGGGCCGATCGCCGTGGTGCACCAGTTCCGGGCGGGCTGAGGATGCGCGGGGCTGGTCAGCGCTTCTTCGGGCGGGGACGGGTCGACCCTCGCCAGCGCCGCCAGCCGGTCAGCGCGATCCCGCCGACCACCAACCCCGGCACCCCCAGCGCGATCAGGTCGTGGGTGCCGGCCCGCCGGGCCCGGGTCGGGTTCCCCGGGTCGTACTCCACCGTGATCGTCTGGCCGGCCCGCGGCGTCCCACCGAACCAGGACAGCCCGACGTGTGCGTCGACGGTCCGCCGGCCGGCGGTGAACCGGACCACCGCTCCGCCCGGACCGCGGCTCTGCGAGTAGGTGCTCAGCACCCTGGCCCGGGTGCTGTCGTGCCGTAGGTCCAGGCGCAACTCGTCCCGGGACACCAGCAGCAGCACCGCGGCCAACGCGATCGCGCACACCGCGCTGAAGCCGAACCACAGCGCCAGCACCGGCCGGGAGTTCGCGAATCCGTCCACTCTGCTCACCTGCCGGGTCACCGGCCCGCCGCCGGCGTCACGGCCGGCCG
>DASULA010000117.1:0-12087 GCA_036278435.1 Mycobacteriales bacterium | reverse complement strand
AGCATCGCGTCCTCGGCGGCCACCCAACCCAGCCGGACATGTGCCCGCCAGTAGGTGACGGGGTCCAGGCCGGTGACGTGCTCACGCGCGGCGACCAACCGGGTCGCCGCGGCGGCCGGATCGGCCCGGCCGACCGCGTCGGCGACCAGACCGACCAGGGCATCGGCGCCGGCGGCGGCCGGGTCGAGCCCGGCTGGTGCCAGCCTGGCGGCCAGGGTATCCAGCTTCTCGGCCTCGGCGTGCCGGCCGAGTTGGCGCAGGTGGCTGGCACGCGCACTGGCCGCGAGTGAGTCGGGCTCGGCGCCCGGCGGCAGAAGCACCCCGGCGGCCCGGCGGTAGTGGCCCAGGGCGCCCAGGCAGACACCCATCAACCATCGTCCCTCGGGCGTCCCCCCGGTTGGCAGGCCGCTGTCACGCAGGATCGCCGCGCCGTCCGCCGGCCGGCCGTGGAAGGCAGCACAGAAGGCGGCGCAGAAGGCCGCACGGTAGGTGGCAGGGAGGCGAGGTCCGGCCACCCCGGACAGCTCCGGGGGATCCGGCAGTTCCGGCCGGCGATGCGCCATCCGGGCCTCAGCGGCCGGTCCGACCGGTGGTCTGGTCGGTGGTCTGGTCGGGGTTGCCGGCCCGGACGTGACGGTGTGAACCGGGCCCGCGCAGGGTAGGACCCAGTCCGGAGCGCCGGGCCGGAGTCCGCGGTGTCGAGGGTGCCCTCCGGTGACGGCGGGCACCCGTCGGCGGGTGCGTCACCGGGGTGGCCCGAGTGTCACGCCGCCATCTTCGGGGCCACGTTCCGGAACCGCAAATGGATCTTGAACAACGTTCGCGTCACACGGTTTCAACGACACACGAAGCGGTTATTCCGTACCCGACGAAGTAGCAAGCGCTTGACCTGTACCCGATCCCTCATGACTCCCGTGAGCCCGTAGGGCCACTCACGGAAGGGGCTCCAGGCAAATGGCAGACATACGCAGGCTCCCCGGTCCCATCGCAGATGTGTGGGACTGGCAACTACACGGCGCGTGCCGGAACGTCGACAGCAGCCTGTTCTTCCATCCCGAGGGCGAACGCGGGCCGGCCCGGGCCGCCCGGGAGACCGCCGCGAAGGCGGTGTGCCGCCGCTGTCCGGTAATCAGCGAGTGCCTGCGCCATGCCCTGGCCACCCGGGAGCCCTACGGCGTCTGGGGCGGGCTGTCAGAGTCCGAACGCGAGGAGGTGCTGGCCGGGCACCGACCGTTCGTGAGTGCCTGGTGAACACCGGCTGAACACCCACTGAACTCGGTGGGGTTCACGCCCGCTGGGCCCGGTGGGCCGTCCTGTTCGGACGGCCCACCGTTTCCGGTTCAGCGGGAGAACCGGCTGGCGGCCGAAATCCCGGTAGGTCAGAAACCCGGTCCGTGGCTGTGGCCGTGACCGTGACCGGCCGCGACCGGCTCGGGCGGCTCGGGCTTCTCGGCCACCGCGCTCTCGGTGGTCAGCACCATCGCCGCGATCGAGGCGGCGTTGCGCAACGCCGACTTGGTCACCTTGACCGGGTCGAGCACGCCCTGCGCCACCAGGTCGCCGTACTGTCCGGTCGCCGCGTTGAGGCCGTGCCCGACGGGCAGGTCACGCACCTTGGCCACGGTGACGTAACCCTCGCGCCCGGCGTTGCGGGCGATCCAGTTCAGCGGCTCGTCCAGGCTGACCCGGACGATCGCCACACCGGTCGCCTCGTCGCCGGACAGCCCGCAGTTCCCGTCGAGCACCCGGGCGGCATGCACCAGCGCGGACCCGCCACCGGGGATGATGCCCTCCTCGACCGCGGCCCGGGTCGCTGAGATGGCGTCCTCGATACGGTGCTTCTTCTCCTTCAGCTCGACCTCGGTGGCCGCGCCCACCCGGATCACCCCGACGCCACCGGCCAGCTTGGCCAGCCGCTCCTGCAACTTCTCCCGGTCCCAGTCGGAGTCGGTCGCCTCGATCTCCCGGCGCAACTGGGCGATCCGGTCGGCCACCGCCTCGGCCGAACCGCCGCCGTCGACCAGCGTGGTGGTGTCCTTGCTCACCGTGACCCGACGCACGGTGCCGAGCACGTCCACCCCGGCCTGGTCGAGCTTGAGCCCGACCTCCGGCGAGACGAGCTGGCCGCCGGTGACGATGGCCAGGTCCTCCAGAAACGCCTTGCGACGGTCACCGAAGAACGGTGCCTTCACCGCGGCCGACGGGAACGTCTTGCGGACCGCGTTGACCACCATCGTCGACAGCGCCTCGCCGTCGACGTCCTCGGCCACGACCAGCAGCGGCCGGCCCGCCTGCATGACCTTCTCCAGCAGCGGCAGCAGGTCGGTGATGGCGCTGATCTTCTCCGTGGTGACCAGCACGAACGGGTCGTCGAAGACGGTCTCCATCGCCTCCTGGTCGGTCACGAAGTACCCGGAGACGTAACCCTTGTCGAACTGGAGGCCCTCGGTGAACTCCAGTTCGGTGGCCAGTGTGTTCGACTCCTCGACGGTGATCACACCGTCCTTGCCGACCTTGTCCATCGCCTCGCCGATCAGCTCGCCGATGGTCCGGTCCTGGGCCGAGATGGTCGCCACATGGGCGATCTCCTCGCGGGTCAGCACCTCGGCGGCCGCGGTGGTCAGCTCCGCGCAGACCGCGTCCACTGCCGCGTCGATGCCGCGCTTGATCGCGATCGGGTTGGCGCCGGCCGTGACGTTGCGCAGGCCCTGGTGCACCATCGCCTGGGCCAGCACGGTCGCGGTGGTGGTGCCGTCGCCGGCCACGTCGTTGGTCTTGGTGGCGACCTCCTTGGCGAGCTGGGCGCCGAGGTTCTCGTACGGGTCCTCCAGCTCCACCTCGCGGGCGATCGTGACACCGTCGTTGGTGATCGTCGGAGCCCCGAACTTCTTGTCGATGACGACGTTGCGCCCGCGCGGGCCGAGGGTGACCCGCACGGTGTTGGCGAGCTTGTCGACGCCCCGTTCGAGTGACCTCCGGGCGTCTTCGTGGAACCTGATGATCTTCGCCATGGGTGTCCTTCACGAAAGAACCGCCGCCCCGGTGGCCCACATAGCACAGGGCCGCCGGGGCGGACGGTGATGGTGTACCGGTTACTTCTCGATGACGGCGAGCACGTCCCGGGCGGACAGGACCAGGTAGTCCTCACCGGAGTACCTGACCTCGGTGCCGCCGTACTTGGAGTACAGCACGGTGTCGCCGACGCTCACGTCGACGGGGATGCGCTTGCCCTTGTCGTCGACGCGACCCGGGCCCACCGCGATGACCGTCCCCTCCTGGGGCTTCTCCTTGGCGGTGTCCGGAATCACGATGCCAGACGCCGTGGTGGTCTCCGCCTCGTTCGCCTGGACCACGATCCGGTCCTCGAGCGGCTTGATGGTGACCTTTGTGGCGGTCGTCACGATCGTTCCTCCCCCTCCTGACGGGGTGTGACTGAATTCGTGGATGTGGCGACCGGCGGTCGGCCTGCCGTCGCGGGGGTCAGGTCGACCATGTGTCGCTGCGTTGGCACTCTAACCCCGAGAGTGCCAACGACTCAACACGACCCCCCGGTTCGGGCCGAACCGGGGGGTCGGCGACCGGCCGACCGGGGGCTGGGTCACCCTTACCCGGTGGACCTCACCGCGTTCCAGGCGCTGGCCAGCCCGCCCGGCCGGCGGGTGCTCGCCGCGGCGACCGCGCTGGGCGCCCACCCGGACACCCTCATCTCCACCGCCACCGCGCTGCGCCGGGACCACCCGCCGGACCTGGTCGCCGCCGCGCTCACCCAGGTGCGGCTGCGCACGGCGGCACGGGCCAGGTTCGGCCCGGACGCCGACCGGATGTTCTTCACCCCCGACGGGCTGGAACAGGCCACCCGGCCGGTGGTGGCGGCGCACCGGGCCGGCCGGTTCGCCGCGGCCGGCGCGGGCCGGGTGACCGACCTGGGCTGCGGGATCGGCGGCGACCTGGTGGCGCTGGCCCGCGCCGGGATGTCGGTGCACGGGGTGGACCGCGACCCGCTCACCGTGGCGGTGGCCCGGGCCAACGCCGACGCGCTCGGCCTGGCCGGGCAGGTGCGGGTGGAGCCCGGCGACGTGCGGGAGGTGAACCTGACCGGGGTACCGGCCGCGTTCTGCGACCCGGCCCGACGGTCCGGCGGCAGGCGGGTGTTCGACCCGGCCGGGTACTCACCGCCGTTCGACTTCCTGCCGCGGGTGGCCGCCGCCGTCCCGCTGACCGGCGCCAAGGTGGCTCCGGGCATCCCACACGATCTGGTGCCTACGGGCACCGAGGCGGAATGGGTGTCGGTGGCCGGCGAGGTCAAGGAGGCGGCGCTGTGGTGGGGCGCGTTGGCCACCACCCGCCGGCGCGCCACTCTGCTGCCGTCCGGGGCGACCATGACCGACTCCGGCGGCGGCGCCCCGCCGGTGGGACCGGTGGGGCGGTGGCTGTACGAACCGGACGGCGCGGTGATCCGGGCCCACCTGGTCGGCGAACTGGCCGCCGAGATCGGCGGCTGGCTGCTGGACCGCACCATCGCCTACCTGTCCATTGACACTCCCGTGTCCACCCCGTTCGCCCGCGGGTACGAGGTGACCGACGTCATGCCGTTCTCGCTCAAGCGGCTGCGGACGCTGCTGCGCGCTCGCGGGGTGGGCTCGGTCACCGTGAAGAAGCGCGGTTCGGCGGTCGACCCGGACGTGCTGCGGCGCGGCCTGCGGCTGTCCGGTGACGAGCACGCGACCGTGGTGCTCACCCGGGTGGCCGCCGCCCCCACCGTGCTGCTGTGCCGGCCGGCCTGACCCGTCCGGTCGGCCACCGGGCGGCTGCCACGGTGACCAGTCCGGCCGGGGAACGCCGGCCGGGTCGCTCACCCGCGCTGGCGGGGTACCGGTTCGAACTCCCACTCGTGCGGCCGGCCGGCGACCAGGTCGGCCGGCACGCCGGCCAGCCCGACCCCGGTCGGGTCGATCACCACCACCCTCGGCTCGCCCCCGGCCGCCCGGTACACCCCGGCCTCGGACGGGGCCGCGGCCAGCACGTGGGCGAGCAGGTCGTCCAGCCGGCCAGGTGCCGCGACGGCCTCCCACATCCGGGTGATTCCGGTCATACCAGTACCTCGGTCACCGGCAACGACGAGTCGGCCGGAAGGTCCAGGGCCGATGGGGTGGCGCCGGCCCGCACCAACTGGGCGCCCAGCGCGGCGACCATGGCGCCGTTGTCGGTACACAGCCCGGGGCGCGGCACCCGCAGCCGGACGCCGGCCGCGGCGGCCCGCTCGGCGGCCAACGCGCGCAACCGGGAGTTCGCCGCCACCCCGCCGCCGAGCAGCAGATGGTCCACGCCGTACTCGCGGCAGGCCCGCACCGCCTTGGCGGTGAGCACGTCGGCGACGGCCTCCTGGAACGACGCGGCCACGTCTGCCACCGGCACCGGCTCGCCGGCCCGCGCCCGGGCCTCCACCCAGCGGGCCACCGCCGTCTTCAACCCGGAGAACGAGAAGTCGTACACCGGATCTCGCGGTCCAGTCATGCCGCGCGGGAACGCGACCGCGGTCCGGTTGCCCCGCTCCGCGGCCCGGTCCACCGGCGGCCCGCCGGGGAACGGCAGCCCGAGCAGCCGGGCGACCTTGTCGAACGCCTCCCCGGCCGCGTCGTCCACGGTCGACCCGAGCAGCGTCGGGCCCGGACCGGACCCGGCGCCGCCGGCACCGTCGGGCACCAGGAGCAGCGAGGTGTGCCCGCCGGAGACGAGCAGCGCCAGGCACGGCTCGGGCAGCGGACCGTGCTCCAGCACGTCCACCGCGCAGTGCGCGGCCAGGTGGTTCACCCCGTACAGCGGCGCGCCCAGGGCCAGAGCGTAGGCCTTGGCCGCGGCCACGCCGACCAGCAGCGCGCCGGTCAACCCCGGCCCGGCGGTGACCGCGATCGCGTCCAGGTCGGCCAACCCGACGCCGGCCCGGGCCAGCGCCCGGCGCACCGTGGGCACCATCGCCTCCAGGTGCGCCCGGGAGGCCACCTCCGGCACCACCCCGCCGAACCGGGCGTGGCTGTCCACACTGGAGGCCACCGCGTCGGCGAGCAGGGTGTGACCGCGCACCACGCCCACCCCGGTCTCGTCGCAGGACGTCTCGATGCCCAGCACCAGAGGCTCGTCGCGTGCCCGGTCAGCCCTCACGCACCATCACCACCGCGTCCGCCCCACTGGGCTGGTAGTACCGCTTGCGGATCCCGATCGGGGCGAACCCGTACCGGGCGTACAACCGCTCGGCCGGCAGGTTGCCGGCCCGCACCTCCAGCAACACCCGCCGGGCGCCCCGCCGGTCGGCGGCACCGAGCAGGTCACGCAGCAGCGATCCGCCCACCCCACCGTTCTGCCGGTCGGCCCGCACCCCCAGGGTGAGCACGTGCGCCTCGTCGGCGTAGACGGCCAGGCCGGCATAACCGACCACGGTGCCATCCGGGCCGGCGCCGGCCGCAGTGCCGGCGTGCTCCGAGGCCACCACGTAGTGCCGGGTCCGCACCTGCGCCAGTTCCGACCAGAACACCCGCTCGGACCAGGTGTCGTCCCGGAACAGGTCACGTTCCAGCGGTACCACGGCGGCGATATCCCACCACCGCATCGGCCGCACCGTCACCGTCACGGCCGGGTGACCCGCTTCGGCGCGCCCGGCAGGGCGGCGTCGGGACGGCGCAGGTACAGCGGGGTGAGCACCTCGCCGGGCGCCCCGGCGCGCACCCGGTCGGCGGCCAGCCCGACCAGGCCGGCCGGATCCGGGTGGTCCGGCCCGCACCGGGGCAGACCCAGCACCTCGGCGTACTGCCGGGCGCCCGCACCGGTCATCGCCTCGACGCCCAGTTCGCCAGCCCGGCCGGCCAACCAGGCCGGCGCGGCCACCCCGGGACCGGCCACCCGGTGACCCGCCGGGTCGTACACCGCCCAGTACACCTCGCGGCGGCGGGCGTCGGTGGCCACCAGCAGGCACCGGCCGGCGCCGGTGAACCCGGTACCGGCGGCCACCGCGTCCAACGAACACACCCCGTAGCAGGGAATCCCCAGCGCGTCGGCCAGCCCGGCGGCGGTGACCAGGCCGACCCGAAGGCCGGTGAACGGCCCGGGGCCGACCCCGGCCACCACGGCGGTCAGGTCCGCGGGCGCGCGCCCGGCTCGGGACAGCACGTCGCGGATCGACGGGGCGAGCAGCTCGCCGTGCCGCCGGCCGTCCACGGTACGGGTCACCGCCAGCACGTCCACGCCACCAACGGGATCACCGCCCGCCCCGTCGACGGCGGCGAGCACGGCGGTCACGGCCGGCGTGGCGGTGTCCAGGGCGAGTACGAGCATCCCGCCGAGGGTAGAGGATCCGTCCGCGATCCCCGGCCCGAGCCCGGTCCGAGCCCGGTCCGAGCCCGGGTCGGACCACCGGCCAGGACGGCACCGCGGCTCCGGCCCGGCCCGCACCGCGGACATCCCAGCCGGCGGGCACCCACCGGACCGGCCCGCACCGATACCGTGACCAGCTATGAAGAGCACCCTGGCAGTGGTCGCCCTGTGCGGGCTCGGACTCACCGCGTGCACGACGACCGTGCCGGGCCACGGCTCGGTCGACCAGAACCTGGCCGCACCGGCACCCTCGGGCAGCTCGCCGGGCGGCTCGCCGGCCGGACCAACCGGTGGCCGCCATTCGCTGTCCTGCCACGACGGCACGGTGGTCTCCCCGAAGGACGCGCCGTACTGTTACCTGGTGCCGGCCGGCCTGCACGTGATCAGCGACATCGTGCTGCCCGGCGGCGGGGACTTCACCACCGCGGTGGGCATCGGCGGGCGGGACGTGATCGCCGTCACCGTGTTCCGCACCCCGGCGAACACCGACGAACTGGGCGACGACGAGCTGCGGCAGGACACCGACCGGGTGGTGGACAGCCAACTGTCCGGGGACTTCGCGTTCAAGTCGAAGGTCGGGGAACGGCTGACCGTGGACGGTGCGCGCACCCTGCACTACAGCGCGACGTCGAAGAAGGAACCCTTCAACATCGACATCTACTTCGTCTACCGGGCCAAGGCCAAGGTGCAGATCAACTGCCAGTCCAAGGACCACCGCGACCAGATCGACGCCGGGTGCGCCACGCTGCTGCACTCCCTCCAGTTCGAGTCGGTGAACTGACCGGAACCGCCCGGCCGGCCGCCGGGGCCCGGCTCAGCGGTCGGCGGGGGCGGACAGGGTCGCGATCCGGCGGTGCCAGTCCCCGCCGTGCGCCACCAGATGAGCCGTCCGGGTCTCGGTGAGCACACCGGCGTCGGCGGGGTCCGACCGGTCGAGCCGGACCAACAGGTGGGCGTCGCTGAGCCGCTCGACCAGCCCGCGGCCCCACTCCACCACGGTGACCGAGTCGGCCAGGTCCGCGTCCAGGTCCAGGTCGTCGATCTCGGCCACCGACCCGAGCCGGTAGGCGTCGACGTGCACCAGCGGAACCCGCCCGCGCCGGTGTACCCGGGCCAGCACGAAGGTGGGCGAGACCACCCGGTCGGGCACGCCGAGCCCGGCGCCGATGCCCTGGGCGAGCACGGTCTTGCCGGCGCCCAGCGGACCGGCGAGCACGATCAGGTCGCCGGGTCCGGCCAGCTCACCCAGGGCCCGGCCGAGTCGGCGGGTGTCCCGCGGGGTGGGAAGTTCGATCATCACTCATCCATGAGTCGGGCCAGCAGTTCCAGATCCTCGGCCAGCGCGGCACGGGGCGCGCCAGCCGGCCCGAACCGCACCGCGGCGGCCGGATGGTAGGTCACCACGACCCGGCGGCCGGCGACCGGGTGCACCCGCCCGCGCAGCCGGGACAGCGACCCGCCCCGGCCCAGGAACCACCCGGCCGCGGTCAGCCCCAGCGCGCACACCAGGTCCGACCCGAGCAGGTCCAGCTTGCGTTCCAGCCAGCCCCGGCAGCGCGCGATCTCCTCGGAGCGCGGCGCGCGGTTGCCGGGCGGCCGGCACTGCACCACGTTGAGCACGGCCAGTTCCGCGCGCCGCAGCCCGGCCCGGGTCAGCAGCTCGTCCAGAAGTTGGCCGGCCCGGCCGACGAACGGGCGGCCGGCCGCGTCCTCCTGCGCTCCGGGCGCCTCGCCCACGAGTACCGCCCGGGCCCTGGCCGGGGCGTCGCCCACCACCACCTGGCCGCGGGACCGCACCAGCTCCGGGCAGGCGGTGCAAACCCGGCAGCCGGCGGCCAGTTCGTCCCAGGTCCGGCAGCGGGCCGCGGTGTTGGCCACCTCCAGCGAACCGGGTACCAGCCGGAACTTCGGCCCGCCCGGGCGGCCGGGTCCCAGCGGGCCGATCCGGCCCGGGGTCACGCCCTGCTCCGGCCGGACGCCGACCCACCCCGGGCGACCCGGGCCACCCGGTGCAGGAACGCTCGCAGGTGCAGGTTCACCAGTTCCGGCCGTTCCAGGATCGTCAGGTGCCCGGCGCCGGGCACGACCACCAGGTCGGCACCGGGCAGCCGTTCGGCGATGGCCACGCTGTGCGCGGCCGGGGTGAGCCGGTCCCGGTCGCCGACCAGGACCAGCACCGGCACGCCGCGCAGCACCTCCAGCACGCCGCGCCGGTCGGGCCCGGTGATCGCCGGCAGGAAGTCCGCGATCACCTCGACCGGCGTGCCGGCGATCATCTCCCCGACGTGCTCCACCAGCCACGGGCTGACGTCGGTGGACCCGAAGCCGTACCGGCGGGTGAACAGGAACCCCAGGTCGCCACCGGCGCGGCGGCCACGTTCCACCATCGAGGCGCGCCATCTGATGCCACGGACCAGCACCGGGGTGAGCGACCCGGGTAGTCGGGCGAGCGGCGCTGGCAGGCCCGGGGGCACCTCCGCCAACCCCCCGGTCGAGCTGGACAGCAGTGCCACCCCCGCCACGGCCGGCCCGGGGTCCGGCCGCCGCCCGAACAGTTCGGGGTGCCGGTCGGCCAGCGCCAGCACGGTCATCCCGCCCATGGAGTGCCCGACCAGCACCACCGGCCCGCGCGGGGCCACCTGGACGATCAGCTCGTACAGGTCCTCGCCGAGCCGGTCCAGGGTGGCGGTCCGGGCCGGCCCGCGCCCGGACCGGCCGTGGCCGCGCTGGTCGTAGCACACCCGGCGCACCCGGGGGTTGCGCACGTCGGCCAGGCCGAGCCGTTGGAGCCACCACGAGTTGAGGTTCAGGCAGTAGCCATGCACGAACACCGCGGTCAGCGGTGCGTCCGACGGCCCATCCTCCTCGACGTACAGGGTGACGCCGTCGCCGGCCCGCACGGTGCGGATTCGGTCGGGGGTGGGCCGGGCCGGCGGCGGAGTTCCGGCGGCCGGACCGCGGATCCGGCCGATCGCGTACCGTTCCACGGCCACGCCGACGGCCGCCCCGGCGGCCAGCACACCCGCGGCGGCCCCCAGCGTGCCGGCCGCCCTGCCGGCCAGTCCGCCGGCTCGGCCGGCTCGGCCGGGGAGGGTCATGTCGGTGCTCCGGTCGGGCCGCCGGTGTACCGGCGGGGCACCCGCACGCCGACCCGGGTCACGATCTCGTACCCGATCGTGCCGAGGACGGCGGCCCAGTCCTCGGCGGTGGGCTCGCCGTGCCGGCCGGACCCGAACAACACCACCTCGTCGCCGGCACGCACGTCCCGGTCGCCGACGTCGAGCACGAACTGGTCCATGCAGATCCGTCCGCTGATCCGGTACCGGTGTCCGCCGACCCACACCTCGGCGACGTTTCCGGCGCTGCGGGGCACTCCGTCGGCGTACCCCAGCGGGACCAGGGCCAGGCCGGTGTCGGCCCGGGTGTGATACGTGTGGCCGTAGGACACGCCGGACCCGGCCGGCACCCGCTTGGCCAGCGCGACCCGGGAACGCAGAGTCATGGCCGGGGTGAGCCCGTCCATACAGGCGGCCTGCCCCGGCGGCAACCCGTACACCGCGATACCAGGGCGAACCATGTCGAAGTGCGTCCGGGGCAGCGACAGGGTGCCACCGGAGTTCGCCAGATGGCGGACCTGCGGCACCACGCCCCGGCGGGCCGCGGCGTCCAGCGCGTCGGTGAACGCGGCCACCTGGGAGTCGTTCGCCGGGTGGTCCGGCTGGTCCGAGCAGGCCAGGTGGCTCCACACCCCGACCACCTCGACCTCGTCGGCCGCCCGCACCTTGGCCGCGGCGTCCACCAGGTCACCCCAGTCGGCCAGGGTGGAGCCGCCCCGGCACAGCCCGGTGTCCACCTTCAGGTGCACCCGGGCCCGGCGGCCGGCCTGGTGCGCCCCGGCAACCACCTCGGCCAGCGCCCACGGGGTGCTCACGGTCAGGTCCACGTCCCGGCTGATCGCCTCGGCCAGCGGTTCACCCGGAGTGACCAGCAGGACCAGCAGCGGGGCGGTCACACCCGCGGCGCGCAACCGCACGGCCTCCTCGACGAACGCCACGCCCAGCCAGGTCGCTCCGCCGGCCAGCGCGGCGCGGGCACTGGGCACGATGCCGTGCCCGTAGCCGTCCGCCTTGACGCAGGCCATCACCTCAGCCGAGGTCCGGCCCCGCAGCGTCTCGATGTTTCCGGTGATCGCGCCGAGGTCGATCACGGCCTCGCTGCGCGCCGGAGCGGCGGGGGGTGGGCGGACCGGACCGGACATGCGTCCCAGTCTTGCAGACCCGCGTCCCGGGAAGCTCGGTGAGCACGCGGGCAGGACCGTCCGCGAGGTTATCGCCCGGACATCGGTGAAACGCGGGTTGGCGCCCGCATGCACCGCCGGTGATTTGACTACTCGACGTGATAGAGCGAGGCTCCGCGTCACACGCAACCTGTTCGCTGGTCGGCGATCTCGGCCAATCTCCGCCCGCGCCCTGAGGAAGTGGTTGAATTCGTGGGCCCAAAGAATTTCGGCTCATGTCATTCATCCGTGGACTGTGACTTTCGAATTCACTCGTGCGAGTGATCAGGAGGTGGTGGGGTCGAGTTAGAATTGGTGTATGGACGCCCTGCCCTGTTCGATTCACCGCCACGCCGATTCCGGTGTTGGTGTGGAATCGGATGGCGGGTTTCCGGTTACCGGATTCGACCCCGCTGCGGTGGCCGGATTACTTTCCAGTTTCGACC
>DASULA010000116.1:0-25041 GCA_036278435.1 Mycobacteriales bacterium | reverse complement strand
CGGTCGGCGGGGACCTGGAATACGCGGACGAAGTCACCCTGGGCCGGGCCTTCGAGGGCCGCCGCCTGCTCGACGTGTAGTGGGGCGTCGCGTCTCCGGCCCGACCGGCCTGTCCGCGCGGTGGATCAGGGGTGTACCGGGTGGACCCGCCAGTGCTGCCCGCCGTCGGTGGAGATCAGGATGCGGTCGCCGCGCAGGCCCACCACCGGGGTGGCCACCAGCGCGCCGTCCACCACCTGGTCCAGGTTGACGTTGACCAGCCGCCCGTCCATCCGCGCCCTGGGTGCGGGCACCAGCCGGGTGGCCAGGTTCTCGGTCAGCCAGGCGTTGCCGGCCAGGTCGGCGTAGCGCAGCTCTCCGCCGGGCAGCACCCGGGCGTCCTCGATCTCTTCCCGCCGGCCGCCCACCACCGCCGGCACCCACCGTCCGGTCGCCGGATCGGTCAGCCTCCACACGTTCCGGACCAGGGACGTGTTGATGTCCCGGTTGACCAGGTACAGCCGGTTCCCGTCCGGGCTCAGCAGCAGTTCCGGATTGAACCAGCGCTGCCCCGCCGGCGTCGGCACCGCCCGCCAGTGCCGACCGCTGTCCGCGCTGCGCAGGAGTTGCGGCGTTCCGCTCAGCGGGGTGGCGAGCACCCACACCCGGGCAGCGGCGGTCACCGCGAACATCTGCCGGGTGGCCGGGTTCGCGATCAGCGGCGGCTGGGTGACCAGCGGGTGGGTGACACCGGTGACCGGATCGAACGCCGACAGCCGGTCAGCACAGCCCGGCGGGGTCACCGCCACCGGGCAGTAGTACCCGATGTCGTCACCGGCCGGAACCGTGCGCACCGGCCCGGCCATCCGCACCGGCGGCATCGGCCGCCAGGTCGCCCCGGCGTCGGCGCTGACGAACCTGGCTCCGTCGATCACCAGCCCCACGTCCCGCCGGCCCCGCGCGTACACCTGGACGTACTGGGCGGCGCGGGTGTCCAGCGGCGAGCCGACCCGGTGCCAGTGCCGTCCCGAGTCGGCGGTGCGCAGCAGCGTCCAGGTGCCGCGGCAGGTGGTGGGTAACCGGCACGGTTCGACCAGCACGTAGCCGTGCTCGGCGTCGGTGAACCGGATCCCGTTGGCCGTGAAGTCCGGTCCGGGCGCGACGGTCGGGGCCGGCCGGGGCGCGGGCGGGACCGGCGGATCGGGCCGGGCCAGCAGCACCCCGACCAGCACGGCACCGGCAAGCACCGTCAGCACCGCCGCCCGGCCCCGGCGGACCCGCGTCCCGCCCTCGATCAGATCCCCGGCGGGGGAGCGTTCAGAGCGTTCCTGGCCCCGGGTGGCGGGCGCCGGCCAGGTGTCGTCGCGATCGGGCACGACGCCTCCTCGGGCCCGGTGCCGCCCGGACCGTCGGTGTGCCGCGATGCCGGGCAGGGTTGGCAGCTCCGACCTGACGGTACCGAGTGCGGGCCCGTACCGGCGTGGTGGCGCCGTACTGGTGGTCGGTGAAGGCGATCTGGGCCTCCACGCGACCCGGGGCCGGTGTGACCGCGTGGTTCGGAGCCGGACGGGAGGTGCGTCCGGTCGGCCCGACCAGCAGGAACCTGGCCAGCGGGAACCCGATCAGCGCCAGACCCGACAGCACCGCCAGCGGGACAACGGTCCGGCCGCGGCGCGCCCGCGTCCCGCCCTCCAGCGGTCCGAGGGGCGGAGTGGAAGATCATCGTCATCAGTCACGAACGCTCCGCGAACACTACTGACGTAATTGATGGGCTTTACTGGAAATCAAGGGAGATTTGGTCAGAACTGCACCCGGCGGACCTGCCAGTGTCGGCCGCTGTCGGCGGAGAACAGCACCCGGTCGCCGCGCCGGCCCGGGATCGGCGTGCCGACCAGCACGCCGCCGACGATCTGGCGCACCATCACGTCGATGTCCACGCCGTCCACCTGGGCCTTGGGGGCCGGCGCCACCTCGGTGCCCGCACCGTCGGTGTCCCAGGTGTGCCCGGCGATGTCGGTGTAGCGGAGTTCGCCGCCCGGCAACACCTGAGCCCGCACCACCGCACCAGCCGGCCCGGTCGGGGTCACCGCCGTCCACACCCCGGCATTCGCGTCGTCCAGCCGCCACACCGCGTCGATCACGCCGCTGCTGGTGGACCAGTCGACCAGGTAGGTGCGCCGGCTGCCCGGATCGGACAGGATCGACGGGCGAAACCACCCGCGCCCCGGCGGCCCGGGCAACTCCCGCCAGGTCCGCCCGCGGTCCGGGCTGTGCGCGAGCCACAGGTTTCCACCCATAGCAAGGCTGGCCGCCCACAGCGCGTCGCCGTGCCCGACCATCAGGCCCGGCCCGGCCCCGTCCATGGCCGGCGGCAGCGCGGGCTGGTGCACCAGCGGCCGCTGCACGCCCCGGACGCTGTCCAGCGCGGCCAGCCGGTCCTGGCACCGGGCCTGGCTCACCGGACAGAACACGGTCACCGACTGCCCGGGCGGGATGCTCTCGACCGGACTTCCGTCGGTCAGCCAGTGCGCCCCGGTCCAGTGCAGGCCGCCGTCGTCGCTGATGTACCGCTGGTCGCCCACGACCAGCGAGACGCTGTCGGCGTTGGCGCCCAGCAGCAGGGACGTGTCGTCGCCGACGTCGACCGGCAGGGTGACCCGGCGCCAACTGCGCCCGCCGTCACGGGTGACCGCCAGCCCGCGGGTGGTCGAGCAGGACGCATCGGCGGTGCACGGCCCGAGGACGGCGTAACCCGCCTGGGCGCTGGTGAACGCCAGGTCGGTCACCTCGAACGACGGACCCTGGGTGGGGACCGGGGTGGGCCGGGGGCCGGCCACGTCGCGCACCGGCCGCACCAGGGAGAAGGCGGCCAGGGCGAGCAGGCCGACACCCAGCGCGGCCACGGTGATCCGCCGGCGCCGGACGCGGCCGGCGCGACCGAGCAGGTCGGAGAACGCGGGGGGTCTCGCGTCGTCCTCGACCGCGGTGCGCAGGACGGTGAAATCGCCGTACATCACCCACCTCCCCGACCTCCGGTGGACAGCCGGTGCCCGCCGCTGTCGAGCAGGGCATGCACCACGCCGTCGGAATACCCGAACAGGTTCGCGATCTCGTGCACGGTCATCCCGGCGAGGCGGTGCAGGGCAACGGCGTCCCGCTCCCGGCCCGGCAGTTGCCGCAACGACTCCAGCAGGGTGCCGTGCGCCGGCTCCGGTCCGGCGGTGTCCCGCTCCCGGTCTGGCTGGTCCGGCCGGTACCGCCGCCAACGGTGGAACCGGGCCACCAGGGCTCGCCGCCGCTCCCGGCGCCGGGCCAGGCCGAGCGCGGTGATCCGCAGCCACGACTCCGGGTCGTCCACCCGGCCGAAGGCCCGTGGCGCGGCCAGCGCCCGGGCGAACGCCTCGTCCACGGCGTCCTGGGCCCGGTCCAGGTCCACGGTCAGCGCGAAGGCCTGGGCCACCAGTCGCCGATAGCAACCCAGATACAGACCGTAAACATCGTGATACACAGTGTTAACGGTCCCTCGTCAACGAGCAATATGGAAGGGGTTCGGGCGAACATCAGCCCAATGTCGCGTCCGGATGGTGGATCCGAGACGCGGCGAGACGTCACGCCCGCCTGCCGGAGCGTCGCCAGGGCTGCGGTCTGGTCACGCGGTCGTCCTCGACCGGTGGCGACCGTGCCGGACGCGGCGGCCTGCCGGGCCTGCCCGGCCGAGGCGACCGCGGGATCTCCGACCCGCCGTGACCTGCTCCGTGGCGTGGAGCAGGTCACCGGGGATCCGGCGGTGGGGCTTGTTATGTCAGCGTTCGCCCTGTCCTGTCCTTGGCGGCAGGCGGCAGGCGGCAGGCGGTTCGGCGGACCGGACCTGTCAGTTCCGGCCGATCGCGCTGAGCACCGCACGCAGCGACGCGGTGACGATGTTGGGGTCGACCCCCACGCCCCACCGGACCCGGCCGTCCATCTCGGCCTCGACGTAGGCCGCGGCCCGCGCGTCCCCACCGGAGGACATCGCGTGTTCGGCGTAGTCACGCACCCGCACGTCATAGCCGGCCGGCCGCAGCGAGTCGAGGAACGCCGCGATCGGGCCGTTGCCGGTGCCGGTGAGTTCGCGCTGGTCAGCGCCCATCCGCACGGTCGCGGTCACCAGGTCACGGCCGTCGGCGGTGGAGGACGCGCGGTACGACAGCAGGGCCAGCGGGTCGTGTGACCGGAGGTACTCCCCGGCGAAGATCTCCCACATCCGCTCCGGGGTCACCTCGCCGCCCGCGCCGTCGGTGACCCGTTGGATCACCTGACTGAACTCGATCTGGAGCCGGCGGGGCAGGTCCAGGGCGTGCTCGGTTTTCATGATGTAGGCCACGCCGCCCTTGCCGGACTGGCTGTTGACCCGGATGACGGCCTCGTAGCTGCGGCCCACGTCCATCGGGTCGATCGGCAGGTAGGGCACCTGCCAGTACGGCTCGCCAGCGGTCGCGGCGGCGACCTCACGGTCGCGGGCCTCGAAGCCCTTCTTGATGGCGTCCTGGTGCGAGCCGGAGAACGCGGTGTAGACCAGATCGCCGGCATAGGGGTGGCGTTCGTGCACAGGGAGTTGGTTGCAGTACTGGACCGTGCGCCGGATGTCGTCGATGTCGGAGAAGTCGATCATCGGGTCGATGCCCTGGCTGAACAGGTTCAGCCCCAGAGTGACCAGGTCGACGTTGCCAGTCCGCTCGCCGTTCCCGAACAGGCACCCCTCGATCCGGTCCGCGCCGGCCTGGTGCCCCAACTCGGCCGCGGCCACCGCGGTACCGCGGTCGTTGTGCGGGTGCAGCGACAGGCACACCGAGTCCCGCCGGGACAGGTTACGGCTCATCCACTCGATCTGGTCGGCGTAGACGTTCGGCGAGGCCATCTCCACGGTCGCCGGCAGGTTGAGGATGACCTCCCGGTCCACATCGGGCTGCCAGACATCCATCACCGCCTCGCAGACCTCCAGCGCGAAGTCCAGCTCGGTGCCGGTGAACACCTCGGGTGAGTATTCGTATCCGACCTGGGTGTCGCCGAGCAGTTGGTCGGCGTACTTCATCACCGACTCGGTGCCGCGCACGGCGATGTCCCGGCACTCCGACCGGTCCACCCCGAAGACCACCCGCCGGAACAGCGGTGCGGTGGCGTTGTACAGGTGGATGGTGGCCCGGTGGGCGCCGACCACGCTCTCCACGGTGCGTTCGATGAGCTCGTCCCGAGCCTGGGTGAGCACCGAGATGGTGACGTCGTCGGGAATCAGGTCGTCGGTGACCAGTTGGCGGACGAAGTCGAAGTCGGTCTGGCTGGCGGCCGGGAACCCGACCTCGATCTCCTTGTAGCCCATCCGTACCAGCAGGTCGAACATCCGGTGCTTGCGGGCCGGGCTCATCGGGTCGATCAGCGCCTGGTTGCCGTCCCGCAGGTCGGTGGACAGCCACCGGGGCGCGGCGGTGACGACCGTGGCCGGCCAGCGGCGGTCGGGCAGGTCGACGGACGGGAACGCGCGGTACTTGTGGATGGGCATGCCGCTGGGACGCTGCCGGCGGGCTGGCGTGGCGTTCATGGGGTACGTGCTCCCTCGTGGCGGTCTGGTCGCGATGCGACCGGCGCAGCAGGAGACCCGCGACGAGGGAGGCCGGTCTGTCTATCGGCCCCCGCCGCGGCTGCTAAGGAGCAGGCCCGATACGGGCGAACACAGCGCCACGGCAGTCACGCTACACGACAGTGCGCCGGGACGTGGGTCCACGGCGCACTGTGACAGCCGCCGCCCATCTGGCGTGGCCGTCCCGGACGGTCCCGGGGCGACGAGCCGGTCGCCGGCGGGGTCCGGGGGAGGGCGCCGGTCCGGTGATCCGGAACGGAAACTCCGCGGTCCGTGCCGGCGCCCCCGCCTCAGCGTTTCCTTTTCGGCTTGCTGGTGGTGCTCTTGACCGGTGGCGTCCGGCGCGTCTGGGTGCTCCGGGTGGTCCGGCTCGCGCCCGGTGCCCTGGCCGGAACGGCCTTCGCCGGCGCCGGTTCGGCCGTTGCGGCGCCGTCCGGCGACCCGTCCACCGGTTCGTCCACCGGTTCGTCGACCGCGACCGAGGTGTCCGTCGGACCCCGGCCACCCGCGGCCCTCGCCGCCGGTGGCTTGGCAGGCTTGGCCGTCGGTGCACTGGCCGGCTCGGCCGCCGCGGTGTCGCCGTCTGGCGACTCGGCCGCGGCGTCCCCGGTCGGGGTCGACCTGGCCTTCGGCGGGCCGGCCGATACGTCCGGATCCGCGGGCTCGGCCACGTCCGCGTCGCCGCCCGGCCCGGAGTCGTCCGGTGCCGGCTCGGACCGGGCGTCCGGCGCACCGGGTCGCTTCGCCCCTGCGGTGCTGCCGGCCGGACCGTCCACGCCACCCATCCCGTCGGCCGGTCGCTCGGCGGTTGCCGGCGGTTCCACCGTGACCCCGGTGGCGGCCTGCCCGTCCTGGCTGGGGTCTCCGGCGTCCCGGGTGGCTCCGGGTTCCGTCGCCGGCGAGGCCCCGTCCGACGGCTCCCGCCCGGACGGCGGATCTGTGGAAACTGTGGATAACCCTGTGGACAGCACGGCCAGCCCGGCGTCGTCAACGGACCCGTCTGTGGACGAACCAGTGGACATGCCAGTGGGTCGAGCTGTGGACAAATCCGTGGGCGGCACCGTGGAGGACCCGGCGGGCGGCGTTGCCAACGCCTCCCGGCCCGGTTCCACCGTGGACTCCGCGGTCGTCGGGTCGGTCTGGTGGATCCACCCGAACCTGCCCTGCACGCTGCCCGGATCACCGCCGGCGAGCCACAGCGCGGTCTGCGCGGACAGCCCGCTGTCCAGGTCCATCAGTTGTTCGACGTCACCTGTCGTAGTCTCCGTCGAGACTTTTTTTGCCCGCGATGCGACCACCCCCCCGCGGGCCCGAAGCCTGAGCACCCAGGTTCATGCTCCGGCCGAGCATCACCTCGGCGAACGCGGCCAGGGCGTGGTCGAGTTGTCGGGTGATCCGCTGTTCGGACTCGGCCTGGGCGGCGCGCAGGCTGCGGGTGATCTCCTCGCGATCCGGGCGCTCGCCGACCGATCCCTCCAGCTTCTCCATGCCCTGCTCGACCACACCCGACAGCGTGCCCACGCCGGTACGGACGCTCTGCTCGACCGAGTCCACCCGCCCGGACACGCCGTCGACCCGTCCGACCATCTCGTCCAGCCGGCCGACCAGGTCGGTCAGCCGCTCGGTCGGGTCGATCACGGGCCGAGCCGCCAGTTCGCGGATCTGCCCGTGGAACTCGTCCAGCCGGCCGTGCAGCCCACCCAGGTCGTCGTCGAACCGCTGGTGCATCCCGCCGGACAGCTCGTCGAACCGCCGGTGCACCGAGCCGACGTCGACCTGCCCGGGCAGCGCCTCCACGGCACTGTGCAACCGGGTCGCCGCGTGGTCGATGTCATCCAGCCGGCTGTGCAGGTGTTGCAACCGGTCGTCCAGGCCGTCCAGGCGCCCGGACACACCCTCGAACCGACCGGCCACCCCCTCCAGCCGGGCCTCCAGCGCGTCCAGCGGCCGGCCGATCCGGTCGCTGAGGTTGTTCATCGCGGTGATGACCTGCGCGAGCACGCTGTCCTGACCGTCGATCCGAGCCAGCGCCTCGTCCAGCCGCTCGGCGATCACGCTGATCTCGGTGCGGTCGGGCAGCTCGTTGAGCCGTTGCGCGACCGAGCCGATGTGGTCGTGCAGGGCCGGGATGCGGCCACGACCCTCGGCGGCGAAACTCTCCAGCGGCGACAGCCTGGAGCGGACCTCGTCGATCATGTCGTAGAGCTGGCGCTGCTCGTCAGCCCGCAGTTCGGCTGCCCGGGTGAGCATGGTGCGCATCTTGTCGAAGCCTGTAGATGACTGCCCGTTGGCGATCTCGTCCACGGTGTGACTGCCTTTCGGTGGCAAACTGACCCATGCGTGACTCACGCCTTCTCGGTGGGGGTGTGAAGCGTGAGGGGGATATTCGGGATCTTGGCGCGGCGCGTCCGACCCATCACGGACGGCAACGTTTTTCCCCGTAAAACGCAGGCTACTGAGGGTGTCAAGGTTCCGGCGCCGCGGGTCGGCTCCCGCTCACCCGGCCTGTCCTGCCGGCCACCCGGCCGACCCGCGTCGGCCGCGTCCGGCCGGCTCAGGCGACCCGCTGACCTCGGGGCAGCCGGCGCGCCGGGGTGCGCAGTCGGCGGCCGGTCAGCACCGCGCCGCCGGCCCCCAGCAGCAGGTCAACGGCCAGCCCCACCGGCCACAGCGCCGCGCCGTTGGCCGGTGCCCGGTAGAACTGGTTGCCGAACTGGTCCCGGTGCAGCACCGGATGGGACCGGATCTGCCGCAGTTCCCGGGACACCGCGCCGAGCGGGTCGAAGCTGGCCGCCTGCTGCGCCACCGTGCCGTCCGGGCGGAGCCGCGCGACGGTGGGCGCGGCCGGGGCCGAGTCGGCCAGCACCACGAACGGGTTCGGCGCGATCAGCCACCAGGTGCGGTCCGGGCGGGTCACGTGCAACTGCTCGGTCACCGTGCGGCAGTCGGTCTGGACCGGTGGCTGACCCGGGCCGATCGGGTTGCCGTTCCGATCGACGAACCCGCCCTGCTCGTCATGCAGTACGCCCGAGCAGCTCTGGAACGACAAAGGCCGGGTGTCCGGGGTGAGCGCGGTGACCAGCACGAACGCCAGCAGGGTGCCCACCGTGCCGGTGAACACCAGCAGGTACGCCAGCACGCTGGACGTGGTGGTGCTCGACAGCAACGCGGACAGACCCAGCGCCACGGCGCAGGCGACGCCGAGCAGCAGGGCCATCATCAGGTAGACCCCGGCCACCCGCAGCGCCGACAGCCCGCCCTCGGTCAGGCACCAGCCGGCCAGCGGCAGGGTCACCGCGAGGAACACCAGCGACGTGCCCCAGGAGGCGGCCAGCTTGCCGGCCGCGATCTCCGCCGGCCGCAGCCGGGTGACCTGGAGAGTAGCCAGGGTGCCCCGGGCCCGGTCGCCGTTCACCGACTGGGCGGCCAGCGCCGGGGACACCAGCAGGGACAGCGCCAGGACCACCAACATCAGCACGCCGAACATGGCCGCACCCCGGTACTGCGCCAGCGCCGCAGCCGAGTCGCCGGTCACGCCACGGACGAACCCGGCCCGGGTGCCGGTGGCGACCAGCGCGAGCAGCACGAACCAGATGGCCAGCAGCCAGCGCCAGCGACCGGCCCGGATCCGCAGCCGGAACTCCAGCCGGGCCACCGTCAGCACCCCGCGCGTCGTGATCACCGCGTCCCCTGATTCGCTCGCCGAGGCTTGCTCATGTCCGTCCTCGCTTCGCTCCGGGCGGGCATGAGGCACGAGCGCACTGCGTTGCCTGATTCGCTCGCCGAGGCTTGCTCATGCCGTTTCCTGGGTCAGGTCCAGGTAGGCCGCCTCCAGCGCGCCCCCGAGCGGGGCGAACGAGGTCACCAGCACCCCGGAACCGACCAGGTCGGCCAGCAGCCGGGCGGCGGCCGGCTCACCGCCGAACACCCGCACGTCCAGCCCCGGCGTGCCCGCCGGGTCGTGCGGCACGCCGGCCAGATCGAGTGCCTCGACCAGCCGCGGCATGTCCAGCGCGCGCAGCCGGTAGGTGCGGGCCGCCCGTGCGGCCGGTAGCTCGTCGATCCGATGCTGACCCACGGTACGACCGGCGTCGACGAACACCACCCGGTCGGCCAGCTCCTCCAGGTCGGCCAGGATGTGGCTGGACACCACCACTGCCGTGCCCTGCCCGGCCAGGCTGCGCAGCAGGTCGCGCAGTTCCACCCGGCTGCGCGGGTCCAGCCCGGACGCCGGTTCGTCCAGCAACAGCACCGACGGCTCGTGCACCAGCGCCCGGACCAGGCCCAACCGCTGCTTCTGGCCGCGGGACAGGGTGTGCACCGGCGCGTCGGCGAGGTCGTCCAGCCGGGCCAGGCCAAGCAGGTGGGACACCCGTAACCGGCGGACCGTGACCGGCACCCGGTAGGCCGCGGCCATCACGTCCAGGTACTCGCGGGTGGTCAGATTTTCATACAGTCCGAACACGTCGGGCGACCAGCCCATCCGCCCACGAACCTCGTCAGGCTGGGTCACCGGGTCAAAGCCGGCCACCCGCACCTCACCGCCGTCGGGCACCAGCAGCGTGGCCAGCACCAGCAGCAGCGTGGTCTTGCCCGAGCCGTTCGGCCCGACCAGCGCGGTCACCTGGCCCGGGTGGGCCCGGATGCTCATGTCCCGGACGGCCTGGACCGACCCGAACGCCCGGCGCACCCCGTGCGCGTCCACCCCGCCGTCGCCCACCCCGCGAATCTAGCCGATTGCGTCCAAACCCGTGCCGGGACCCGCATCGCCCGTGCGGACACACCAGAGCGTGACTTGGTACATGTGAGTTGGTACGGCAGCGCCCGCCCGCGGACCGTGTCACCCGAGCTCACTCATCTGCGGTCACCGGCGTGCCGGGTAGGCTCAGCGGTGATCGTGAGGAGGCATCCGGTGGGGCTCGTCGTACAGAAGTATGGCGGCTCCTCGGTCGCTGACGCCGAGCGGGTCAAGCGGGTGGCCGAACGGATCGTGTCGGTTCGCCGCCAGGGCCACAACGTCGTGGTCGCCGTCTCTGCCATGGGCGACACGACCGACGAGCTGCTCGACCTCGCCCGGCAGGTGTCCCCGTTGCCGCCGCCGCGCGAACTGGACATGCTGCTCACCGCCGGTGAGCGGATCTCCATGGCGTTGCTGGCCATGGCGATCAGCTCGCTGGGTTACGAGGCGCGCTCGTTCACCGGTTCGCAGGCCGGCATGATCACCGACTCGACCCACGGGCGGGCCCGCATCATCGACGTCACCCCCGGCCGGATCGCCTCCGCGGTCGCCGACGGCGCGGTGGCTATCGTGGCCGGTTTCCAGGGGGTGTCCCAGGACACCAAAGACATCACCACCCTGGGTCGGGGTGGCACCGACACCACCGCGGTGGCGCTGGCGGCCGCGCTGGGCGCCGACGTGTGCGAGATCTACACCGACGTGGACGGCGTGTTCACCGCCGACCCGCGGATCGTGCGGAACGCCCGCCGGCTGGAGACGGTGACCTACGAGGAGATGCTGGAGATGGCCGCGTGCGGGGCCAAGGTGCTCATGCTGCGGTGCGTGGAGTATGCCCGGCGGTACGGCATCGCGGTGCACGTCCGCTCCTCGTTCTCGGACCGGCCCGGCACAGTGGTGACCGGGCGGATGGGAGATCTGCCGGTGGAACAGGCGATCATCACCGGAGTCGCGCACGACCGCAGCGAAGCGAAGGTCACCGTGGTCGGCGTACCGGACAAACCCGGCGAGGCGGCGACCATCTTTCGGGCGCTGGCCGACGCCGAGGTCAACATCGACATGATCGTCCAGAACGTGTCCGCCGCCGCGACCGGGCGCACCGACATCTCCTTCACCCTGCCCCGCAGCGACGGTGCGACCGCGCTGTCTGCGTTGCAGAAGGTGCGGGAGGCGGTCGGGTTCGAAAGCCTGCTCTACGACGACCACATCGGCAAGGCGTCCCTGATCGGCGCCGGGATGCGCTCGCATCCCGGGGTGTCGGCGACGTTCTTCCAGGCACTGGCCGACTCCGGGGTGAACGTGGAGATGATCTCGACCTCGGAGATCCGGATCTCAGTGGTGTGCCGGGACACCGCCCTGGACAGCGCGGTGCGGGCACTGCACGAGGCCTTCGATCTCGGTGGCGGGGCGGAGGCCGCGGTGTACGGGGGGACCGGCCGGTAGCGGGTGTGGTGGGCCGGCCCGGGTCAGACGGGTGACGACCGAGCGGAGTGGGGGAACGATGAGCGGCGTGGACCGGCCGACCCTGGCCGTGGTGGGCGCCACCGGCGCGGTGGGCACGGTGATGCGGTCGATCCTGACCGAGCGTCCGGACGTGTGGGGGGAGATCCGGCTGGTCGCCTCGGCTCGGTCGGCTGGCCGGCGGCTGCCGGTCCGCGGCGAGCAGGTCGAGGTTCGCGCACTGGCCCCCGAGGTGTTCGACGGGGTGCGGGTGGCCATGTTCGACGTGCCCGACGAGGTGTCGGCCATCTGGGCGCCGGTCGCGGCCGGCCGCGGCGCGGTCGTGGTGGACAACTCCGCCGCGTTCAGGATGGACCCCCAGGTGCCGCTGGTGGTACCCGAGGTGAACCCGCAACGGGCTCGGGTCCGGCCGCGCGGCATCATCGCGAACCCGAACTGCACCACGCTGACCATGATGGCCGCGATGGGCGCGCTGCACCGGCGCTGGCGGCTCACCGAACTGGTGGTGGCCTCCTACCAGGCGGTGTCCGGCGGCGGCGTGCCGGCGACCGAGCGGCTGTACGACGAACTGGCCGCGGTGGCCGGCGACCGCACCCTGGGGCAGGCCGCCGGTGACGTGCGCAAGGCGGTCGACGCCGCCCTCGGCTCGGCCGTCCGGTCGCCGTTCCCGGCCCCGGTGGCGCTGAACGTGGTGCCCTGGGCCGGGTCGCACCGGGACGGTGGCTGGTCCTCGGAGGAGATGAAGGTTCGCGACGAGTCCCGCAAGATCCTCGGTATCCCCGACCTGAGGGTATCGGCGACCTGCGTGCGGGTGCCGGTGGTCACCACCCACTCGCTTGCGGTGCACGCCACCTTCGCCGCACCGGTGGGCGTGGCCGAGGCGCGGGCCGTGCTGGACGCCGCGCCGAGCGTGGTCGTGCTCGACGACCCGGCCGCGGGAATCTTCCCCACCCCGGCCGACGTGGTGGGCACCGATCCGACCTACGTCGGACGGATCCGGCAGGCCCTGGACTTCCCGAACACGCTGGATCTGTTCGTGGTCGGCGACAACCTGCGCAAGGGTGCCGCGCTGAACACCGCGGAGATCGCCGAGTTGGTCGCCGCCGAGTTCTGACGGTGACCGGTGGCTGATGCGGGCCGCGCATGCGGCTATGCGGTGCCGCCATCGGCGCGGTGTGACCGGCCCACGGCGCGGTTCGATAGCCGTGGCCACACAGGCTGGCCCGGCGCGAGCCGGCGGCTTCCGGTTCCCGGTCGTGTAGAGGGGCGCGCGGGTACCGCGCCGGCTTGCGCCGCACCGCCGTGCGGGCCACCGCTGTGCGGGGGCCACGACTCCGCCACGGCGACCGCCCGGGGACGGATGGTCGCGGCAGCGGGCGGTGCACCGCCCGTACCTCCTTTGTCATCCTATTCAAGACACTCCACCCGCTTACGGCGTGTGTGCGTCGCGTGGCCGGTGGTGTCAGCGGACACTCTCCCCGATGCCGCCGACCCGTCGGCGACGGTCGTCCAGGCAGATGGTCGTCCAGGCAGGCGGTCGTCCAGGCAGAGGTACCGGAGAACGCGATGGCGATGCGGGTCCACCAGCACCTCCCACGGGTGCCGGTCGGGTCTGTCCGGACGACGCCGTGCTGACCCGACCGGTGTCGCTGGGGATCGCCACCGCGCTCGCGGTCATCGCCGGTGCCACCTTCGCCGGCGCGTCGGTGCTCCAGCAGCGGGCCGCCCGCGGTGCCCCGCCCGCCGACGCCCTGCGGCCCAGGCTGATCCTCGACCTGCTGCACCGGCGGGACTGGTTGGCCGGTTCCGGTGCCGGGGCGGCCGGGTTCGGGTTCCAGGCGGTGGCCCTGTACCTGGGGCCGATCACCCTGGTGCAGCCGCTGATCATCACCGAACTGTTGTTCGCGCTGCCGGTGTCCGCGCGACTGGCCGGGCGCCGGCTGAGCCCGCGGGAATGGCTCGGGGCGAGTCTGGTGGTGGGGGGCCTGGCCGGGTTCCTGATCACCGCCGCACCCAGCCAGAGCACCCGGCCGCTGGACACCGGCCGGTGGCTGCTGGTGATGGCCGCGGTGGTACCGATCGTCGGCGCGGCGCTGCTGCTGGCTCCACACCGTCCGGGCCTGACCCGCACCAGCATGCTGGCGGTCGGGACCGGCGTGACGTTCGGAGTGATGGCGACCCTGACCAAGGCGGCCGGCACCCTGTTCGCGGAACGGGGTGTCGTCGCGGTGACGAACTGGCAGCCGTGGGCGCTCGCGGTGGTCGCGTGCACCGGTGTGCTGCTCTCCCAGAGCGCGTTCCAGGCCGGGCCGCTGGCGGTCAGCCTGCCGCTCATCGACGTGCTGATACCGCTGTCGGCCAGTGTCATCGCGGTGACCGCCTTCCACGAGCGGATCGGCCACACGGACGTGGACATTCCAGTGGAGCTGTTCGCCGGTGCCGCCGTGATCGCCGGTATCGCCCTGCTCGACACCTCGCCACTGGTGCGGCGCGCACAGCGGTCCGACGCCGGGGCAATGCAGTAGGCCTGCCCGCAGATCAGTTGAATTTCACCAGGAACCCGCGGGTTGCCCTTTATTGTTGAAATCGGAATTATCGCCCGGATACCGCTTCGCGGGTGAACGGCGACAGTTTCCCTGGTCGACAAATTCTTCCGCGGATTATCCCGTTACCTCGGGCCTGAATGGTCGTTGGCACTGCGAGTGATCAGCAATCGACATTCAGTGCCCGGAGGCGATGTGGCCGAGCAGCGGCATGCGGAGTCCGTCGGGGTGGCATGTGCCGCCGCGGCGGTCCGGGCGCCGGGCAGACTGCTGGTTCGTGCGGCCATGCTCGCCGGGTTCGCGGTCGTCGCCTGGCTGCTGTGCGGCAGCACCGCATCCTATGCCGCCGGCGCCACCGCCGGCGGGCAGGACGTCGGACTGTCCGGCGCCGGCACGTCAGCGCGCGATGCCACCTCGGGGGCGGTTCCGGTGCCCGGCGCGGTTTTCGCGGCGGCCGAACCCGCTACCGGATCGGCCTCGTGGGTCGTCGGGTTCACCACCCGCCCGGTCCGGCCGCGGGTGCGGATCTCCCGGATCGTCCCGGTGACAAGGGTCACCCCGGTGGTCCCAGTCGCCGACGTCGCCGACGTCACCGACGTCACCAGGGTCGCTCGGGTGGTCCGGGTGGTCCGGGCGATCCGGGTCGCCACCCTGGCGGCGGCACCGGCCGCTCCCCTGTTGCGGGCGGTGGACGATCCTGCGCCGTTGCCCTCGCTGACCCTCCACCCAATTGCCGGCGTCACCGGCCCGGTGGTACACGCGGCCACGGCGTCCGTGCCGGTACTGGTCACCGGATCGCTCGGCCCGCTCGACCCGGCCGGCCCGACCAGCCCGGTCGTCCCGGCTGGTGGGCGGGAGGGGCCCGGGCCGCGGCCCAGTGTTGTGCCGCTGCCCGCCGCCCCACCGGCGGCCCACCGGGCGCCCGCGATCGAGGCGTCGCTGACGTCGGTGGGTACCGAGCCGGCCGGGCAGTTGGATGTGCCGGCACCGCAGGGCACCTCGTCGCTCGCTCCGGCCCGGCCCGGCCCGGCCCGGAACCCGCGGAACCGCTGGCCCGACCCGGCCGGCGCACCGCCGTCGGTGCCGGCAGCCCCGCCCGCGCCGGTGGGCGCGTCCGGACAGGCCGGCCCGACTGCCGCGTCAGTGACGTTGCCGGCCGACCGTGGACCCGGCGCCGCACCAGGTGCCGACCGACCGTCCCGGCACGCCAGCACCGGCGCGGTACGGCAGCGCACCGACGACCCCTCGACCACCCCCGACTGACTGGACGCCTGTCCGAGTGGCCGCCATACCGCGGCCGGATTCGCGGCAGGTGTCGTGCAAGCGGGGGTGGCACCTGCCGCCCACAGGTCCAGTCAAGTCATGGAAGAGGGAATACAGATGAACATCAAGCGCAGGTCGTTGCGTGCGGCAGTCTTGTCGGTGGGGCTGGCCGCGGCGCTGTCCGCCGGGACCGGCATGTCGTTCGCCTCGACGTCCGGCGGCAACGGCATCGGCTCGGGTAATCAGGTCAGCGTTCCGGTGAAGGCGCCGGTCGATGTGTGTGGCAACGCCGTCGCCGTCATCGGGCACGCGCTGGCCGAGTGCCAGGGTGGTTCCAACGTCACCGGTGGGGACGGGGTGAAGGGCGCGCACACCAGCGGTCGTCACGGGGTGCTGTCGGGTAACCAGGCCGATGTTCCGGTGAAGGCGCCGGTGGACGTGTGTGGCAACGGCGTCGCCGCCGTGGTCGGTGGCGCGCTGGCACACTGCGAGGGCGGTGCTTCGGTCACCGGTGGGGACGGGGACGGGGTGAAGGGCGCGCACACCAGCGGTCGTCACGGGGTGCTGTCGGGTAACCAGGCCGATGTTCCGGTGAAGGCGCCGGTGGACGTGTGTGGCAACGCCGTCACCGCCGTGGTCGGCGACGCGCTGGCGCACTGCCCGGGTGGGGCAAGCGTCTCGGGTGACGACTACGGCCGTACCGCGTCCTCGGCGACCGGTGCGGCGACCCGGGCCGACAACGGTGGCACCACGGCGCCGATCGTCGGCGGGATCCTGCCCACGCTGCCCACGCTGCCGATCATCGGCGGCTAGACGAGGCCTCAGCCCCCTACCGGGGGATGGCGCTTCGACAGGGAAATCTGTTTGACCTGCCGGGCACCGCACCGGGTCCACAGGTCCCCGGACCCGTTGGTGTACGGCACACGGATCACCGGTTTGGTATGAGCATGGGTGATCCGTCTGGTGCGGTCGCCTCCATGGCCGGAGGAGACCGGTACCAGAGCACCATCGCAGTAGGCAGTGAACACCGAAAGTCAGGCAGTACCGACGTGACGACGTCGTACGACACCGAATAACGCGGTACCGCGAAGGCGGTATCGCATCGAACACCAGCAGTACCGCTGTTTTCCGTGCACGGATCGGGTGCCCCCCGCGCGCGGTGCGGCGGCCAGACCACCCGCCGGTCTGGCCGCCGCACCGGTCCGCCCAACCTCCGCGGCCGTACCGGACAGAGCGCGGACCCGCCACCGAACAAACAGCGGGCCGCCGGAGGTTCGGTCGGATCGGTACCCGGTTCAGGGGGCGACGTGCCGCCGGCAGAAGTCAAGCAGCACCCCGGTCTGCCGGATCTGTTCGTCCACGACCAGGCTGCCGTGGCCGGCGTCGAACCGGTACACCTCGTGTGGGGTGTCCCGGGCCGCCAGCCGTGCCAGATAGTTGTCGATCTGCCGGATCGGGCAGCGTGGGTCGTTCTCCCCGGCCAGCACGATCACCGGGGCCCGCACGTCCTCGACGTAGGTCATCGGTGAGCAGCGCTGGTAGAGATCGGGTACCTCGGCCGGCGAGCCGCCGAACAGGGACCGGTCGAACGCCTTCAACGGTTCCATCTCGTCCTCGTAGGCGGCCAGGTAGTCGGCCACCGGGACGATGGCCAGGCCGGCCGCCCATCGTTCCGGTTGGGTGCCCAGGGCGAGCAGGGTGAGGTAGCCGCCCCACGAGCCGCCAGCGATGACGCAGCGCGCCGGGTCGGCCAGGCCGGATGTGATCGCCCACTCGCACACCGCGGCGACGTCCTCCAACTCGGTCAGCCCCGGGCGGCCCTCCAGGGCGTCCCGCCATGCGGTGCCGTACCCGGTGGAGCCGCGGTAGTTGACGTGCACCACGCAGTAGCCGGCGTCCACGAATGCCGCCCGGTTCGGCCGGAACGCGTCGGTGTCGGCGCTGGACGGCCCGCCGTGGATCAGGAAGACCGTGGCGCACGGCCCGGTCCGCCCGGGCGGGCGGGACACCAGCGCGTGGACCGGACCGCCGGGGCCGTCCACCCAGGCGTCGGCGACCGGTACCGACCCGGGCGCGGGTTCGCCCGGCGCGGTGACCACCTCGGCGCCACCGACCGCCCGGACCGAGGGCGGATCGGCCGCCGACGACCAGGAGAACTCCACCGCGCCGCCCGGCCGGACCGTCGCCTGCGACACGACGCCGGCCGGGGTGTCCAACCGGGTCGTCTCCCCGGTGTCCAGGTCGTACCGGAACAACTCGCTGCGCGCCGCGTGCTGGTGCACCACGAGCAGCGCCGAGGCATCCGGGTACCACTCGGCCTCGGCCTGGCCGGGCAGGTCGAGCCGGATCTCCCGTTCGGTGCCGGCGACCGGATCCCAGATCAGCGGTTCGAGCCGTCCACGCCGCTCGTGCACCACCAGCAGCCGCCGGTCGTCGCGCAGCGGGCTGAACCCGGTGACGGACAGGCCGCGTCCCGGACCGTCCCACAGGTCGGCCACGGTGGAGCCGTCGCGTACGTCGATGACCCGTAAAGCCATGTGCCGCGCGTCGCCGTGCTCGGAGTGCAGCAGGCACAGCACCGACTCGTCGGTGGACAGCGCGCCGAGTTCGGCCTCCTCCGGGGAGGCGTACCGGGTCTCCGGCGGACTGCCGCCGAACAGGACGTGCACGCTGGAGCCGTCGCCGGTGGTCCGTCCGATCGCGGTCACCCGGTCGCCGACTTCGAGCCCGGCCGGGTACGACGGGCCGAGCCCGGGAGAGGCGGGTTCGGCGGGAGCGCTTCCGTCGAACGGTTCGCGCATCCACACCCCCCACTCGTCGCCGTCGGTGTCGGCGAACCACCAGATCCACCGGCCGTCGTGGCTGAGCGTGCCGATCCTGGTGCCGTTCGCCCGCGCGGTGGCCTGCCGGTGGGTTCCGGTGTCGCGGTCCCAGGCGTACAGCTCGTACGCGCCGCTGGCGTTGGACTGGTACAGGCATCGGTGCGGGGCGCCCCGTGCCCAGGCGGGCAGCGACACCCGCGCCGCACGGAAGCGGCGGATCCAGTGCGGTTCGGCGGAGGGAGTCGAGGTGGTCACCCTGACATCGTGCACGATCATCGGCCCCCCGCGACGTTCGAGCACCGAACGTTGCCCACAGGGGAAAAGCCGGTCCGGCTGCTCGGGTCAGGGCAGGATGTGGTCGTGGCCGGTCGCCGGAGGCCGGTCGGTGACGCCCACCGGCGAGGAGGCGCGGTGACCGAGGATCTGTATACCGTGCGCCCGATCGGGTGGGTCGAGTCCCCGTTGACCGAACGCGACCAGGCTCCGAAGCAGGGCGACGAGGGGGCACCCGAGGCGGTGCTGGTGTTCGACGAGGCGGTGGACGAGGGCATCCGTGATCTCGCGGTCGGTACCGAGGTGCTGATCCTGACCTGGCTCGACCGGGCCCGCCGCGATGTCCTGTCCGTGCGCCCCAGGGGAGACCCCGACCGACCGGAGACGGGAGTCTTCAGTACCCGCTCACCGGACCGTCCGAACCCGGTCGGCCTGCACCGGGTGCGAATCGTCGCGATCGAGGGCCGGCGGATCCGGGTGCGCGACCTGGAGGCCCTGGACGGAACCCCGATCGTCGACGTCAAGCCCATCCTCAACCGCGCATCAGACCGGTGACCGGCGTCCGCGATGACACGGTGGCCGACACGATCGAACGCCCACAGCGAGTCGGTGACGGAAAGCCCAACAGTGGTGACCTACGGTGGCCGAGCCGGATGCTGCCGAACCTGAGGAGGGCCGGTCACCATGGAAACCCACGGCAACCTGCCCGCCCCCGTAGAAGGGCTGATCCTCACCCACTTCATCACCGTGCGGGACGTGGCCCGTTCCCGACGCTTCTACGCCGACATCCTCGGCGGACAGGTCGTCCTGGAGGAGAACCCGGCAATCGTGAAGGTCGCCAACGGGTGGATCATCATGAACCCCGGCGGTGGGCCCACCCCGGACAAGCCCGACATCAGGCTGGGCGCACCCGAACCCGGCGATCCCGTGTCGAGCTTCCTGAATGTCCGCGTCGCCGATATCGCCACCTTCTACGCCGAGGCGACTACCAACGGCGCCCAGTTCCTCACCCAGCCGATCGACCGCAAAGCCGAGCTGCGCTGCTACCTGCGCGACCCGGACGGCTATCTCATCGAGGTCGGCCAAGCCACCGGCATGCTTGAGGGAATTCTCGCCGACCCGACACCGCGTTCGGCGGGGTAACGCCGGCGGGGCGGCGCTGGTGTCGGGCACCTGATCCCAGGGGTGCCCGGTCACCGTGACGGCAGCCTTCTGCCGCGGCCGACGTCCTCGCCATCAGTCGTGTTGTTTGTCAACCGTCAGGACGGTGGGGTCGCGGTACTGCCAGTGCACCTGCGCATGGAGCCCGACAACAGCCAGCCAATCGAACTGCCGTCGCAACGTCACCCGCGACGAGTCCAACGACGACGCAGCCGCGGCCAACATGTCCGCATTGCCGTCGAGCGCGCCGACGGATGAGCCTGGAGGACCCGGCGGCTGGTTTCCCCGGTGCCGCACCCACGGTCCAGAACCGTCCGCACGGATCGTCTGTCCGTTCGCAGCCACCACCTCCCGCGCCTGTGGGTTTGGTTGGGGTGGGTGATGTTGGGGGTCCGGGGGCGGAGCCCGCCGGGTGGGGTCTGGGGGCTTCGCCCCCAGGAGACGTGAAGCGACTGTGGCGAGTGCTCTTCGCGAGCACACAACACCAGGAGCGGGTGCCGTGGTGGGTGGGTTGAGGTGGGTGATGTTGGGGGTCCGGGGGCGGAGCCCGCCGGGTGGGGTCTGGGGGCTTCGCCCCCAGGAGACGTGAAGCGACTGTGGCGAGTGCTCTTCGCGAGCACACAACACCAGGAGCGGGTGGCCAGGGGCAGGATCGAACTGCCGACCTTCCGCTTTTCAGGCGGACGCTCGTACCAACTGAGCTACCTGGCCAAGCAGGTGGTTCCGGTCGATGTGGCCGGACGCCCTGCGACCCCGACGGGACTCGAACCCGCGACCTCCGCCGTGACAGGGCGGCGCGCTAACCAGCTGCGCTACGGGGCCATGGAACTGTTCGTGCCCCCAACGGGATTCGAACCCGTGCTACCGCCTTGAAAGGGCGGCGTCCTAGGCCGCTAGACGATGAGGGCCGACCTGTCCATGCCGCTTCTATCGTCGCACACCATGACGGGAGCGCCGTGGGCAGTTCAGATCCTCCCGCCTAGCCGTCGGGAGCTTCGCCAGCATACGGGACGCAGCGGGCAACTGCCAAAGCCGTCCGAAGTCAGCTCCCAGCCTGTGGCTCGCCGCCGACCAGGTGCCGCTCGATGGTTGCCTCGGTCTGCCCCAGGCCACCCAGCGTGATCGCGTCGTATGCCTGGAGTTTGTGTGTCTTGGCATCGAAGTACAGCACTGAGCACTCGATCGGTGTCGGTTTCTCACCCTGGAGGCCTCGCAGGCCCGCGCCGCCGGTCGAGCCCTCCACCAGGACCAACGTCTTCCCCAGCCGTTCGGCTTCCCGTTTGTGGATGTGGCCGGCCAGGATCAGCGGCACCTTGTTCTTGAGTGGTACCGCGGACAGTGGGTCGTGTAGCAGGGTGATATCGGGTGGTTTGAGAAGATATTTCACCACAGTTTCGAGCTGCTGGCCGGCGGACTGCACCTCCTCGGCCGACGCGCTGTCGTCCCGGGTCTCCTTGTCCGGGGTGAACCGTGGGTCCCCGGTGCCGATGATGGTCAACCCCTTGACGGTGACCGGCGGCCCGCCGCCGAGCACGATCGCGTTGGGCTGCGACGCGACCGCCGTAGCAGTGGCGGCCGAGTCGTGATTGCCCCGTATGTACACGTACGGTACGTGCAGCGAACCGATGCCCTGCACGTACTTGGTCTCCGGCTCGCTGCCCCAGTCGGTCAGGTCGCCGGTGTCGATCACCATGTCGACCTTGAACTGGCCCACCACCGACTTGATCACGCTGTAGGCGGTGGGGCTCAGGTGCAGGTCGGAGACGTGCAGTACCCGGATGGTCGAGTCGTTGGGCTGAAACGTGGGCAGTGTGGTGGCGGTCGCGTACAGCTTGCTGACGTTCGTCACCAGGCCGGCGAGCTCCTCACGGTACGCTCCGAACCGGTTCACGATGCTGCGCGCGTCGCCGACCAGCGCCGGGGCGTTGGTCAGCAGGCCGGTGTAGGTGGGTTCGCTGATCGCCTCCGGCCGCCGGGTGGCGTACGCGCCGCCGGCCACCGCGCCGAGCATCACCACACTCAACCCGGCGGCGATGAACGGTTCGCGGAACCGCCAGCGGTGGACGAGCAGGCTGAGCAGCGCCGCGCCGGCCAGCGCGGACAGGCTGGCCTTGATCGCCAGCAGGGTGACCGCCGCGCGGACGTCGTCGATGGCCCGGTCGCCGATGCCCTGGAGCCTGGCCGGGTCCCGCAGCAGGGCCTGCGCCTCGGCCGGTCGCAGCCGTTGCAGCTCCACGTCCAACCGCAACGGGCCGGACTGGGTGCGCAGCTCCAGTGACCCCAGCGGCGGGATGTGCACCACGCTGCCGCCGCTCAGGCTGGGACGCAGATCAAAGCTCGCGTCGAACGGCCCGACCGCGCTGGTGGTGTGCGCACCCAGCATCAGCCCGAGCACCGCGCCGGCCAGCGCGACCACGATCCGGACCGCCCACCGGTGCACCCAACGGGGTGACAGCCGGCCCAGGACTCGGCCGGTCAGCGCACCGGCCCGACCGGCCGCCGCCAGGCCGCTTCGCGCACGCGGAACTCGCCGGCCGATCCCGGCGTAGACCCGCGATGCCGTCTCGCGTAGGCGGCCGGTCCATGTCACCTGTCCCATCATCACCGAGAACGCATCGGCTGGCAGCCCCGGCCCCGGACAACACCGTCGGGTGACCCGTCGGAGTCAGGGGGTCACGAACGTATCCCCGCGGGCGAGCAGGGTGGGCAGGATCACCCGCAGCGCGTCCAGCGACTGCTGCCGGTTCCCACCGCCGTCGTGCATCAGGATCACATCGCCGGGCTCGGTGCTGCCCAGCACCACCGAGATGATCTTCTGGGTTCCCGGCCGGCTCCAGTCCACCGGGTCCACGCTCCAGTTGAGGCTGGTCATGCCGAGCCGGCGGGCCTCCCCGGTCACCTGCCCGTCGCCCCAGTTTCCGCCGGGCGCCCGGTAGTAGACCGGGCGGACACCCCCGCTGGCCCGCACGATCGCGTCGAAGGTCGACTGGATCTCGCTGTCGATGACCTGCGCGGAACGGCTCGGCAGCAGCTCGTCGTGATCCCAGGTGTGGTCACACAGCGTGTGCCCCCCGGCCGCGATCCGGCGTACCAGGTCGGGGTACTTCTGGACCTGTTCGCCGATCAGGCAGAACGTGGCGTGCACGTGGTACCTGGCCAGCAGGTCCAGCACCGGTGGCGTCCACACCGGGCTCGGACCGTCGTCGATGGTCAGCGCCACCGCCCCGGCTGGCCGGGGCCGCTGCACGAAACTGATCGGGAGCCGCGGGATGTCGGTCGGGGGCCGGGGCCGGGCCGGCTGCGACCGTGGGTCCGCCGGCGGTCGGGCGTCGTCGGCGGGCGTCCGATCCGGCCCGTGCGAGCCGGCGCCGACCGGGTTGGGCGCCGGGGCCGCCACCGGCCGGGCGCCGTGGCCACCGTCTTTCGTGGCCAACGATCCGAGTACCAACACGAAGCTGGCTACGGCGAGAACCTGCACCACTCCACGCCTGCGCATCGATCCTCCGAGAGAAGATGTGAAAATGCGATTGCATGGGACGGAAATCCAGTTACGTCGAGGACATAGCGTCTGTGTGACCGGGCTCGGTTTGTTACTGGGGCCGTTACTAATGATGGTGCGCGTAATCCGAATGTCGTGGATCCCCGGGGTGTTCGCATCCGACCGCGGTCGTGACCAGTGCCGATCGACGTCGCTCGACCCACCGTTCGAAGTAACGATCGCGAGCCGAACGAGTCAGCCTGGCCAGGATCTCGTCGCGGACCGTGTCGAAATTCAGCGCATGGGCGGGGGTGATCCGCCCGATCAGGCACACCTGCCACCCGAACGGGGTATTTACCGGTCCGACTATTGCTTTCGGCGCGGCGGAAAAGGCAAGCTTGGCAAGTGGCTCGGGCAACTCGTCGCGCGTGCACGTCCACCACGTGCCGTCGACCCACAATCTGGCCGGATCTGATGGTTCGGTCGAATGGACGTGCAACAGTGTGCGGCGTTCCGGGTGTTCCCAGAGTTCCGGGTTGCGCCGGTAGTAGTCGCGGGCCCGATCCTCGCCGGGCTGGATGTGGTCGGTCACCCGTCGGTACAGCGCCCGGGCCAGCGGCAGGGCGGCCAGCACCGCCGAGGCAAGGCTGCCCGCCGACCACGGCACCGGTTCGGTGCGGTGGCCATACCTCGGCACCGGCCCCGCGAATCCGGGAGGCGGCCGGTCGGTCGCCCCCGGGTCGGTGCGCGGTTCCACGTCGGGTTCGGGGTTGCCCACACCCAGCCTGCGGGCCTCGGTGCGGATCAGTTCTTCGGTGAGGACGAGTTGGGCGACCCACCGGCGTAGCCGCCGGCCCTCCAGGCTGTGCTCCGGCGGGAGCCGATCGGCCATCGGGCCGGCCCGAAGTTCGGCGAGGCGGGTGTCCAGCAACTCACCGGGCACCTCGCGACCGGCCACCGTGCCCACCCCGTCCACCACGCCCACCGTGTCGGTGACCCGCGCGGCGTCGCTCACCGGGATGCCACCACCAGCGGCACGGTCTCGGTGTAGGCGACCCGGCCGGCGTAGGTCACCTTGACCAGCACCCAGTACGACCCGGCCGGAGCGTCCGACGGCACCCGTACCGGAAACGACACCCGACCCCGCCGGCCCGCGTCAAGGGTGAAGCCGACCGAGGCGGAGCGGACCGCCGGTCGGCCATCACGGTCCACCCCGTCAGCCCGGTCCACCGGGCCGGCGCCGACCAACTCCCACGCCCCCCACGGCGCGATCACCCGTGCCTCGCCGCGCACCGGACTGCGCAGCCCGTTACGGAGCAGGACCGGGACCTCGGCGCGCTCTCCCGGCCGCACCAGCACGCCGCGTATGTCCAGAGCGACGCTCACCTCCGTACCGAACCGGCGTCGGGGCGATCCAATATGGACAGTAGCTACGTCCTCGACCGGTCGGCCGTCGGCGCCGCACGCCTGGATCGCCACCAGATAGCTTGCCCGGGCCGCACCGACGGGCGGGTGGACGGTCACGTCGTACCCGGTGAACCCGCCCGAGGCCAGGCTCACCGGCCGCTCGGCCGGCTCGACCCGCCACCCCTCCGGCGGGATGACCTGAACCAGCACGTGCTGGGTCTGGTCCACCAGGTCCGAGGCGACCGTGGCGCGCAGCGTGACGGGACCGTCCGCCACCACCTCGCCGGGGCTCAGGTGGACGGCCA
>DASULA010000115.1:0-31916 GCA_036278435.1 Mycobacteriales bacterium | reverse complement strand
CCGGGCGGCCCGCTCCACCGACTCGCGGTCGTTGTCGGTGGCCTGCAACTCGGTGAGGTAGACGCGCAGCCGGCCGGTCTCCTTCACCGGGTCGCTGCGGGTAGCCAGCCGGTCCTCCCAGGTGGGGCCGGCGTCCAGCGGGTCGGGGTCCAGGGCCCAGCCGTCGCCGAACCGCAGGTGCGCCACCGACACCGACAGCCCGGCGCGGCGTAGCAGCGCGGGCAGGGCTTCGGAGAGCCCGTCGGGCATCCGCTGGCCGGGGTGCCGGGGCGGGCGGCCGAGCAGGTCCCGCCAGATCCACGGCAGGCCGTCGCAGTCGCCGTCCCGGCCGTAGACCCGGGCGCGCTGCACCTCGTCCAGCCGGCTGCGCAGCCCGGACGCGGACAGGAACACCGCCGGTTCCACCCGGGGGACGCGCAGGCCGGAGGCGACCTGGCCGGCCGCCCAGGTCAGCCGGGTGCGCAGCTCCTTGGACTTCAGGTCCACCAGGTGCAGCGGGTTGCGCAGGGTGCGCGAGTGCGGGACGTCAGGGGCGCGGAACAGCCAGGTGTCGCCCCGGTTGACCACCTGCCCGGGGTGGCCCTTCAGCTCGACCAGGTGCAGGCCGTTGGTGGTCGCGATGAAAAGGTCGCACTCGTTGACCCGGCCGCTGGCCGCGGTGAAGGAGAAGATGGCCCAGGCCCGGTACGGCTCGGTGTCGGGCATCAGCCGGCGGACGTGGTCCAGCCCGTCCTGTTCCCACGGGAAGGGCGAGGTGCGTTCCTGGAACCACCGCCGCGACCGTAACCGCCGCTGCTCTGCACCCCCCACACTCACCCCGCACACCTTACCCACCGTCACCACCCCACCACCCCCCAACGCCGATCTTGGTCAAAGTGCTGTTATTCAGCGCTCATAACGCCTCTATGACCAAGATCGGCGCGGATGAGGGTCGGGGGGGTGACGGGGGGTGGTATGGGTTGGGTGAGTTTTTGTCACTGGTGGGGCGGGTGGGTGGTGTGGTGGTGTGGGGCATCGACATCCGCTCCCCTCCCTGAGACCGCATGGACGGCTCGATGAACGACCCGAACGACCCGAACGACCCCAGCCAGCCCGGCGACCCGAACCAGCCAGCCGGGCCGCACCGCCCGAGCCTGCTCGGCCGGTCCGAGCAGCACAACGCCACCATGCGCCGGGCCCGCGAACTGCGGGTGCGCATGCTGGTGCGCGTCGGTGACCCGAACCCGCCGCCGGCCGCGCTGCTGCACCAGATCGCCCACGAGATCCACCGCCGCTGCGGCTACAACTTGATCAAGTCGCACCGGCTGGCCTGGAACCTGACCATCGAACAGGCCGTGGCCGCGGTGCACCGGATGTGCGTCGCGCAGGGCCTGGGCGCCCGCGGGCTGGCCGACCGGTCCTGGAAGCACTGGGAGTCCGGCGAGCATCCCAGCACGGACTACCAGGACCTGCTCGGCCGGCTGTTCCAGACCAGCCCGGTCGGGCTGGGGTTCGCCCACGACTACACCGACTATCCCCGTCGCCTGGACGGCGTGACCAACACCCCGGTCCCAGCCGGTGGCGTACCGGACCACCCGAACGATCCGAGCTATCCGGCGGGCGACCCTCGCCTGGGGCTCGCCAACGTCGAGAGGCGGCTCATCGTGGCAGCCGACGAATCCGCCCGCCTGGGCGACCACCTGTCCACCGTGGGGCCGCTGACCCTGGACGGGGTGCGCACCGACGCGCGCACCCTGGCCGGCCGGTTCGCCACCGCGCCGCGGATCCCGCTGTTCGAGAGCGCGGTGCACCTGCGGGACCGGATCTTCACCCTGCTGGACGGCCGGCAGCGGGTCGCCGAGACCAGGGAGCTGTACTTTTTGGCGGCGGCGTCCCTGGGCATGCTCGCCGAGGCGACCCAGAACCTCGGCTATCGCCACCAGGCGATGACCCACCTGCGGACCGCGCTGATCTGCGCAAACGAGGCCGACCACCCCGACCTGACCGCATGGCTGCTCGGCGTGCAGAGCATGGTCTCGTTCTGGGACGGCCGGCCGGCCAAGGCCCGCGACCACGCCCGGCAGGGCCGGGAACTCAACGCCACCGGCACCGCCGCGGTGTGGCTGGCGGCCAACGAGGCCCGCGCGGTCGCCGCGCTCGGCGACGAGGCCGGCGCCACCGCCGCGCTGGAGCGGGCCGCCGGCGCCCGGGAGGCGGTCCGCCCGGACGTGCTGGATGCCGAGTACGGCGGCATCATGACGTTCCTGCCGGCCAAGGAGCAGTACTTCGCCAGCGGCACCTGGATCGCCCTGTCCGACGGCCTCCGCACCCGGCAGGCCGCCGAGGCGGCCATCCAGTCCTACCAGGACGGTCCGCCGGAGGCGCGGGCCCGGGACAACGAGGCCGTCGCGCACGTCAACGTGGCGCTGGCCCACGTGGTGGACGGCGACCTGGACGCGGCCGACTCGGCGCTGGGCAGCGCCCTGCTGCTGCCCCCGGAACTGAGCAACCGGAGCTTCACCGACCAGTTGCGCCACCTGCACGCCCGCGTCTCGGTGTCCCGGTACCGCGGCTCGGCCCAGGCCACCGCCCTGCGCGACCGCATCGAAACCCACCTGGCCGCCCCCACCCCCGCCCTGCCACCAGGGTGACCCCCGCTGCCTCCGAGGGCAGCGGGTCATCGTTACGGGACGTCGCCCGGCAACTGGTCGCCCTGATCGACCGCTCCCCGACCGACGCCCTGCACGCGGTCGCCGACGGCCTGGACCGCGTGGTCACCGCGCTGCGCGCCGCCACCGACGGCAGCACGCACGACGGCATCGGCCCGGCCGTGTCGTCGTTCGCCGCCGCCCGCGACGCCGCCGCCGACGCCGCGCGGTCCCTGCACGCCGCCCTCGACCACCTCACCGCCGACCTGCACGCCCTCGGCTTCCCCGCCCCCACCGTCCCGACAACCCCAGCGGGCCCAGCCATCCCCACCACCGCCGACACCCCGCCATCCCCACCACCCGACCCCGACACCGAAGCCCGCCGCCTCCTCACCCAACTCCCACCCCACACCCCCCGCGACAAGACCCGCGGCCTCTGGCTGGACCCCCACGGCGAACTCCACCACCTCATAAGCGGCGAACACGACCAGTGGCACAAAGCAGCCAACCAGCGAGCAATCGACCTCGGTCTGATTTGGCCGGGCACAATGCTCGCCATCGCCTCTCACGTGGAGGTGAAGTTTGCCATGCTGATGCGAGCCCGACACATCACACAGGCAACGATCGTCGTGAACAAGACACCATGCGAGGACAGGTATGGTTGTCACAGGCAACTACCGCAGTTCCTTCCTGAGGGGACGGAGCTGACCGTGTACGGTCCAGAGGGGTTCCGCCACACCTACTACGGCAGGGGTCAACAATGACCAAGGGCGTTGAGGCGTACTACCTGCACGGCCACGGCGACAACCCGGTCATCCTGCGCACCCCCGCTGACGTAGACGCGCTGATTGACGCGCTGCTTGCCCAGACCTGGGAGAACCGCACGGCCGCACTGCACCACATGGACCATCCGGTCAACGCCCTGGGGCTGCCCGGCCATGAGTTCCACGTCGCCGTGGACCCCGACAGCCGGACCGGCGCGGTCCGGTACGGGGGCCTCTGGCGGGGAAAGGGCGGCACCTGGTTCAGTCGCGGCAACAGCGGAAGGGCCGGAACAGTCCTGCACTTCTACATGGGCAGCGACAACGAGTTCCCCGCCGACTCGGAAATCCCGTTGGACGAGGTGCGGGTCGCCGTGAAGGAATTCCTCGCCACAGCCGGCCAACGCCCCACCAGCGTGGCCTGGCAACCCCACTGGACCATGCTCGAAGACCACCCAGAACTCCGAGGCTGCGCATGACCCCCCACACGTCCCCCCACGGTGTGGAGGCGTACTGCCTGCACGACCACGGCAACAACCCGATCATCCTGCGCACCCCCGCCGACGTTGACACGCTGATTGATGCGCTGCTGGGGCAGACCTGGGAACACGAAACGGCAGCGCTGTACCACCGGGACGCCCCGGTGAACGCGATGGGCCTGCCCGACCACGAACTTGAGGTCACCGTCAACCCAGACAGCCTCACCGGAGCCCTGCGGTACATGGGCGCGTGGCAGGGGCAGGAGGGAACCTGGTTCAGCAAGGGCACGTCAGGCAGGAAGGGCACCGTGCTGCACTTCTACATGGGCCACGACAACGACTGGCCGGCCGACTCGGAGATCCCGTTGGACGCGGTGCGGGCCGCCGTGAAGGAATTTCTTGCCACAGCCGGCCAACGCCCCACCAGCGTGGCTTGGCAACCACACTACTCCATGCTCTGCCCCACCCGGTAACCCACACCGATCCTGGCCCCGAGCCATAGCTGGCGCGCCTAACGTCCGTTACCCAGCATCCGTTGGGCTCGATCGATGCGGTCCTTCAGTCCATCCTGAAACGACGAGTCCTGCTTACGACTTTCGATGTGTTCGGAGATCGCAGCTCTGATCACTTCGGAGATGGGCTGGTTGTCCACCAGGGCCACGGTCTCGAGTAGTTCAGCCTGGTCCGCAGACAAGCGGATCGTCATTGCCTTCGATGGCTTCATATACATCACTGTACACCGAGATACCCTCGTTGTCCACTATCGTGGTATCGTGGTATCGTGACACCAACCTACCAAGGAGGTTCGCATGACCGAGGGGCACGTCATCGAGACGAAGCACCCCCAGCAGTTCCACATCAAGATCGATCGGATCGAGTACCACGTAACGCAGGAGGAGCTGACCGGCGCTCAGCTTCGCCAGCTCCCCAGCCCTCCCATCGGCCCTGACCGCGACCTGTTCGAGGTCATCCCCGGTCAGGCTGATCGCAAGATCAGCGACACCTACGTCGTGGAGATCGTCAACGGCAAGCGGTTTTTCACGGCACCGGCGCACATCAATCCCGGTGCCCACGCCGTGGACGAGCAGTAGGAGCCATGCGATGACCTTGCCAGCGCCAGACGCGGAGTTCCTTGCCCGTCGCAGCCTTCCTCACACGATCGCGGTCGAGGCCAATATGATCTGCGTTATACTACAGAGCTGGTCGCTTCCGCAGGGTCTCAACCTATCCAGCGCCGATCTACTGATCAGGCTGCAGCCGGGCTATCCCGACCTACCACCGGATATGTGGTGGTTCTCGCCGGGACTGAGTCGGGCCGGAGGTGGACGCATCGCCGCGACCGAGGTCGTCGAGCAGCACCTCGGCCGTACTTGGCAGCGGTGGTCTCGTCACCTCCAACCCGGCCAGTGGCGTTCCGGGATCGACGGACTCGAAAACTACATCGCTCTCATCGACACCGAGCTACTGCGATCGGCGGCCGGGGCAGCCTGATGACGACAACCCTCACACTTCCCGACCACGTTGCCAGCCGAATACGCGAGCTAGCGACCCTCGATGTCGAGACCGGAGGCGTGCTGCTGGCTCGACCGGTGTCCACAGAGCAGGGTAAGATCCGCCTGCTCGCCCGCGACCTGCTCGAGGTCCCCGAGGGGGCCTACGAGCGGCGGGAAATTCAGCAGCTCCTGATCTGCTCGGACGGCTATGTCCCATCCTTGGCCGTCGCCCAAAACTCCGGATGCGTGCCGATTTGGTTCCACACCCACCCCGGCAACGGTTCGGACCCATCTCCGAGCCACCACGACCTCGCCGTCAACCGCGCCCTCAGCGACGTATTCCGCCTGCGTGCCGACAGCCCCTACTACGGCGCACTAATCGTGTCCGCCGACGGTCCTCGACTTACCTTTACCGGAAGCCTCGACGACGGTCGCGTCGTTACACCGATCGACCGCATCTGGGTGGTCGGGCCCCGCCTTGCTCTATACCGCAGAGTTGGCGCCGACCGCGATGCCATACCCGACATCTATGACCGCAACGTCCGCGCATTCGGCGGACCAATTCAATCCGTCCTGGCCGACCTGCGGATCGCTGTCGTCGGCACGGGTGGCACAGGCTCGGCAGTAGCAGAGCAGCTCATCCGACTCGGCGTCCGTCACCTACACCTCATCGATCCCGACGATCTATCCGAGAGCAACGTAACCCGGGTCTACGGCTCCCGTTTGAAGGATGTCGGTCGGCCCAAGGTCCATGTGTTGGCCGAGCACCTGGTTGACATTGGTGGATCGCTCGACATCCAGCCGACGCAATCTACGATTACGCAGGAACCAACCGCGCGATCTCTGACAGATGTCGACGTCGTCTTCGGCTGTACCGACGACAACGCCGGCCGCATGGTCCTATCCCGCCTATCCACCTACTTCCTCGTCCCTGTGATCGACTGCGGCGTCCTGCTCAGCTCCAGCGTTGACGACCGCCTCGACGGCGTCCACGGTCGCGTCACTGTCCTGCATCCCGGGCAGGCCTGCCTTGTCTGTCGTGGACGAGTCGACGTCTACCGTGCCCGAGCTGAACTGCTCACATCTGACGAGCGCGATCGCCTGGTCGGCGAGGGCTACGCGCCGGCTCTTCCAGGCGTCGAGCCGGCCGTCGTCGCCTACACCACTGCGGTGGCCGCGGCAGCGGTGGCCGAGCTGATTGAGCGGTTGACCCACTACGGGGTCGAGCCAGTACCCAGCGAAGTGCTTCTCCGCATTCATGACCGCGAGGTGTCGACGAACAATCAGGACCCGAACCCTCACCACTATTGCGATCCGGCGAGCGGAAAAATCGGATTGGGCTTCACTCCGCTGTTTCTGGAACAGACATGGTGAGGGCGCACCGAATCTCGTGGCCAAGCTGGGGTTTCTGGCTCTCAGTGTTCAGTCGAAAGCTGCGCGTGGTGCAGGTTGTCGACGCAGCTGATGAGATCCCACACGATTTGCCGCGCAACGGCGCCGTAGTCGTGGGCTCGCTACATGAGCCACGCTGGGTCGCCTTCGACTGCCCCTGCGACAATCATCACCGTGTGATGCTCAACCTCGACGTGCGGCGCAGGCCAGTGTGGACCGCGACCTCGTTCAAACCACTTACCCTACGGCCAAGCGTCGATGAGTTCCGAGGCCCCATGCACTGCCACTACTTCGTCCGCAAGGGAAAAGTTCAGTGGGTTCCACGTGGCATAAGCCAGGAGGCGAGCAATGGCTGAGCAAACAAGCGATAGTGTCGATGAGGAGGCCGACGGGCTGCGGGCTGGGGTGCTCGATGAGGTCGTCCCTCCACCGAGCAAGACCCCACTCTTTCAAGCCATCAACTCCGCCCGCTACCAGCGCCAAGCTCTCATCCGAGACATCCAAGAGACCATGGGGACCAAGCTCATCTGCTACGTCGCAGGTATCGCAGCACCAGTCGACCGCGAAGACGTCGTCTGCTTCGTTGACCTACTCCATAACATCTCCCATGGCCAAAGCATCGACCTACTGCTTCAGACGGGCGGCGGAGACATAGATGCCGCAGAAAAACTAATGGCCATGGTCCGCAAGAAAGCCGAAACTGGGCAGGTACGGATCATCGTTCCCAACTATGCCAAGAGCGCCGGCACTCTCATGGCGCTTGGTGCCGACTGCATCATCATGAGCGACACGTCTGAGCTCGGGTCGATCGATCCCCAAATCGTGCGCTCCGACCACAACGGTAATCGCGTGCGCCACTCAGTCAAGAACTACATCGATGCTTATAAAGCGAACAAGCAGGCGCTGGTCGATAACCCCAACGATGTCGCAGCCCAGCTCATGATGAGCAAGCTCGACCCCGAGACAGTCCAGCTATTCGAGAGCATTATGACCCGAGCCCGAGAGTTCGCGGAGAACCAGCTCAAACGAGGCATGATGTCCGGTGGCGGTAACTGGAGCCAGGCCGTCAATGTTCTCCTCAACACGACCCGCTTTCAAACCCACGGTCAACCGATCTCGTGGGAGGACGCCTCCGACCCCGCCATAGGTCTGACCGTCGACTACCTGGACCCGAACGACGGTCTCTGGCTTCAGATCTGGCAGCTCTACTGCTTGCAGATGCTATCCGTGAAGGACAACGAGAAGCTTTTCGAGTCCGAAATCGCCTCTCTCTGTATAGAGAGTAGCACAATCTAGCTCATTTGGGGGAGTTTTCGATGACTTCGAGGGCGTACTGGCCGCGTGGCCAAATTACGTCGACCCTCGGCGGCTCGCGGTAAATGTGGTTGCGATCTATCCTCGGACGGCACTACCTGGGATCTGGTGACCAGATCGGTGGCGAGCGTCACACGTCGGACCTCTGACGTTACGGTGTCGCCAACTGGTCAGGGTCGACCACGGTTGAGCAACGCTGGACCAACAATGATTCTAAACAGGGACGTACTGTCCGCGACTGGAGCCCCGGCCTGCGCGCTGACCGGGTATCCGGCGTGGACCGCCGGCCGGTCAACCCAGTTCGGCGAGCCGGCCCTGGATCCGCTGCGCGTAGTCAATCTCACCGGCCTCGGTGAGCAGGTCGGCCGCTCGCTGCCAGGACGCCCGCACGTCGTCGGACCGGCTGGCCGCCCGCAAGGTGAAGTTTGCCATGCTGATGCGCGCCCGACACATCACAAAGTCAACGATCGTCGTGAACAAGGCACCATGCGAGGACAGGTACGGTTGTCACAAGCAACTACCGCAGTTCCTTCCTGAGGGAGGGGAGCTGATTCGTGTACGGTCCAGAAAGGTTCGGCCACACCTACTACGGCAGGGGTCAACAATGACCAAGGGCGTGGAGGCGTACTACCTGCACGACCACCACGACGACAACCCAATCATCCTGCATACCCCCAGCGACGTAGGCGCGCTGGTCGACGCCCTCCTTGCCGAGACCTGGGAGAACCGCACGGCCGCACTGCACCACCTGGATCATCCGGTAAACGCCCTGGGGTTGCCCGGCCATGAGTTCCACGTCGCGGCTGCCCCGGAGACACGCACCGGCGCGCTGCGGTACGCGGGCCTCTGGCGGGGAAAGGGCGGTACCTGGTTCAGTCGCGGCAACAGCGGGAGGTCCGGAACAGTCCTGCATTTCTACATGGGTAGCGACAACGAGTTCCCCGCCGACTCGGAAATCCCGTTGGACGAGGTGCGAGCCGCCATCAAGGAATTCCTCGCCACCGCAGGCCAACGCCCCACCAGCGTGACCTCACAACCACTGCGTATGTCTTGCTCGCGCCGTCCAGGCCAAAGGTGACACGGTGCTGGTATCACGTCAGTATTCGTCTGCTGCGACCCAGGCGCTGTCTAGGAACGGCGCCTGGATGCCGGTCAAGTCCTGTGCCCATCTGAAGAGTTCGTCGGCTCTGGTGACCATCGATTCCGCGAGGTCGACCGTCAGTAGGTCGAGAACAGACGTGTCCGAAGGCAACGCGCCAGATTTTATCAACTTGTTCCGCAGCCGATCCCATGCTGTGTCATCGCCGTGCATGAGCGCCTGACGCCAGGCGCCAAGCAGGTTCAGAAACTCGCATTGCGTTTCGTTCAGTTCAGCGTTCGCAGGGCGCCCCATCGCCTCAGCCGCTGTGGGCAGGCGCTCCCACCGTTTGACCCACCTTGGGCCGGGCGAAGTACGGGCCTGGATGTGTACCCAGTTGGCGTAACACTCGGCGGAAGCTTGTGTCAGAATCAGCGTGGTGATCACGGCATCACGTTCACGCTGCTGACGCTCGCCAGAGTCACCCTGAACCTCTCTTTCGGTAGCTTCGTTCGCGAAACGACGTGCTGCCCAGTATCGTGCCTTGGCCTGCCGGAAGAGCACTTGACTCAAATCGTAGTCATCGGTCATACCGGTCAACCTCCCCATGAATCGGTGACGGAATTACCCAGCTCGCTGATGCTCTCCCCGGTCCATAACAGCCGGAAGTCCCGCTGCCACAACAGCCCGCCCCGCCGGCCGATCACCGCCGGAGGCTGACACCGGGGAAGAAGAACACCCGGGCGGCACCCGCGTCAGCCGACCGCAGCGACCGATCCTCCACCCACTCAATGTAGCGCTCCAGGACCGGCCAGATCCCGTCGTGGATCCGCCGAGGTCTCCAGCGCGACCCTGCACCAGCTAACCCTGCACCGCCTGGAACCCCGATCTCCGCACTGACCGCGTATCCGGCGCCGCCCCGCGGGCCGGTCAGCCCACGTCGGCCGGCCATCCGGGCGACCCGGGACGCGCCGGGCCGTCTGGTGGGAGGACCATGTGCTGATGGAGATCAGCGGCGTGACCACGGACCTCCCGGTCGCCGACGTGGAACGGGCCAGACCGTTCTACTCGGCACTGCTGGGTCGTGAACCCGACTTCCAGCCCAACGCCGACATCATGGAATGGCGCCTCATCAAGCAACCAGAGGTGACGCTGCGAATAGTGCAGGGGCGGACAGGCGTGCCGATCGGCCAGGGGCGGATCGGACTGGGAGTTGACGACCTGGCTGCCGAGCGCACGCGGCTGGCAGCGCTGCTGCCGGGTACGGTGCCGGAGCCGACGGTGCGGCCGGGGATCATCGCGTCGTGCCCGATCCGAGATCCAGAAGGCAACACCATCGTCGTCTGGCAGGACCTCCTGCCCCCACGAGGTGTTCCGTCAGCCACCGACTAGACGAACGATCCCAGGATCTTCGCTCCACCCCCTCAACTGCCAAACCCCCGCCAGTAGCGTGATCACGCCTGGCGTGCCGGTGGGCCGCTCGCCCCACCGCGCCGGGGGCCGGCTCGGCCATGTCAGTGGTGACCTGAGCCGTTACGCCACACGTCAAAGTTGATCGTCAGCGAGGTCAGCCCACCAGCAGAGTCCTTCGCCAGCGCGACGACCGACACCAAGCCGGTATCACGCTCATCCGTGGCAACGCACAACTGGTCACCGACCATGAGGTAGTCGACGTCGATGTTGCCGACGGCACGGTGCGGCCGGCCGGTGAGTGCGGCACGGCAGACGCCGTAACTGCCATGCACGCTCCGGTCGAGCCGGAGCAGGTGCGGTCCTCCGTCGGCAGTGTGAACGCCCTCACTGTCCACGATCAGATCCGCGAGTCTGCCACATCGTTCTGGCCCAATTTGTATTTTGGTCTCTCCCCGACCGGGACAACCCGAGTCGATGTCCACCTTGTCCTGATCGTTTGTTGTGAAGAATTGTGAGGGACGAAGGACGTAGTCTTTCTTCACGATGACAGGCTTTCGCGCGGAGTTGCGCGCGGTCGGGCGCGAACTGGGCGACGGGACGTAGGAGTAGACGAAGACAGCCGCCCCGATAAGAAGAAGCGCGCCGGCTCCACACCTCACATACCACCATTTTTCTGGTCTCGGTTGACTAATCTGCTTCCCAAGCATGATCAATACGAGACCGCCGGCGACCGCAGACAACACCACTGCAATCTTATGGTTCCATGTGGTGGAACTCACAAAAGCCCAGATCACGGTGAAGGTCACGGCCGCGAGCCCAACAAGTATCTCTACCAGTCTGTTGCCGTCCCATGTCAATGAACTGCTCTCAGTCGGCCGCTCGCCGTTCTCGTCACGTCCATCATTCACGGTATTGGATCCCCAAACCAGTTCGCCGAGCCATCTACAATTCGTGTGTCGATATCCACGCCCGCCAGAGGCGGGCTCCCGTGTGCGGGCGCCACCGTTCCGGACAGCCACGAACTCTCGTGCCGCCCATTACGGTGTGTACAGGGTAATCCACGGAATGCGACAGGCTTCATCGGGGTGACAGGTCACGGTTCGGTGATGTGCTGGTGCCCTGGCCGACCTGGTAGATCCGTGCGTTCCCCTCGGCTCTCACCGCCCAGGTGTCTGACCGCCTGCGCGAGGTGACCCTGCACCGGCTGGCCCCCCGGCCGGCGCGCTGACCGCGTGAACCGGCGCCGCCGAGCCGGTCGGTCAGCCCGGTTCGGCCAGCAGGCGGCGGGCCTCCTCCGCCTCGCCGGTCGCGCCGGCCTCGGTGAGCAGGTCGGCCGCCCGCTGCCAGCACGCCCGCGCGTCGTCGGATCGGCCGGCCACCCGCAACGCGGAACCGAGGTCGGCCGCCGCGAGCCCCTCGGAATGCCGGTCGCCAGCCTGCGCGAAGACCGTGACCGCCTGGGTGAGGGCCTCGACCGCCTCGTCGGTCCGGCCGACGCCGGTCAGGGCCAGGCCCAGATTGCGCAGGGCGGTACCCGCGACCGGCAGGTTCCCCACCTCCCGCACCATCGTCACGGACCTGGCGAAGTGTTCGATCGCCTCGCCGAAGCGGCCGGCCTCCCACAGCGCCGTACCCAGGTTGGCCACGGCAACGCCCTCGCCGGACCGGTCTCCGGCGTCCCGGAACGCCTCGATCGCCCGCTGGTGAGCACCCACCGCCTCGTCGACGCGACCCACCTTCCGTAACGCCGAGCCAAGGTTGCTCGAAGCCATGCCAGCGCCGAGCCGGTCACCGATCCCGTCGAGGATGCTCACACAGTCCCGGTGCGCCGCGATCGCCTCATGGAACCGGGCCATGCGGGTGAGGTCCATACCCAGGCCGTTGAGCGCCCTGCCTTCGGTGTACCGATCCCCGACCTGCCGGCAGATCTCGACCGCCCGCTGGTGCGCGTCCAGGGCTTCGTCAAACCGGCCGGCACCCTGTAACGCCGCCCCGAGGTTGGACAGCACGATGGCCTCGCCGGACCGGTTTCCGGCCTGCTGGCAGAGGTCCACGCCCCGCTGATGCGCGTCGATCGCCTCGCCGAACTGGCGCACCTTGCGCAGCACCACGCCAAGGTTGTCCCAGGCGACGGCCTGCCAGTACGGATCCAGGTGTGCCGCCTCCCGCACCGCCACGGTGGCCGTGGCCAGGTGGTCGTCGGTGACGTGGCGAAAGTTGAGGAACGGGCCCAGCGCCAGGGCGAGTTTCGCCGCGACGTCGTGCTGGCCGGCCTCGGCGGCCCGTTCCACGGCCGCGACCAGGTTGGGGCGTTCGGCCTGCAACCAGGCCAGCGCGGCCTCGCGGTCGGTGAACCGGTCTGGCACCGGCTGGCCGGGCAGGGCGCGCACGTGGTCGTCGGCCGCGTCGGCGGCGGTCAGGTAGTGCCGCAGCAGCCGGTCCAGCCCGGACGACCGTTCCCCCGGCTCCGCCTCGGGCAGCCCGGCCGCGAACAGGGCGACCAGATCGTGCATCCGCCACCGGCCCGGTGCCGTGCCCGGTTCGATCAGGTGGGCCCGGTGCAGCGCCCGCAGCCGTTGGCGGACCGCGGTCCCGGGTTCGCCAGCCAGCACGGCCGCGGCCTCGGTGGAGATCTCCGGGCCCGGTCCGACCGGTAACAGCCGGAACAGCCGCTCGGCCTGCCCGTCGCGGTCGGCCAAATGCCGCCGGGACAGGTCGAACGCGGCCCGCACGCTGCGCTCCTCATAGGACAGAGCGCCGAGTCGGGAACCGGCGTCGGCCAGTTCGGCGACCAGGTCGGCAACCGGAAGCGCCGGGTCGTCGGCCAGCAGGGAGGCGACGATCCGCAGCGCCAGCGGCAGCCGGCCGCCGAGCCGGGCCAGCTCACCGGACCCGGCAGGGTCTTCGGCGACCCGCCGGTCGGCCGGATCGCGGGCCCGCAGCGAGGCGTCCAGCAGCGCCACCGAATCGGACTCACCGAGCACGCCCAGGTCGAGCATCCGGGTCCCACCCAGGTCTCCGAGGGTGTGCCGGGAGGTGATCAGCACGCGGTGCGCGGCGTGGGTGGGTAGCAGCTCGGCGACCTGGTCGCGCCCGGCGGCGTTGTCCAGCACCGGCCGCCCGGTCGGGTGCCACCACCGGCACCACCACGGCCGCTGGGGTCCGCATCGGCCGGTCGGCGTGCTCCTGGATGATCTGGGTCTGCGCCTGGTACACCCGGCCGTGGTCCTCGGCGCGGGCGTCGAACCGCGGCGGGTCGGTGCTCACCGCTCGGTGATGTGCTGGGTGCCCTGGCCGACCTGGTAGATCCGCGCGTTCCCCTCGGCGTGCGCGGTCATCCGAACGTCGCCGGTCCAGACACCGGACCCGGCCGGCAGCGCCGGGAGCAGGTCGGTGTCCAGCACCCGGCACAGTTCCGCCGCGACGTCGGGGTCCGCGGCCAGCAGCCGTCCGATCCGGACCCGCCACTCGTCCACCAGCGCCCGCTCGGTCGCCCCGGCCGGCCCGACCGGCCGAGTCGGGGCGTCGGTGGCCGCGCGGGCGGCCAGTAGCTCGGCGCGGGCGTCGGCCAGGTCGGCCTCCACCGCGCCGGCCCGATCCGGATGCACCCGGCGCCACAGCGCGCCCAATGCCGAGGTGGCGCGTTCCCATGCGTCGGTTGCCAGTAACGTCACCACCGTGGTCGCCGCCACCGACGACAGCGACACCAGTTCCGCATCCACCCCGAACCCCCTCCGCGCTCCGTGCCACTATCCCACTGCGGTGCCACGGTGCGCCCGACCGAAGCCCGCCCTGGGCGCCCGATCACGGGCACGATGGGACCGGAGCACCAGACCACGCACCGCAATCGGGAGATGGCCGTGAAGTACGTGCTGTTCTACGACGTCGACCAGGACGTCACCGCAAAGGTCCGGGTCCACTTTCCGGCGCACAGCGACCGGTTCGCCGAGTTCCACACCCAGGGAACCCTGCTGTTGGGTGGCCCGTTCGACGACCCCCAGAAGGGCGCCATGGCGATCTTCACGACCAGGATCGCGGCCGAGGAGTTCGCCCTCGGCGACCCGTTCGTGCTGGCCGGGCTGGTCCAGAACTGGTACATCCGCGAGTGGAACGAGGTCCTCACCGAACCGTGACCGCCGGTCCGCCGGTCGCCGCCGGTCGCCGCTACGCCTCGTCCACCGTGAGAACCCCGTCCCGGTAGGCCGCGAGGGCTTCGGCGAACCAGCGGGCCAGGCCCTCGGCCGACAGCGGATCGGCACCCAGCACGTCGGCGAGCTGGTCACGCAGCAGCAGCACGGCCAGGTCGTTGGCCATCAGGAACGCCGCCCGCACCGCCGGGTCCTCGCCGGGGCGCATCACACCGGCGGCGACCAGGGTGGCCGTGATCCGCTGGCTGGCCGCGTACCAGCGCCGGAAGAGTCGCGTCCCCGCCTGGTCACCGGCTAGCAGCACCCGGCGCAGGTAGGCCGGCACCGGCGAGCCGGGCGGCAGGCCGGCGACCAGCGTCTCGGCCAGCGAACCGCCACCGCGCCCGGCGAGCAGCCGGCGCAGCGCGTCCGGATCATCGGTCTCGAAAGCGTCGAACAGCGCGTCGAACACCCCGCCCACGTGGGCGTCCACCGCGTCGCGCAGGCCCCGCTTGGAGCCGAAGTGGTGCACCACCAGGCCCGCGGACACTCCGGCCGCCGCGGCGATCTGCCGGATGGTCACCGCATCCGGGCCGTGCTCGGCGAACAGCCGCAGCGCCTCGTCCCGGATCACCGCCCGCGCGGTCAGGTCCCGCCGATCCACCATCCCGCGACCCTACTGAGCGCGTTCCCGGGCGGACCCGACGGTCAGCCCGCGGGCGGCTGCGGTACCAGCCGGACGAACGGGATCGCGCGACCGACCTCCCGGTAGTCGTCCACGCTGCCGTCCACCTGGAAGCCCATGAACCGGACCAGCCGGACCGCGATCCTCCGGTGCCGGGGCGCGTACCGCGCCATGAACTCACCACCGTCATCGGGGGTGAGCCGCTCGGCGCGGGCCGGCATGGTGCGCCGGCCGACCTGGATGCTGACCTCGGGGTGGGCCAGCACGTTGCGGTACCAATCCGCGCCGGTGCCGAACCCGGACGCCACCACGTACCAGCCTTCCGCCGGGTCGTGCTCCACGACCTCCAGCACCACCCGGCGCGGCGCGCCGGAGACCCGCCCGACGTGGTGCAGCAGCAGGAACCGCCGCCCGAACAGCCCACCCAGACCCATCCGGTACGCCTGGATCGGCAACCGGAAGAGCATCCGCCGCACCCCGGTCGGCGGATCCGGCCGGCGAACAGTCCGCATGGCACCCACCCCACTCCGTCGCTGAACGTCAGTTCACCTTACTGAACATTCGTTCAGTTCGCCACCACGGCGGTCCCATGCCAGCGCTCCAGCCCGCCCAACTAGCGTTAACATACTTACGCTAATCATGCTGGTGATGGCTGCCAGAGGAGGCCGGGATGCTGCCCAAACCGGAGGACGTGTTCGGTCGGGACGCCGAGTGGGCGGACCTGGCGGAGTTCGCCGGGTCAGACCTGCCCGGGCTGCGAATCGCGGTTGTCCACGGGCGGCGGCGCCAGGGAAAGTCGTACCTGCTCCGGCGGCTGGCCGAGGCCAGCGGGGGCCTGTACCACCTGGCCACCGAGCAGACCGAAGCCGTCTCGCTGCGCCGGTTCGCCGACTCACTCGCCGGATGGCGCGGCCTGCCCGCCGGTGCGCTGTCATTCGACGGGTGGGAGAACGCGCTGGCCACCACGGCACGGCTGATGGCCGAACGCGCCGGCACGGGCACCGCGCCGGGACCGGCACTGCTGATCCTGGACGAGTTTGCCTACCTGATGCACGAGACGCCGGGGTTGCCCTCCCTCGTGCAGGCGCTCTACGACGAACTCGGCCCCGGATCGACGTCGGCCCGGATCCCGCTACGACTGGTCCTGTGTGGATCGGCGATCTCGGTCATGTCCGATCTGCTGTCCGGAACGAAGGCACTGCGCGGGCGGGCCTCCCTGGAGTTGCGGGTGAAGCCCTTCGACTTCCGGGATGCCCGTTCGTTCTGGCAGATCGACAACGTCCGGACCGCGTTCGTGCACAACGCACTGATCGGCGGCACGCCCGGCTACCGCGACCTGGTCATGGACCCGGCGGTGCCGGACGATCCGGACCGGATCTCCGACTGGGTGACCCGAAACGTGCTGCGGCCGACCGCGCCGCTGTTCGACGAGGCGAACCGGGTCGTGCACGAAGATCCCCGCATCCGCGACACCGCCGTCTACGGGTCGATGATGGCCGCGATCGCCGCGGGCGAGAGTTCCCCGGCCAAGATCGGTGGGCTGCTCGGCCGCCCGTCCAGTTCGCTGACGCACCAACTCGGAATGCTCGAATCGGCCGGCTTCGTCGTGCGTCACCGGGACCTGCTGCTGAACCGTCGCCCGGCGATCACGGTCGCCGATCCGGTTGTACGCCTACACCACCTGGTGATCGAACCGCACCTGGCCGACCTGGAGGCGGGCCGGGCACGCCGGATCTGGGACGAGGTGGAGCACACCATCGACTCGAAGATCCTCGGTCCGCACTTCGAGGCGCTGGCCACCGAGTGGGTCGCCCGGCACGCCCGGGACGAGGCCGACCTAGACGTCGGCGTCACCGGACAGGCGACTGTGGCCTGCCGGGAGCACCGGACCAGCCACGAGATCGACGTGCTGGCGCTGGGCCGCGGGGCCAGGCCGCGCACCCCGGGAACGCCCGTCGCGTTCCTCGGCGAGGCGAAAGCGCGTGACCATGCCCCCGGCCCGGCCCAACTCCGGCGGCTGGAACACCTGAGGGACCTGCTCACCGCCGCCGGGCACGATGCCGGTCAGGCCGTGCTCGGCGTGTTCAGCACCACCGCGTTCGGCCGGCAACTACGCGCGGCCGATCGGGCCGGCCACGGCCAGGTGCTGCTTGCCGACCTTGACCGCATGTACCGGTAGGCACCACTCGACCCGGCCGGACCAGCGGGCCCCACCGAACGAATTCATGATCAGTGGCGGCGGATCAGAGGTCGGGCCGGCACTGTCAGGAATCTTCCTCTTCGGGCAATGACAGATGCCGACAGGATCGGATACGCTTGGTTTTCTTCTGGAGACGTCACGGCTGATAGTGGGGGGGAGCCGGGGGATTCAGCCAACGATCATCGTTTTCCTTGTCGGCGCTCGCTGCGGATATCGCCGCCCGGCGCCGGTCCGGGCCAGATTGCGGGGCGTCCTGATCCGCAGTCGGACATCGTCGTGCACGGTATTCGGCTACGACGGAATTGACGGAATTCCGGACCGGTGTCCATCCGCGGCCTGCCGCCGTTGGTTTGTGACGCACGAAGGTAACACGGCACACAGTGGGGGTTAGCCATGATGCACATTGATCGGCAGCGTTACCTGGAGGTCGTCCCGCTGAAGCAGGTGGTCGAGAACGACCTTCTGCGGTTACCCAACGTGACTGGAGTCGACGTGGGTTACAAGGAGATCGGCGGTGAGCAGACCAACGAGATGGCGATCCTCGTCTTCGTCCGGGAGAAGGGAAATTTCGACGAGCCGGACAGGATTCCAGCCCGAATCCAGCACGTCAGGACCGACGTCATCGAAGCCGTCTTCACTCCGTCGACCACTCGGTCCCGCACCAGTGAGTTATCGGACGTGCGCCTCGACCCGAACCGGTACGATCCGCTCGTAGGCGGGTGCTCGACGGCACCGGCCCGGATAACGGACGCGTACGGGACGGTCGGCATTCCGGTACGCGACAACGCCACCGGGCAGCAGCGGGTGCTCAGTTGCTGGCACGTGTTCTGCGACGACCCGAACTGGGAGCACCTCGACCACCGCATCACCCAGCCCGCGATCATCCTGGGCGGCAGAACCGCCACCGACACGATCGGATCGGTGGTCGCGGCCAAGCTCGGTCAGATCGTGATCAACTTCGGGTACGACTTGTACGTCGACTGCGCCGTCTGCGACGTGACCATGCGCCCGGCCGTACCGAAAATAATACACATCGGCGCGCTGCAGGGCACGAGGACGCCGATCGTGGGTGAGTTGGTACGAAAGTACGGCGCCACGACGGAGGACACGTTCGGCTTGGTGCAGAGCACCAACTTCACGACCAGGGTGGATTATCCGGGAATAGGAATCGTCACGTTCTACTACCAGTACAGGATCACGCCGCCGAACCTGACCATGCCATCCTTCTCGCGGGGCGGAGATTCGGGATCCATCGTCGTCGACACCGAGAACAGGGCCCTAGGCATGGTCTTCGCCGGAAGCGAGGCGATGAGGTACACCGCCGCGAATCCCATGTACATGGTGCTCGGTGCCCTCAACATCTCACTCGACATCTGAGCCGGAGGCATCTCGATGGACTCGACGGTCGTATACCTTCCGTTCAACACCACGGTCATGATCCGCGCCTTCACCAACGCCTCGTTCCAGCAGCGGGTGACGCTCGCGCCCGAGCAGGGAAATCCGATCGTCTTCACCGGTATCGGCGAGAACGACACGCCGATCGGGAACACGTCGATGCGCACTCCAGCGCAGGGGACGAACCCGCGCGGCTACCAGGTCACGGTGACGATCGAGACGAACCCCGGCACCGGGTGGCAACCCTCCAGCGTCGGCCAGGGCGGGTCATCGATCATGTACTACAACCTCACCCTGGTGGTGTCCGAGGACTACGTGGACCAGGACTGGAACGACGCCGTGGTCACCTTCACCTGGTGGATTCCGCCCAGCACCCGGACGCTGCCGGACTTCGACCTCGCCGCCGGGCCGGACCGCCCCGGCGGCGAACGGCCCGCCCGCGGTCACGGGCAACACGACCGGCACGGCGCCCACCACGAGCACGACCGGCGCGAGGGTAATGGTTGACCCGGTGTCGCCGCAGGAGTAGCGGATCACGGCCCGCCTGGGGAACCCCCAGCGGCACAGGGCGCCGGCGTATGTGCCGGGCCGGACCGGTGCGACGGCCCGCCGGCCCCGGCCCGCGCGGTCAGACCGCGGCCGGCGGGTCGGACACGCGGCGCATGCTCACCAGCCACGCCTCGGCCGTGCCGTAGGTGATGTCGTAGCCGCTCTCCCGCACGTCCCCGACGGCCCATCCGTCCACAAAGGAATCGACGATATCCGCGCTGGTGATCTTCGGAGTGTCCCAACCGGAGCGCTCGCTGATCTGGAGCAGGTGCACCCATCCCCCGACCGGGACTACGGCGGCCAGTTGGCGAGTGTAGGCGCGGCGGGTGTCCTGGTCGCCGAAGATGTGCAGGAACGCCGAGTCCAGCGCGGTGTCGAACTGTCGCCCGAGCGCCACCAGATCGAACACGTCCGCGACGGCGAACTCGGCATCCAGGCCGCGTTCGGCGGCCTTGGCCCGGGCCCGTTCGACCGCGATGGCCGCCCCGTCGATACCCAGCACCGGCCTGCCGGTCGAGGCGAGGTGCAACGCGTTCTCACCGGTGCCGCAGGCGACGTCGAGCACCCGGCCGGTGAACCGGCCCTCCCGGGCCAGGGCGATCACGGCCGGCTGCGGCCTTCCGATCTCCCACGGTGGGGCGCCGTCCGCATAAAAGGGAGCAAAACTCGCGCTGTCCATGATCCTCCGCTTCCTGTCAATTACCGAACCCTCCGCGACTCCGGATACGACCGTAAGACCTCAACCACTGTCGACGTCAAGGGCGGCGGACGGGGACCGGAGGGCGGTCCTGGGTTCCCGGGTGGACCGGGCGACTGTCACTACAGCCGCCAGCCGCGCGGGCCGACGCTGATGGCGTCCACAGAAACGGCGGCGTTCCCGCCGCACCACGTCGAGGGGCGCTCCATGACGGCACCGAATCCCCAGCCTCCGGCCCGACCCCGCCCGGCCGATCGCCCGGTGAGCAGGCCGACCACCCGGCCCCGCGGGCACGGCCACCCAGGCTGGTGGCAGCAGCGGGCCGCGGCCAACGCGGCGCTGGCGATGCGCGAGTTCGTCACCTCCACCGCGCGCGCGGCCCGGGACGCCCCGGCCGGCGGTACCGACGAACTGCTGGTCACCGTGTCGGCCGGACTGGCCGTCGTGGTGGACCTGCACCACCCGGACGAGCGCGGCGCGTGCGCGGCCTGCTCGCACCTGCCCGCGCCGTGGCGCTGGATGTTCCGGGTCCGCTGGCCGTGCCCGCTGCTGCGCACCCTCACCCACGAACTCGACCACGCCACCGAGGAGCGCTGACCCCGATGACCGAGCCCGCCGGCCGCCGGTCCCCGAGCCCGCACCCGAGCCCGCACCCGGCCTATCGGCGCCTGGCCACGCCCGACCACCCCGCCGGCCGCCCCGATGACCATCCACACTGGAACGGGCAACCGGCCGCGCTCCCCCGCCGGGGCGGCACCTGCCCGGACTGCGACGCCACCCGCGGCTGCTGCCAGTGCCGGTCCGACGTCGGCGACCTGCGCAGGTTCGCCCGCCGGATGGCCGAACTCCACCAGCACACCGGCACGCCGCTGTGCGGCTGCGGCGCCCACGCCTGCTACATCCGCCGCCGGCTGGACGACATCCGTCCCGGGGCCGGGACGTGATCCCACTCGTAGGGCGCCCGACCGGGCCGGACCGGTTGGCCGAACGGCTGGCCAGGCTCGGCCGCCTGCCCGCCGACGCGGCGCACCGCGCCCTGGTGGCCATCGCGGTGACCCACCAACTGGACGCCCGGGGCCGCTGTCGCGCCTGCGCCCGGCGCGGTTGGCCGGCCCGCCGCCGGCCCGGCGACTGCCACACCCGCCGCATCCTGCGCGCGGCCATCCGGGACGCCACCGGCGAGTGAGCCCACACCCCACCCGCTCGGTGCGTTCACGCGAGGACCCGACAGCCAGGGCCGGGCGGGGGCGCGGCAGCGACGGCAGTCGATCCAACAAGGGTTGACAGGCAACTGTATGGTTGCCTAATCTGCCGTGGTGCGGGACGACGACGCGGTCTTCCGGGCGCTGGCCGACGCCAGCCGCCGGCACCTGCTCGACAGCCTGCACGCCCGCAACGGCCAGACCCTGCGCGAACTCTGCGCGGACCTGGACATGACTCGCCAGGCGGTGAGCAAGCACCTCGCCGTGCTCGGCGAGGCCAATCTGGTCGTCGCGCTGCGACACGGCCGGGAGCGGCGACACTTCCTCAACCCGGCCCCGATCGCTGACCTCGCCGGCCGCTGGATCGGCAAGTACGAGCGCGAACGCGTCACCGCGCTGGCCGAACTCACCCGTGAACTGGAGCAGGAGTCCGATGACTGAACCCGCGTTCGTCTACCAGACCGACATCGCCACCACCCCCGAGCGGCTGTGGGCGGCGCTGACGTCCGGCGAACTCACCCGGCGCTACTGGTACGACCGGCGGATCGAGTCCGACTGGAGCGTCGGCGATCCGGTGCGCTTCTACGACGGCGACACCGACGTGGTCACCGACACCGGCACCGTGCTGGAGTACGACCCGCCCCGTCGGCTCGTCTACACCTTCCGGCCGGAGATGGACCAGCACGGCGAACCGGTCGACTGGGCGTTCACCCGGGTCGCCTTCGACCTGGAGCCGCTGGAGCCCCTGGAGCCCACAGACACCGGCCGGGTCCGGTTGCTGCTGGTACACGACCGACTCGCCAGCCCCGAGGAGGCCGAGGGATGGAGCAAGGGCTGGATCCCGATCCTGACCAGCCTGCGGACCTTCCTGCAAGGACCCGACCCGGCCGCCCCGGCCGGATGACACCGGCCCGTGCCCACCCGAGGGGACACCGTCGAGGCCGGGCCCACCAACACCGGCAGCACGCGGTTGACCGGGTGCGGGTGGGCGGGCATTGTCGGGCGGGCGGGACGGCGGGCACGGTGCCCGGCACACCGGCCGAGACGAGGTGGTCATGGCTTCGCGGGCGTTACCGTACGACGTGATCGGCACCGGACCCAGGCGGGTGCTCGTGCTGCACGGCTGGCTGGGTGACCGCAGCAGCTTCGACGCGATCCGCCCACACCTGGGCGCGGAGTTCTCCTACTGCTTCGTGGACTACCGCGGTTACGGCGACGCGCGCGGCGTCAGCGGTGACTACACCGTCGAGGAGATCGCCGGTGACGCGCTGGCCACCGCCGACGCGCTGGGCTGGACCGACTTCGCCGTGCTCGGCCACTCCATGGGCGGCAAGGCCGCCCAGTCGCTGCTGCTCGCCGCGCCCGAGCGGGTCCGCGCGCTGGTCGGCATCTCGCCCGTACCGGCCTCGGGGGTGCCGCTCGACGACGACGGCTGGGCATTGTTCTCCGGCGCCATCGAGGAACCGGCCAACCGGCGGGTGATCATCGACCTGACCACCGGCAACCGGTTGCCCGCCGCCTGGCTGGACGCGATGGTCGACCGGTCGGTGGACCGCTCGGACCCCCGGGCGTTCCGCGGCTACCTGGACTCCTGGGCCACCGGCGACTTCCACCAGCGGATCGACGGCAACACCGTGCCGGTGCTGGTGCTCACCGGGGCGCACGACCCCGCGCTGTCCGCCGAGCTGATGCGGTCCACCTGGTTACGCTGGTATCCCAACTCTGAACTAGTCGAGTTCGCCGATGCCGGGCACTACGCGCCGGACGAGCTGCCGCTGGCGTTGGTGTCCACGGTGGAGCGTTTCCTGACCGGGGGGTGACCGCATCTGGTGAGCGACGTTCCGGACGTGTTCGACCCGCGCGGCTACGCCGGCGGGATCCCGCACGACTCGTTCGGCTGGCTGCGGGAACACCAGCCGGTGTGCTGGCAGGCCGAACCGCCGGTCGGGGACTGGCCGGCCGGGCCGGGTTTCTGGGCGGTCACCCGGCACGTTGACGTGGTGCGGGTGCTGCGGTCGGCCGGCGAGTTCTCCTCCCGGCTGGGCGCCACCCAGATCCGCGACCCCGATCCGGCCGACCTGCCGTTCATCCGCCGGATGATGCTGAATCTGGACCCGCCCGAACACGGCCGGCTGCGGCGCATCGTCAGCCGGGCGTTCACCCCCGGCCGGGTCGAGCGCTTCACCGCCGACGTGGCCGACCGGGCTCGCCGGCTGGTCGACGCGGTGGCCGGGCGCGGCCGGTGCGACCTGGCCACCGAAGTCACCGACGACTTCCCGCTGCTGAACCTGGCCGACCTGCTCGGCGTGCCGTCCTCGGACCGCCGGCTGCTGCTGGAGTGGACTAACCGGATCATCGGCTACCAGGACCCGGACCACGCCGGGCCGGTGCTCGGCCCGGACGGCCGGCCGGCGAACCCGCGCTCGCCGGCGATGCTGGCCGACATGTTCGGCTACGCCCGCCGGCTCGCCACGTACAAGGTGGAACATCCGGCCGACGACGTGATGACCGCGCTGGCGCACGCGGAATTGGCCGACGGCGAGCTGGAGATGTTCTTCTTCCTGCTGTCGGTGGCCGGCAACGACACCGTACGCAGCGCCGGACCCGGCGGGATCCTGGCCCTGGCCGGTCACCGGGACCAGTGGCGGCTGCTGCTCGACCGGCCGGCGCTGCTGGATTCGGCGGTCGAGGAGGTACTGCGCTGGCACCCGCCGGTCCTGTCCTTCCGGCGCACCGCCACGGCCGAGGTGAACCTGGCCGGGCAGCGCGTCGCGGCCGGGGACAAGGTGGTCGTGTTCCACTGCTCGGCGAACTTCGACCACCGGGTGTTCGCCGACCCGATGCGGTTCGACGTCGCCCGCACACCCAACCCGCACGTGTCCTTCGGCGACGGTCCGCACGTGTGCGTCGGCGCCCACTTCGCCCGGCTACAACTGCGCGCCCTCTACCGGGAGGTGGTCTGGCGGCTGCCCGACCTGCGTGTCGACGGCGAGGTGGACCACCTGGTGTCCAACTTCATCAACGGCATCAAACACCTCCCGGTCCGCTTCACCCCCACCGGGCCGGGCCCGGGCTGACCACCCGGCCACACCGCCGCCGTTGCTACCTGAACGCCCACGGCCGTGACCCCTGCCTGGCCCGATCCGACGCGGGTACCGCGAGCGATCCTGACCCGGCAACCCCCTCCGGGTGACACGGCCCCGCCGGCTTGACCGATGCCCGATAGTGGGACTCCTATCGGCTGGGGGGAAACATGGGATTTGGAGTCAGGATCGCACCGGGGGTGCGGATCAGCGCGTCATCGAGAGGCATCCGAGCGGGCATCGGACCGCGGGCCGCCCGCGTCCACATCGGCTCGGGGCGGACCACCTTCTCCAGCGGCGTCGGGCCGTTCACCTACTACACCAGCGCCGGCGGTTCGCGACGATCCACCAGCAGCGGGGGCCGGGCGTCGTTGTCCGCGCTGGAACGGCAGGCGCGGGCGGTCGAGCGGGCCGAGGAGATCGCCGAGGTCCACCGGGTCGAACAGGCCCTGGTCACCCTGCACCTGGAGCACTTCGAACCCGCCGCTCGGCCGGTGCTGCCCGCACCGCCGCCGCCCAATCCGGGGAAGGTCGCCCGGGCGCTGCGCGCGGAGGAACGAGCCGGTATCCCGTGGTGGCATGTCAGGGCGCGCAGGCAGTCCCGCCGGCGGGCCGCCGAACGCACCCCGGGGGCGGTCAGCCAACAGCACACCGTCGCCCTCGCCCAGCACGCCAGCGCGCAGGCCGAGATCGACGGGCAGTGGGCCAGGCTGCTGGCCAACCACCCTGACACGGTCATCGCCGCCCTGGAGGCCGCGTTCGAGGACAACGCGTCACCGGCCGCCCCGATCGACTGCGCGGGGGTGACGGCCACCGTGGTGGTGCTGTTCGGGACACCAAAGGCGGTTCCGGAACGGAAACCGGCGACCACGCCGTCGGGCCGACCGACCCTGCACAAGCGCACCAAGACCGAGCGGAACCAGTTGTACGCCGCCGCGCTCGGATCGACCGTGCTGGCCACGGTGCGGGAGGCACTCGCCGTCGCCCCCGGCCTCAAGGAGATCCGGGTGCTGGTGGTCCGCAAGGACCCGGCGGCACCCAGCCCGGAGGAGTACCTCACCGCGGTGTACGCGGGCCGGTTCCCCCGGGACTGGATCGACCGGCTCAACTGGCCGCGCCTCGACCCGGCCGAGCAACTCCTGCTGGCCCCCGACGCGCTGCTGCGCCGCCGCGGGTCGGCCGGCGAGATAGCCCCGCTGGACCTCACCGCCGAGCGCGACCTGAACTCGGTGCTCACCCAACTCCGCCAGTCGCTGTAACGATCCAGCGCCGTTCGCCGCAATCCCGCCGGACCGACCGTGCAGAACACCCGGCGAGTAACCCGAACGGCCAGCACGATCATCCGCACCGGATATGGTCGAGGGCTCGCTGGAGAATTCGGGCGCCTGGCCGCATGTGTCGGGTCTGTTGTCGCGGTGAGGCAGGGCCAAAGTGGCGAAAAGAATGATGAAATCGGTGGACGACGCTGTGGACCGCGCCGCCCGAGTGTACAAGTTCCTGCTGGAAAGGCAGAAAAGGCGGACATCGAGCGTCACCGACCTGCGCGGATATCCTCGTGTCCTGTGGCTCGGCACGCTTCCCAACCATCCCGGGTTGGTCAATGCCGCACATGATCGGCAGGCCGATTCCTGGCTGGTCATCAACCGCGTCGAGAACCCTCCGCATCCGGAGCCGCCCGCGGACCTCGCACCCTGGCTGGACGCTGCGAGCCTGGATGACTGGGAGAGCGGCCCGCCGCTGCTGCTCCACGACGAGGACACCCCAACTCCGGCCGAGGTGCACCAGCGGTACGCGGGTTGGTGTGCCCGGTGGCAGGCGTGGGCGGACGACCGCCGCGCCGGGGTCGCGGTGACCGCCGCCTACCGGGACCTCTACGCCATCTACCAGGAATCCCAGGCGCTGACCGAACAGTACGAGCTGGTGCTGTGCGTCGGCTACCTCACCGGGGACTCCGGCCGGCAGCACATCCGCCGGCACCTGGTCACCACCGCGGCATCGGTCGGCCTGGACACCCGGACCGGTCAACTCCGGGTGGGCGCGGCGGCCGAGAGCACCGGGCTGATGCTGGAAGAGGAAATGCTCGACGGCGCGGACGCCCTCGGCGGCGCCGGCCGGGATGTGCGCGACCTGCTCGCCGCGGCCGGCGACGACCCGTTCGGCCCAGACGTGCACGCCGCCCTGCACGGCTGGGCGCTCGCGCACGGGCCGTCCACCGGGTACTCGGATCAGGTCGAACCACACCAGGACCGGGACAGGCGACTACAGGTCAGTCACGCCCCCGCGCTGATCCTGCGGGAACGCACCCGGCGCGCCTACGTGGACGCGTTCGCGACCCTGGAACAGGCGGTGCGCGACCAGCGGCACGTTCCCGAGGCGCTGCGCGACCTGATTGACCCGCGCACCGACAGCCCCGAGCGGGGCAGCCCGGGCAGCTCGACCCCGGGCGGCGACGAGGTGTACTTCCCGGCACCGTCCAACGAGGAACAACGCCGGATCGTCGCGCGGCTCCGCCGGGACCGGGTGGTGGTCGTGCAGGGACCGCCCGGCACCGGCAAGACCCACACCATCGGCAACCTCATCACCGACCTGCTCGCCCACGGCAACCGGGTGCTGGTCACCAGCCACACCGTCCGGGCGTTGGAGGAGCTGCGGGACAAGCTACCCGAGCAGATCCAGGACCTGTGCGTGAGCATGGCCGGCGACAGCGGCCGGGGCCAGCGCGGGCTGGAACAGTCCGTGCAGACCCTGCTGGACCGGCTCGACGGGCAGGACGAGAACCGGGCCGATCGGGAACGCGCCCGCCTGGAAGGGGAACTCGCCGCGGCCCGCACCGCACGGGCCCGTGCCGCGCGCCGGCTCCGGGAAGCCCGCGAGGGCGAGTCCTACGTCTACCCGCCGACCTACGGCGACTACCAGGGCACCGCCGCGGCCATCGCGGAGCGGCTCCGCGCCGAACAGGGCGAACTCGGGTGGCTGGGCCCGGTTCCGAAGAAGGACAGCCCGCTCACCGCCGAGGAGGCGTTGCGGTTCCTCTGGCTGTGCCGGGGGGCGACGGCCGAGGTGCGGCAGCGGGCCGGGGAGGTGCCCGCCGCGGACCGGCTGGTACCCGCCGACCGGTTCGCCGAACTCGCCGAGCGGCACGCCGCCCAGGAGGAGCGGGTCACCGACGAGCGGCAGGTCCGCGAATCGGCGCAGTACCAGTGGCTCGCCGCGTTGGATGTGGCGCAACGGTCGGGTGTGGACCCCGCGCTCACCCGGGTGGAAACCCTGCTGCCGCGGATCGCTGGCCTGGGTGACCGGTTCGACGCCGCCGTCGCCGGGGCGTGGAGCGGGCGGTACCGGCCGTTCCGGGACCAGGGTGAGCGCACCGCCGCCTGGCTCAACTACGTCCAGGCATGCCTCGCGCAGGTCGGCGCACACCAGATCACCGGCCTGTCCGGCGTGGACATCGACGCCGCGTTCCACCAGGTCAGCGACCTTCGCGAGCGGGTCGCAAGCGGTCGGAAACTGGCCGGTCCGCTGGGTGGCAGGTCGCGCCAGGTCAAGGACGCCCGTTCGCTGCTGGACCGGGTCCGGGTGGACACCGCCCGACTGGACCGGCGGCCGGACCTGGTCGAGGTGCTCTGGCTGGCGCTGTGCGCCGAGGTCGAACTCGGACGCGCCGAGCGGGAACTGGGCCTGGACCCGACCGGATCGACCACCGCCAGGATCGGTCGGCTGGCCGACGAACGTGAGACGGTCGGCCTGGTCGTCGAGTTCGGTGACGCCCTCGCCGAGCTGCACCGGGTCGCCCCGGCGAACTTCCTGTGGACGGCGCAGACGATCACGATGGGGCGCGCGGCGTCGCACGCCCTCGCCCTGGACGACCTGCGGGCACAGGTCGCCGCGACCGTCGAACCGGCCCGCGGCACGCTGCGTGCCGCCCTGGCCAAGCCGGGTGTCCCGGCCGCCGTGTCGGCGGCGCTGCGGGCTCTCGACGGCTGGGACGCCGACGCCTACGCCGATGCCTGCCAGGAGTTGGACTCGGTGCGCCAGGCAAACGTGCTGCTCGGCGAGCTGGCCGCGGCCCGGGACGTGGTGGCCGATACCCATCCCGACCTGGCGGGACGGATCGCCGCCGAGCCGGACGATCCGGCCTGGCCGGACCGGCTCGCGCGAATCACCGACGCCTGGAACTGGTCGGTGTGGGATGCCGAGATCCGCGACCTGGCCGACCCCGCCGCCGAGCGCCGGCTGTCCACCGAGGTGGAGCAGGCCGATCGAGTCGAGCGCGACGCGCTGTGCGCGCTGGCCGCCAACCTCGCCTGGGACAGTTGCCTGAGCCGGGTGAAGCCGGCGGACCGGCTGCACCTGAACGGGTACGTCAAGTCCATCAAGCGGATCGGCGGGGGCCGCGGCAAGTACGTCAACCGTTACCGCGCCGAGGCGCGCAACCACCTGAACCAGTGCCAGCACGCCGTGCCGGCCTGGATCATGCCGCTCTACCGGGTCGCCGACTCGATTCCGATGGACACGCCCAACCGGTTCGACGTGGCGATCATCGACGAGGCGAGCCAGTCCGGACCCGAGGCGCTGCTCCTGCTGTGGCTGGCCCGCCGGATCGTCGTGGTCGGCGACGACCAGCAGGTCAGCCCGGAGGAGGTGGGCCAGGATCGGGGCGATGTGCAGCGCCTGATCGACACTCACATTCCCGATGTTCCGGCCGGAAGCCTGTTCCAGGTCGGATCCAGCTTCTTCGACCTGGCCACCGCTTCGGGCAGCGTCATCAAGCTGCTCGAACACTTCCGCTGCATGCCGGAGATCATCGCCTTCTCCAACCGGGAGTGCTACGGCGGTGCGTTGCGCCCGTTGCGCCAGTACGGCCGGGACCGGCTGGATCCACTGCGCCACAGCCACGTCGTCGACGCGGTCGTGACCGGCCAGCAGGGCAGGATCACCAACGTGGCCGAGGCCGACGCGCTGGTCGAGCAGATCGCCTCGTGCTGCGCGGATCCGGCGTACGCGGGACGCAGCATGGGGGTGATCACGCTCCAGGGCAACGCGCAGCAGCGGCTCATCCAGGACCGGCTGATGCTCCGGCTCCCGGTGTCGGAGATCCAGCGGCGTGGCCTGCGGGTCGGCAATGCCGAGTCGTTCCAGGGCGCCGAGCGGGACGTCATCTTCCTGAGCATGGTGGCCGCGGTGGACGGCGACAACGGAACCCGGCGGGTGGTGGCCCAGACCCGCGACGACGCCCGGCGCCGGTTCAACGTGGCGGCCAGCCGGGCCCGCGACCAGGTGTGGCTGTTCCACAGCGTCCAGCTCGGCGACCTGTCTGGTGAAGACCTGCGATACCGGTACCTGGAGTTCGTCAGCACGCCACCGTCCGAACAGGACGAGATCGAACTGGCCGGTGTCACCCGCGACGTTCGGGTGGCCCCATTCGACAGCCTGTTCGAGCAGCGGGTGTACCTGGACCTGCGGGCCCGCGGGTTCCGGGTCCGTCCGCAGTACCCGGCGCTCGGGTACTACATCGACCTGGTGGTGGAGGGTGGCACCAGCCGGCTGGCGGTCGAGTGCGACGGGGACGCCTTCCACGGCCCCGATCGCGCCGACTACGACGGCGCCCGGGAACGGGACCTGCGGCGGGTCGGCTGGGAGGTGTGGCGGTTGCGGGCCAGCACCTACGCCCGCGACCCGGCCGGTTCCCTGGAACCGCTGTGGCGGCTGCTCCAGGAGCGCGGGATCACCCCTCCGGGCAGGGCCGGTGCGCCCCCGGCGGCTGACCCGCCGGCGGCTGAGGACGGCCCACGGTCCCGGCCGACCGACCCGGTCCGGCCGGCGCCCGCGGCGCGTCCAGTTCCCATCCCGAACCCGGCCCGTACCGTTGCGGTCGGGGCTCGGCCGCGGGTCGCGTCCACCGCCGCGCGTCCGGCGTCGGCGCCGCACCCCGCGGCGCACCGCAACGGCGTCAACGGCACTGCGCACCGGGCCGTTCCGCCGGGCTCGGGCACGTTTGGTGGGCGCCCGCTGCCCGCACGGGCACATGACCGGTTGCAGCGGGAACGGGAACTGCTACGCGGCAGGATGGCCGAGCAGCCGCCCCTCGCCGCGGTCGACCGGGCCGCGGCGCGTGCCCAGCAACACGACCACGACGAGCTCCAGCGGCGGCTCGCCGCGCGGCTGGCCGAACTGGATCGGCTGCTCGACCAGGCCGTGGTCACCGAGCGGGGCGGGCCGTTCGAGCGGGCGTTTCCCGGCTGCGTGATGGTGGTGCGCGACGGCGGGACCAGCGAGTGCTACACCGTGACGATCGCCGAGGCCGCCGACACCGCGGTCGACTACGAGGCGGTGAAACCGGACTCGGCGATGGGTGTGGCGCTGGCCGGCGCCGTCGCCGGCCGCTCGGTCACCTTCCAGACGCCCAGCGGGCCGCGCACCGTGGATGTCGTGGAGATCGGGGACGGCCCGGACTGACCTTCGACTCGCCGATGAACGCCGCCCTGCTCATCCTCGCGGCCCTACTCGCTCTGACGCCCACGACCGGTGGGAGAACGGGGAGTTGCCACGGGCGGACAAGATTTTCACGGCGGCATCGGCAGTTTCCGGTCATCGGTTGCGGCCGAGCCGGCGCACCAGGTCACGGGCCGGGCCGTGGTCGGGGTTCCAACTCAGCGTGTCCGCCAGCACACGGCGGGCCTCGACTGTGCGGCCCAGCCGGTCGCTCCGCTGGCAGACCGCGGATGTGGGCGTTGCTCGGATCGTGGTTCAGCGCGCAGCGCAGCCAGTTTTCGTCCTGGGCGAAGCTTTCCAGCGTGGGATTGGCCATGACCGCCCGACAGTGCAGATCGATCATGCCTTCGAACACATCGGGCCGGCCGGCTCGCGTTGCCAGGCCCAATGCGTGGTGGTGATCGCCTTCGGGTGTTCACCCTGGTCGAACAGACGGCGCGCGATGCCAAGTAGGTGCGTGCCGTTGGCCTCAGTACTTGGGCGAGTGACCTCCGCCAGTAACGCGTTGGCTTCGCCGACAGCCGATTCAGTTCGCGGGCGGCGTCATCCAATGGCCGCGGACGCACCCGGTGGTCAGTCGCCGGCCGGTTCGCCGTGGCCGGCGTTGGCCCGGCCACGCCCCCAGTACGCCTTCGGGGAGATCTGCCCGGCGGTCAGGCCCCGGGCGGTCAGCACGTCTCGCAGCGCCGAGACCACCCGTGCCTCACCGGCCAGGTAGGCATGCCCGGGCCCGTCGGGCAACGGCAGGGTGCGCACGGCCTCGACCAGGGCCGCCGGTTCACCGGCCGGCCGCCCGGCGCGGGCAAGCCACCGGATGGTCACCGGCGTGGCCGAGTCGATCGGCTGCTGATCGGCCGGCTCGGGCACCTCCAGCACGACCAGCGCCGGCGGGCCGGCGGGCAGGGACCCGGCCATCACCGCGGTGGCCG
>DASULA010000114.1:0-2015 GCA_036278435.1 Mycobacteriales bacterium | reverse complement strand
TCGAGGTGGACGGGCGCCATCATATGGATGCGGCCCAGTACTGGGCCGACATGGACCGCGACAACGATCTCACCGTGGACGGCTACCGCGTCCTGCGCTTCCCCGCGTTCCTCGTGAGGTACCACCCTGGCTACGTGGCGGGAAGGATCCGTGCCGCGCTGCGGCCGGGCGCGGGGATCCAGATCCCGGCCTGATCAGGACTGGGTAAGCTGGCCGGGCTATGTCCGACTCAACCATCGTCCACCTGCTCAGGCACGGCGAGGTGGAGAATCCGGCCGGGATCATCTACGGCCGCCTGCCTGGATACCACCTGTCCGCGAACGGCCGCGCGATGGCCGCGGCTGCGGCGGACTACTTCGCCGGCCGGCCCGTCGTGGCCCTGTTCTGCTCCCCGCTCGAGCGGGCCCAGGAGACCGCGCGCCCGGTGGCGGAGCGGCTCGGGCTCGAGATCGTGACCGACGATCGCCTGATCGAATCGTGGAACCATTTCGAGGGCATGAAGTTCGGCGTCGGCGACGGGTCGCTGCGCCGCCCCGCCCACTGGCCGTACCTGATCAACCCGTTCCGGCCGTCCTGGGGGGAGCCGTACCGCGCGGTCACCACCCGGATGTTCGCCATGATGGAGACGGCCAGGCTGGCCGCGACCGGGCAGGAGGCGGTGTGCGTCAGCCACCAGCTGCCGATCTGGGTGACCAGGCGAATGGCCGAGAGCAAGCGGCTGTGGCACAACCCGGCCAGCCGGGAGTGCGCGCTGGGCAGCGTGACTAGCTTCACCTATTCGGGCGACCGGCTCACCGGGGTGTACTACACCGTGCCGGCCCGGGGGCAGGTAACCCAGGGCGATGCGGCACAATAGCGAAGTACTACCCCCTGTAGGAGATCGCAAGGGTCCACCGTGCTGAGAGCCCGGCTTATCAAACCACCGGCCGTCAGATCCAGGCGTCGCACGGTCGTGCTAGCGGCGGCCGTGCTGGCCGCGGTGCTGCTGATCGTGGTCGTGGTGACCGGCTGGCCAGGAGGCGGGAGCAGCGACACGACCACGGTGGACGGCAACGCCAGCGCGGTGCTGTACGACACCGGGCACCGTCCGGTGGCGCCCGCGTTCACCGGCACCACGCTGACCGGCTCGAAGCTGAGCTTCGCGGCCTACCGCGGCCAGGTGGTCGTGCTCAACTTCTGGGGATCGTGGTGCGTGCCATGCCGCGAGGAGGCCGTGACGCTGGCCGCCGTGGCCACCAAGTTCCGGCCTGCCGGGGTGTCCTTGCTCGGCGTTAACGTACGGGACACCGCGGCGAGCGCGCAGGCGTTCGTGAACCAGTTCCACGTCGGCTACCCGAGCGTCGGCGACCCGGGCTCGGTGATCACGGCGGACTTCGCCGACGTGGTGCCGATCGCCGCCACCCCGACCACGCTGGTGATCGACCGGACTGGGCATATCGCGGGCGCGGTCTTCGGTGCCGTCACCTACTCAGAGCTATCCAAGATCCTGACGACGGTCACCGCGAAGGGCGGGTGAGCCGATGACCGACGTACGCGCACCGGAAACCGATCCCTTCGACCCGGCCGCCGAACGGGACGACCCGCCGCGCCCCGGCACACCGGGCGCGGGCGCGTTCGGCCTGGCCGACTGGCTCAGGTGGGCGTGGCGGCAGCTCACCTCGATGCGGATCGCGCTGATCCTGCTGTTCCTGCTGGCCCTGGCCAGCGTGCCCGGGTCGATCCTGCCGCAGCAGGGCAACAACGCCCCCGGCGTCCAGCAGTACTACACCGCCCACCCGGCCCTGGCGCCCTGGCTGAACCACCTCGGGCTTTTCAACGTCTTCGCCGCGCCCTGGTTCGCCGCCATCTACCTGCTGCTGTTCGCCTCGCTGGTGGGCTGCGTGGTGCCCCGAACGTTCCGGCTGGCCGGCACGGCCCGTACGCTGCCGCCGCGAGCACCGCGCCACCTGACCAGGCTGCCGCGGTCGGCTGAGTACGCCAGCACGCTGGCGCCGGTCCAGGCGGCCGAGGTGGCC
>DASULA010000113.1:0-7633 GCA_036278435.1 Mycobacteriales bacterium | reverse complement strand
GTGGTGGTGTCGGTCGGCTGGCTCGGCCTGGACCTGGGTCTGCTCGCCCTGGGCGTCACCGGACTGGCCACCGACGACCCGGCCACCCTGCGCGCGGCCTACCTGGCCATGGGCGTGTTCGCCGGCGCGCTGCTGGTGCCGGTCGCGTTGCTCACCGTGGTCAGTGGCGTGGTGGTGTCGGTGTTCACGCCGTGGGGCCTGGTCCGCTACCGCTGGGTGCTGGTGAAGTTCGGCCTGACCGTGGTCGCGGCCACCGCGACGATTTTCCTGCTGCGGCCGACGATCGCCCAGGCGGTCGCGGACGTGTCCGCGCTGCCGGCCGGGGCGATGCGCGACGCCGACCTGACCCGGGTCGGCCGGTCGCTGGTGGCCGCGCCGTGCGTGGCGTTCACGATCTACCTGGTCTGCACCGTGCTGTCGGTGTACAAGCCGTGGGGCCGGACCCGGTGGGGCGCCCGGTCGGACCGGCGCCGGACGTCGCGGCCGGACCGTTCCCGCCCCGGCCGTCCGGTGTCCGGACCGCCGGTCACCGGCCCGGCGGGTCAGCGGGCTCCCGGTCAGCCGGTCAGCCGGTGACAGGATCGGCTGAGTCGGCCAAATCGGCTGGGTCGGCTGGGTCGGACACGACCCGACGCAACCAGCCGGCGAACTCGCGCACCACCGGCGGCGTCCCGGCCTCGACCCGTTCCACCAGGCCGAACTCCGGCCCGGGCGGACCGGCCGGCGGCGTCCCGCCCATCCGCAGCGGCACCAACCCGGGCAGCGCCGGATCGGGTCCGAACGACGGCCAGAACACCACGATCACCCCCAGACCGGCGCGGGCGGCCAGGACCCGGGCCTGAATGCCGCTCACCTGTAGGCTCACCCGGTAGCCCTCCAGGCCGGCGTGGTGCAGCGCCTGACCGTAGTACTCCCACTCCACCGTGTTCAGCGGCGCCGTGACCAGCCCGGCCGCACCCACCGAGGCCGCGGACGGATGCGGCTGGGCGGCCAGCGGGTGGTCGGTGGCTACGAAGAACGCCACCCGGCTGCCGTGCAGCGGGGTGTACCGCAGGTCACCGCCGGTCCCACCGGCCGTCTCAACGGAGGCGTCACCCGCGGCGCCGACCGGATGCCTGCGCATCACGTAGGCCAGGTCCGCCTCCCGGGACCGCACCGCCCGCACCATCCGCTGACTCGTGCCGAATCGCAGCGACAGCTCGATCCGCGGCTGCGCAAGGCGGTACGGCGCGACCACCCGGTCGAAGAAGAACGCCTGCTCGAACGCGATGCTGGCCCCCAGCCGCACCCGCCCGGCCCGGCCGGCCCGCAGCGCGGCCAGTTCGGCGGTCAGCTCGTCGAAGTCCCGCAGGGTGCGGCCGGCCAGCCGGTGCAGCGCCAGGCCGGTCGCGGTCGGGTGCACCCGCCGCCCGCGGTACACCAGCAGTCGGCCGCCGAACGTGTGCTCCAGCGCCCGGACGTGGAAGGACACGGTGGGCTGGCTGAGCCCCAGCACGCGTGCCGCGGCCGAGTAACCGCCCTGGTCGACCACCGCGGCGAACACCCGCAGCCGCAGCAGCGACACCTCCGGCGGGGTCGGCCCGACCGTCTCGGCCATTCGGTACCTCGGGTATAGATCGATTCGATCGGGCTATCGCCTGGGGCGTCTTGCCCGCCCTGTCCGGACAACCGTACGTTCACCGGTGAGCCAGTGGAGGTGTCAGCGCCATGACGTCACCGACCGGGACCCGGCCGATCCGGGTTGTCCCGCACTTCATGCGGTTGCACGAGTGGATCGCCGCCCAGGAGGGTTACTTCACCGACGAGGGCCTGGAACCGGAACTGATGGCCGACTGGATGCACTCGGTGTCCAGCCACGGTGGAGACGCCTACCTGCGCCGGCCGCAGGACCGGGTGTTCGTGGAGGAGGGCGAGGTGGCCAACTCCGCCTGCGCCTGGGGTTCGGTGTGCAACGCCGGCGCGGGACTGGGCAAGTTCGTCCCGGACCTGTATGGCGTGGCGCGGTTCGCCATCTTCGTGGCACCCGGGTCGCCGATCACCCGGCTGCACGACCTGCGCGACGTCCCGGTCGGGGTCGGCATCATGGCCGGCAGCCACTTCACCACGCTGACCGCGCTGGAGCAGGTGCTGCCCGCCGACCGGGTCAAGGTGGTGCACACCGGCGGGCCGGGCCGGCGGCTGGCAGCGCTGTGCGACGGGGAGATCCAGGCGGCGAACCTGCTCGATCCGGAGATCCCGATCGCTGAGGCCAGGGGGCTGCGCAAGCTCGCCCAGGGTGAGTTCCGGACCCTGTTCTGGGTGTCGGCGTCGATGGGCACCGACATGCTGACCGGGTACTTCCGGGCGCTGCGGCGGGCCGACGAGGCGCTGCGCGCCAACCCGGCGGCGTTCCTGCACCTGTGGCAGCGCAACGTCCCGCCCGCGCTCGCCGGCGACTACGACTACCGCACGTTCGGCCTGGGTGAGCTGCTGGTGTTCGAACCGTTCGACGCCGACATGATCGCCGAGACGGTCCGGCACGCCGACCGGTGGAACCTGCGTGGCCAGGTGGTCGAGCGCGACATCGCCAACACCGTGGTGTCAGTCCGGGTATGAACCCGGTGTGAACCACGACGGTATGAACCCGGTGTGAACCACGGTGTGAACCCATGCGGCCCGCCCGGTCCGGGAAGATCGCCGGCCCGCCGCGCCGGGCGCCACGTTCCGACCGTTCACCGCGGGTAGCCTGTCAGTTACCCTCGCCGCACCGGCTGCCGGGCCGTCGGAGTCCGCCCGGTCCGCCGGCCGGCGCGGCGGGGCCTCGCCGGACTACGGCTCCCGCCGCCACCCACGGCCGCCCACGGCCGCCCTGAGCTGACCGGTCCGATCAGGATTCGAGAAGCGCGGACCCGTGAGCCGCGGCTAGCGTGACCGGCATGGCATCCTTGGCCCTCTGCCACGCGCCCTCCTCTTCTCCTGCGGGCTTTGCCCGGCGAAACCGCCATCCCGGGCGATCGGGCTGTCGACCGCCGGACTTCTCATTTCATCTTTAAACAGACAATCAACCAGGACTCGCGACTTCAAGGAGTGACCATGACCGACTCTTCCACCCAGGGAATCAGGACCGTGCTGCATCCCGTGTCCGACCTGGCGACGGCCAAGGAGGTGTACGCCGCCCTGCTCGGCGTACCGCCGCAGGCTGATGCGTCCTACTATGTCGGTTTCGAGGCTGCGGGTCAGCACATCGGGCTGGTGCCGGGCGGTGGACCGCAGGGCATGACCTCACCAGTGGCCTACTGGCACGTGTCAGACATTGAGGCGAAACTGGCCGAGGTGACCGCCGCGGGCGCCACCGTGAAGGAGCCCCCGCGCGACGTCGGCGGCGGCCGGCTGGTGGCCACCGTCACCGACCCGGATGGCAACGTCCTCGGGCTGCTTCAGGACCGATGAGCGCGACCCCCGCTCCCACGTTCAGCGTCGTGGCGACACCGGTCCGGCCCGAACAGGTGGAGACACGATGAGCCGGGCCACCAGGACGGAGGCGCGGTCGCCCGCGCCGCATGATGCCGACAGCCACGATCTGATCCGCGTGCACGGCGCGCGCGTGAACAACCTCAGGGACGTCAGCGTCGAACTCCCGAAGCGCCGGCTGACGGTGTTCACCGGCGTCTCCGGCTCGGGTAAGAGCTCGCTGGTGTTCGGCACGATCGCCGCGGAGTCGCAGCGGATGATCAACGAGACCTACAGCGCCTTCGTGCAGGGCTTCATGCCGACCCTGGCCCGGCCCGACGTCGACGTACTCGACGGCCTGACGACCGCGATCACCGTCGACCAGCAGCCGATGGGTGCCGACCCCCGCTCCACGGTGGGCACCGCCACCGACGCCAACGCGATGCTGCGGATCCTGTTCAGCCGGCTCGGGCAGCCGCACATCGGATCGCCCCAGGCGTTCTCGTTCAACGTCGCCTCGATCAGCGGAGCGGGCGCGGTCAAGTTCGAGCGCGGCGGCAAGACCGTGAAGGAGCGGCGCGAGTTCAACGTCACCGGCGGCATGTGCCCGCGCTGCGAGGGCCGGGGCTCGGTCACCGACTTCGACCTGACCGCGCTGTACGACGACAGCAAGTCGCTCAACGAGGGTGCGCTCACGATCCCCGGCTACAGCGTCGACGGCTGGTACGGCCGCATCTTCGGCGGCTGTGGCTTCTTCGACCCGGACAAGCCAATCCGCAAGTACACCAGGACCGAGCTGCACGACCTGCTCCACAAGGAGCCGACCAGGATCAAGGTCGACGGTATCAACCTGACCTACGAGGGACTGATTCCGAAGATCCAGAAGTCCATGCTGTCCAAGGACGTCGAGGCGATGCAGCCGCACGTCCGCGCGTTCGTGCAGCGGGCGGTGACGTTCACCGCCTGCCCCGAGTGCGGTGGCACCCGCCTGTCCGAGGCGGCCCGGTCGTCGAAGGTCGACGGGATCAACATCGCCGACGCCTGCGCTATGCAGATCAGTGACCTGGCCGGGTGGGTGCGGGGCCGGGACGAACCGTCGGTCGCGCCGCTGCTCACGGCGCTGGGGGAGACCCTCGACTCTTTCGTGGAGATCGGGCTGGGCTACCTCTCGCTCGACCGCCCGTCGGGCACGCTGTCGGGTGGCGAGGCGCAGCGGACCAGGATGATCCGCCACCTCGGGTCGTCGCTGACCGACGTCACCTACGTCTTCGACGAGCCGACGATCGGGCTGCATCCGCACGACATCGCGCGGATGAACGACCTGCTGCTGCGGCTGCGCGACAAGGGCAACACGGTCCTGGTCGTGGAGCACAAGCCGGAGGTGATCGCGATCGCCGACCACGTCGTCGACCTCGGTCCGCGGGCCGGCGCCGAGGGCGGCGAGGTGGTGTTCGAGGGCACCGTCGAGGGGCTGCGGGCCAGCGACACGACGACCGGGCGGCACCTGGACGACCGCACCTCCCTGAAGCCGTCGGTGCGCACGCCGTCGGGGGTGCTGGCGGTGCGCGGCGCCAGCACCAACAATCTGTGGGACGTCGACGTCGACATCCCACTGGGCGTGCTGGTCGTCGTCACCGGGGTGGCGGGCTCGGGCAAGAGTTCGCTGATCCGTGGCTCGGTGTCCGGGCGGGACGGCGTGGTGTCGGTCGACCAGAGCGCGATCCGCGGCTCGCGACGGAGCAATCCGGCAACTTACACCGGACTGCTTGACCCGATCCGCCGGGCGTTCGCGAAGGTCAACGGCGTGAAGCCGGCGCTGTTCAGCGCGAACTCCGAGGGCGCCTGCCCCAACTGCAACGGTGCCGGTGTCATCTACACCGACCTGGCGATGATGGCCGGCGTCGCCACAATCTGCCAGGAGTGCGAGGGGAAGCGGTTCGGAGCGTCGGTGCTGGAGTACCACCTCGGCGGTCGCGACATCAGCGAGGTGCTCGCGATGTCGGTGACCGAGGCCGAGGAGTTCTTCGGCGCCGGCGAGGCGGGCATCCCGGCCGCGCACGCCATCCTCGACCGGCTCGCCGACGTCGGGCTCGGCTACCTCTCGCTGGGGCAGCCGCTGACCACGCTGTCCGGCGGCGAGCGGCAGCGGCTCAAGCTGGCCACCCACATGCGATTGAGGCGACCGGGGCGAAAGCGAGCTTCCGCCCCCGAGCCGATTGAGCAGGTCGAAGGCGCCGAACACATGGCCGGCGAGGGGCGCCGTCCGTCCGCCGGCCATGCCGGGTTGGTGTACGTCCTCGACGAGCCGACCACCGGCCTGCACCTCGCCGACGTCGAGCAGCTACTCGGCCTGCTCGACCGGCTCGTCGACTCCGGTAGTTCGGTCATCGTCATCGAGCACCACCAGGCGGTCATGGCGCACGCCGACTGGATCATCGACCTCGGCCCCGGTGCCGGCCACGACGGTGGCCGGGTCGTCTTCGAGGGCACCCCCGCCGACCTTGTCGCCACTCGCCGCACCCTCACCGGCGAGCACCTCGCGGCCTACGTCGACACAGTCGACACAGCAGCGGCGGGGTAGGCGCCGGACACCTGACCGAGGCGGGCGGGCGAGGGCCGACAGGTCGATCAGTACGCGCCGACGCCGCGGACCACCGCGCCGGCGGTGCGCAGCAGGATCGACAGATCCAGCCCGAGCGACCAGTTCTCCAGGTAGTACAGGTCCAGCCGCACGGCGTCCTGCCAGCTCAGGCTGGACCGGCCGGAGACCTGCCACAGTCCGGTGATTCCCGGCCGCACCAGCAGTCGGCGGCGTTCGTCGCCGGTGAAGTCGTGGTCGGCGACCGGCAGCGGGCGCGGTCCCACCAGCGACATCTGTCCGCGCAACACGTTGAGGAGCTGCGGGAGTTCATCCAGTGAGCTGCGCCGCAGCAGCCGGCCCAGCGGGGTGACCCGCGGATCGTGCCTGATCTTGAAGAGCAGCCCGTCGGACTCGTTGCACTCCGACAGCGCGGTCAGCCGCACCTCGGCGTCGGCGTACATGGTGCGGAACTTGTACACGTCGAACCGCTGGCCGTCCCGCCCGCACCGACGCTGGACGAACAGCGCCGGCCCGGAACTGGTCAGCCGTACCGCGGCGCCCACCGCCAGCAGCAGCGGACCGAGCAACACCAGGCCGAGTGCGGCCAGCACCCGGTCGGACAGGTCCTTGGCCCACCGCCGGCAACCGGTGAACTCCGGCTGGCCGACGTGCAGCAGTGGCAGGCCGGCCACCGGGTGGACGGACAGCCGCGGGCCGACCACACCGACCATGCCGGGGGCGACCAGCACGTCGGCGGCACTGCCCTCCAGCGCCCAGCACAGCCGTCGCACCGCGTCCGGCGGCAGGTCCGGGGCAACGACCAGCACGGTGTCGGCGCGGTGGGTGGCGACCACGGCGGGCACGTCGTCCAGCGCGCCGAGCACCGGAAGTCCGCCGGGCAGCGGCCCGCCCGGCCGGCCCGGTGTGCCCGCCCGGCCCGGTGTGCCCGCCCGGCCCGGCCCGGCCCGGCACACACCCACCACGTCCAGTCCGGCCGCCCGTTCCCGGCGCAGCGTCGCGGCCAGCCCAGCCGCGGACAGTGGGTCGCCGACCAGGACGACCCGGTGCAGCAGGTGGCCGCGCAACCGGCGGGTGACCAGCCGGCGTCGGGCCAGGCCGCGCCCGGCGAGCAGCAGGGCCAGGCCGACCGGCGGCGCCACCGTCAGCGGGCCGCCCAGGATCCCCGCCCCGCCCAGGTGTGAGCCCAGGTGTGAGCCGAGGTGTGACCCGAGGTGTGACCCGAGGTGGGCGGCCAGCAGTCCGGCGGCCCACAGCCGGCAGGTGCCGGCGGCGACCCGTCGGTACTCCTCGGTGCCGGTGCCCAGGTGGCCGGTCCGGTAGCAGCCGGCCAGGCCCAGGGCGGCCAACCAGGCGGCCCAGACCAGGCAGCCGGCGGTGCCGGCCAGCCGCCCGGTGTCCGGCCCGGTGCCACCGGGATCCGCGGCGGCCCCGGCCGCCAACGCGAGGGCGACGGCGATCCCGTCACCGGCGACCAGCAGCACCGTCCACCGTCGCCGCCACGGGCGCGCCACCGCGGCGGCCGGGGGGGTCCGGCCGGACCATCTGGCGGCCGGGACCAGTTCGGTCCGGCCGGCCGGCGCGACGGGCGCGCTCAGGGACGAC
>DASULA010000112.1:0-2187 GCA_036278435.1 Mycobacteriales bacterium | reverse complement strand
GTTCATGTTGGACACCCTGGACGTGGCCGACGGGATGTCGGTGTTGGAAATCGGTACAGGCACCGGCTACACCGCCGGCCTGTTGTGCCACCGGCTCGGTGACCATCGGGTGGCCAGCATCGACATCCACCCCGATCTGGTCACTGCCGCACGCCAGCGGCTCGCCAGCCTGGGATACCGTCCCAACCTTGCGGTCGGCGACGGCGCCGAAGGAATGCCATCGGCAGCCCCATACGACCGGATCCTGTCCACCGCCGCGACACCAACCATCCCGGCCGCGTGGATCGACCAACTGTGCCCGGGCGGGAAGATCCTCACCGACACCCGCGGAGACCGAGCCGGTGGACTGGTACTGCTCACCAGAGTCGACCCGGACACCGTCACCGGCCGGTTCGTTCCCAGCCGCGCCCACTTCATGTGGCTGCGCCCGATTGCCGAGGACCCAATACGGCCCGGCGAACCGTTCCTGACCGGGCTGGACCTGCGGACCACGGGACACACCACCACCACCCTGGACCCGGCCGTACTCACTACCACGCTGGACTTCTGGTTCTTCACACAACTCCTGCTACCCGGTGCGGCCCTACTGCCCGACCTGTCCCTGCCGGCCGGTCCAGTCGCTTACCTGGCGACCCCCGAGTCGTTCGCCATGATCAGCCCCAGGCAGCAGCCCGGCGGTACCCACACCGTTGACTACGGCGGTGCCGACAACCCTTGGCGGCACGTCGAAGCCGCCTGGCAACAGTGGCACGCCCTGGGGACACCTACCCCCGGCCGGTTTGGCTTGACCGCAACGCACCAACGGCAATGGACCTGGCTGGACAACCCCGACCATCCAATCCCCCAACCACAGACGTGATCGACGTGACTGGTGATGATGTGCCGGAGATGCTCGGGCGGGCACGGAGGAGCCCGGCCGAGGCCGTAGGTCGGGGCACTGTTTGAATTTTCATGTCTCGATGTGCATAATTATGTGTCATGGGTCTGACGGTGGCGGTGGCGGGCGCGAGCGGGTACGGAGGCGGCGAGCTGCTCCGGTTGCTCGACGGGCACCCCGAGTTGCAGGTCGGCGCGGTCACCGCGCACGGCAACGTGGGGGAACGCCTCGGTGACCTGCACCCCCAACTGGTCACCCTGGCCGATCGCCCGCTCGTGCCCACCAGCCCGGACACGCTGGCCGGCGCCGACCTGGTGTTCCTCGCCCTGCCACACGGGTTGTCCGGCCCGCTGGCCGCGGCCCTGCCACCCGAGCAGCGGGTGGTGGACCTGGGGGCGGACCACCGGCTCGCCGACGCCGCGGCCTACCGCGCCTACTACCAGGGCAACCACCCGGGTACCTGGACCTACGGACTGCCCGAACTACCCGGCCAGCGGGACCGCATCGCGGCCAGCCACCGGGTCGCCAGCACGGGATGCTACGCGGCCGCGGTCACCCTGGCGCTCGCTCCGCTGATCGCCGCCGGACTGGTCGAGCCGGACGACGTGGTGGCCGTCGCGGCCTCGGGCACGTCCGGCGCCGGCCGCAGCGGCAAACCGCACTTGTCCGGCAGCGAGGTGATGGGCGACCTGTCCCCGTACCAGGTGGGCACGCACCGGCACACCCCAGAGATCGTGCAGGCGACCGGAGCCCGCTCGCTGTCGTTCACCCCGATGCTGGCGCCGATGCCGCGCGGGATCCTGGCCACCGTCACCGCCCGTCCGGCCCGCCGCTGCGACGCGGGGACGGTCCGCGACGCACTGGTCGAGGCGTATGCCGGTGAACCGTTCGTCCGGGTGCTGCCCGAGGGCCGGTGGCCGCGCACCTCGGCCACCCTGGGCGGCAACGCCTGCCACCTCCAGGCCACGGTGGACTCCGGTTCGGACCGGGTGGTGGTGTGTTCGGCCCTGGACAACCTGGGTAAGGGTGCCGCCGGGGGAGCCGTGCAGTGCGCGAACCTGATCCTCGGCCTGCCCGAGGCGGCCGGGCTGAGCCGGAACGGAGTTGCCCCGTGAGCGTCACCGCGGCCAGGGGATTCCGGGCGTCCGGGGTGGCCGCCGGCATCGCCGCGACCGACCGGCTGGACCTGGCGATCGTGGTGAACGACGGGCCGACCGACGGCGCGGCCGGGGTGTTCACCGCCAACCGGGTCAAGGCGGCACCGGTGCTGTGGTCCCAGCAGGTACTCGCCTCGGGTCGGCTCACCGCCG
>DASULA010000111.1:0-6328 GCA_036278435.1 Mycobacteriales bacterium | reverse complement strand
CGCGGCGGCCACCGCCAGCGGGGTGACCGGTGTCACCCCGCGGACCCGCTGCGGATGCTCGGCGACCAGGTCGGCCGCGGTCTCGTCCGCAGGCGTCGCCGACCTGGTGGACAGGTCGAACGCCCAGGTGGCCACATAACTGCCGCCGGGCTCCCGCCAGCGGGCCACCACCGTCCACCCGCCGTCATCGCGCCGCCAGGAGTCCCAGGCCGTCGACTCCGGCGCCACACCCCGGCCGGTCAGCCGCTCGTCGACCAGTTCGCCGAGGGTGCGCTGCGCACCGCCGTCGGAGCGGCGCAGCCGGGAACGGCGGGCCTCGGCGGTGACCTGCTCGCGTTCCTGGAGCACCGGGTAGGCGAACCGCAGCACCCGGTCCAGCGGCATCCTCGACGCGGCGGCCAACTGCTCGGCGCTCTCGCCGGCTCGGATGCGGGCCTGGATGTCACGGGGCCGGAGCGGGTTCTCCAGTTCGATCTCGATCTGGCCGAGCCGGGTGATGTCGCCGCGGGCGGCCGCCCGCAGCCGTTCGTCGATGGGGAGCAGGAACAGCTCGCCCTGGCCCGCCTCAAGGACGACGTTCGCTCCGTCCTCGGTCAGGCTCACGAACTTGAGCTGTCGCATGGCCTTCCCCTACGTGATTCGTGCCCCGACGTGATTCGTGCCACCCGGCCGGTGCCGACCGCGCCCAGACTCCTCCCGGCCGGCCGACCTCGGCGTGGCCGGCCCCTGGCGGGCACCGTGGCGGGCGTGCGCCAGCGGAAACCCGCATCCTGGAACTGTACGGGTCCGGGCGGCCCACCGCCGGGACGACACGCGAACCGGCGGCGGTCAGGACCCGTTCGTCCCGAGCCGCTCCACCACGTGGTCCACGCAGCCGGTCAGCGCCTCCACGTCGGCCGGGTCGATCGCCGGGAACATGGCCACCCGCAACTGGTTGCGCCCCAGCTTGCGGTACGGCTCGGTGTCGAGCACACCGTTGGCGCGCAGCACCTTCGCCACCCGCGCGGCGTCCACCGACTCGTCGAAGTCGATCGTGCCGACCACCTGGGACCGGTCGGCCGGTTCGGTCACGAACGGTGTCGTGTACGGGGTCTTCTCCGCCCAGGAGTACAGCCGGGACGACGACTCTCGGGTGCGCCCGACCGCCCAGTCCAGGCCGCCGTGGGCCAGCAGCCACTCGATCTGGTCGGCCATCAACACCAGGGTGGCCACCGCCGGGGTGTTGTAGGTCTGGTTCTTGCGGGAGTTGTCCACCGCCGTGGGCAGGTCGTAGAACTGCGGCACCCACCGGTCACCGGCCGCGATCTGTTCGATCCGCTCCAGCGCGGCCGGGGACAGGATCGCCACCCACAACCCGCCGTCGGCGGCGAAGCACTTCTGCGGGGCGAAGTAGTAGGCGTCCACCTGGCTGATGTCCACCGGCAGCCCGCCGGCCCCGGAGGTGGCGTCGATGAGCACCAGCGCGTCGGCGTCGGCGCCGGCCACCCGGTGGATCGGCGCCATCACGCCGGTGGACGTCTCGTTGTGCGGCCAGGCGTAGGCGTCCACGCCCGACTCGGCCACCGGCTCGGCCCGGCCGCCCGGCGCGGCGGCGATCACCGTGGGTTCGGCCAGGAACGGCGCACCCTGGGTCACCGCGGCGAACTTCGCCGAGAACTCGCCGAAGGTCAGGTGCTGTGACCGGTGCCGGACCAGCCCGAACGCGGCGATGTCCCAGAAGGCGGTGGTACCGCCGTTGCCCAGCACCACCTCGTACCCGTCGGGCAGGCCGAACAGCTCCCGCAACCCATCCCGCACCCGGCCGACCACGGTGCGTACCGGTGCCTGGCGATGCGAACTGCCCAGCGGGGCCAGGCGGAAGTCCGAGAGCGTGGCGACCGCCTCGGGCCGCACCTTGGACGGGCCGGACCCGAACCGGCCGTCGGCGGGCCGGAGGTGGTCGGGAAGGACGATCTGCGGTTGGTCACTGGTCACCCGCCCATTGTCCCAACCGCCCGTCGCCACGTCGCCCGCGCCCCCACCCGGGCCCCGACCGCGATGGTCCGGGTCTGCTCACAGGTGGCTTATCTGGTCCCAGCCTTGGACCTGTTCGGGGGTGCGTGGTCCGGGGCCGATGTAGCGGGCGGAGGGGCGGACCAGCCGGCCGGTGCGCTTTTGTTCCATGATGTGGGCGCACCAGCCGGCGGTGCGGGCGCAGGTGAACATCGCGCCCATCATGTGGGTGGGTACCTCGGCGAAGTCGAGGATGACCGAGGCCCAGAACTCCACGTTGGTCTCGATGGCCCGGTCCGGCCGGCGGTCGCGCAGTTCGTCCAGGGCGACCTTCTCCAGCTCCTCGGCCGCCTGGAACCGGGCCACCCCCAGTTCCCGGCAGGTCCGGCGCAGCACCCTGGCCCGCGGGTCCTCGGCCCGGTACACCCGGTGACCGAAACCCATCAGCCGGCCGCCGCCGTCCAGCACCGACTGCACCACCCGTCGGGCGTCGCCGGTGCGTTCCACCTCCTCGATCATCGGCAGCACCCGGGCCGGCGCGCCGCCGTGCAGCGGGCCGGACATGGCGCCGATCGCCCCGGACAGGGCCGCGGCCACGTCCGCGCCGGTGGAGGCGATCACCCGGGAGGTGAAGGTGGATGCGTTCATGCCGTGTTCGGCCGCCGACACCCAGTAGGCGTCCACGGCCTGGACATGTCGGGGATCGGGTTCGCCGTGCCAGCGGGTCATGAACCGTTCCACGATCGTGGCGCACTGGTCGATCCGGCTCTGCGGCACCGCCGGCACGCCGATGCCGCGGGCCGACTGCGCCACGTAGGACAGCGCCATCACCGAGGCGCGGGCCAGGCTGTTGCGGGCGGTCTCGTCGGAGATGTCCAGCAACGGCTGGTATCCCCAGATCGGCGAGAGCATGGCCAGCGCCGCCTGCACGTCCACCCGCACATCGCCGGTGTGCACGGGCAGCGGGAACGGCTCGGCCGGCGGCAGCCCGGGGCCAAACTTGCCGTCCACCAGCAGCGCCCACACGTTGCCGAACGTCACCCTGCCGACCAGGTCCTCGATGTCGACCCCCCGGTAACGCAGTGCTCCCCCGTTCTTGTCGGGCTCGGCTATCTCCGTCTCGAAGGCGATCACGCCTTCCAGGCCGGGGACGAAGTCATCGGACATCGATACGCTCCGATCGTTGCAGGACTCGTGGTCGTGACTGGGTGAGCGGGTCCGTTTCCGGGCCGCGGTGGTGCCCGGCTCGCAGACGGCCGCCGTCATGGGCTGGCACTGTGTCGCCTTCTGCGGCGGGGGGCCTGGCTCCACCCCACACCCCATGACAGGCCCCGGCCGTGGCAGATCGCGGCACCGCGGGTGTGGGGTTGCCCTCCGGTCATGCGGACTCAACTCACCTAGGGTGCCGGCCGGGGCCGTGAGGATCCGGCGCCCGCCGGCGGTACTCAAGGGACGTGCCCGCGTGTCGGGCGCGAGTCCCTATTCTGGCCGACGGCGCCACCCCGGTGGGCGGGTGCCGATGTCGGAGTAGGACGTAGGCGTGTGAAACGATTCTGAGACGTGACCAACGACACAGCGCACCCGGCCCTTCCCGAACCTGCCAACCAGGTCTAGAACCAACATGTCCAGACCAGATAACGCACGGCAGGCCCCGCCGGTCCCCGACCTGGCCCGGATGCGCCGCACCTACCACGGTCGGGGGATCGACGTCGGCGACCTGGCCGCGGACTGGCTGACCCAGTTCCAACGGTGGTTCGACGACGCGGTGGCCTCCGGCCTGCTGGCCGAGCCCAACGCGATGGTGCTGGCCACCGCCTCGGCGGCGGCAATACCCAGTGCCCGCACCGTGCTGCTCAAGGGCGTGGACTCCCGTGGCCTGACCTTCTACACCAACCGCGAGTCCCGCAAGGGCCGGGAACTGGCCGAGAACCCCCGGGCCACCGCGGTGTTCTCCTGGCCGGTGCTCAGCCGGCAGGTCATCGCCGCAGGTGCGGTGCGGCCGATCGGCCGAGACGAGTCGCGGGCCTACTTCCACTCCCGTCCGCGCGGCTCGCAGCTCGGCGCCGCGGCCAGCCCGCAGTCGCGGGTGATCGCGTCGCGGGCAGACCTGGACCAGACCCTGGCCGACGTGCGGGCGGCCTTTCCGGAGGGCACCGAGGTGCCGCTGCCCGAGCACTGGGGTGGGTTCCGGCTGGCCCCGACGACGGTGGAGTTCTGGCAGGGCGCGACCGACCGGTTGCACGACCGGCTGCGCTACCGGTGGGACGACGGCGCGGACGCCTGGATGATCGAGAGATTGGCCCCCTGACCGGTGCGGGTACCGCTACGGTGACCGCGGTCCGCCGGCCGGTCGGCGCCCGGTGAGCTCACCGGGACGCACCGGAACGGTCGGGCGCCGGGCCACCCCGGGCTGGCCCGGGACGGCGCGGTCAGCGGGTTGGTCGGGTCAGCCGAGAGGTCCGCGAGGGCCGGAATGGGCGGGGCGGGCAGCGTGGGTGAGGCGACCGCCGCGACCAGTTCGACGCTGGTGCGGTTGGTGCGGACACTGGCCGTGGACGTAGGGCCGCTACGCACCCCCGCCTACCGCCGGCTGTGGATGGGCCAGGCGGTCACCCTGGTGGGTAGCCAGATGACCATCGTGGCGGTGCCCGCGCAGGTGTACGCGCTCACCGGCCGGTCCCTGGACGTGGGCCTGACCAGCATGGTCGCCCTGGTGCCGCTCGTGATCTTCGGGTTACTCGGCGGCGCGATCGCCGACGCGGTGGACCGGCGGATCCTGCTGCTGGTCACCGGCTCGGCGCTGGCCGTGGTCAGCGCGGCGCTGTGGGCACAGGCTCTGCTGCCCGGCCGGGGAAACCTCTACCTGCTGTGGATTCTGGTGGCCGTCCAGTCCGGGCTGGTCGCGATCAACTCCCCGGCCCGCAGCGCGGTGATACCCCGGCTGCTGCCGGCCGAGCAGGTGCCGGCCGCCAACGCGCTGAACCAGATCGTCACCAACACCGGCATCGTGGTCGGCCCGCTGTTGGCCGGTGTGATCATCGCCCAGGCCGGCCTGCCGTGGACCTACCTGGTGGACGCCGGCTCGTTCTTCCTCGCCCTCTACACGCTGCTGCGGCTGCCGGCGCTGCCGCCGGACCGCGGCGGGCAGACCGGGCGGGCGTCGGTGCTGGAGGGACTGCGGTTCCTGGCCAGCCGGCGGATCCTGCTGATGACGTTCCTGGTGGACATCAACGCGATGGTGTTCGGCTGGCCGCGGGCGCTGTTCCCGGAGCTGGCCCAGACCCGCTACGGCGGGCAGGGCGCGCTGGGCTGGCTGTACGCGGCGCCGGCCATCGGCGCGTTACTGGCCGCCCTGCTGGGTGGCTGGCTGAGCCGGGTGAACCGGCAGGGGCTCACCGTGTTGGTCTCGGTCAGCCTGTGGGGGGTGGCCATCGCCGCGTTCGGGGTGACCGGCACGCTGCCACTGGCCGTGCTGTTCCTGGCCGCGGCCGGTGCCGCCGACATGGTCAGCGCGGTGTTCCGCACGTCGATGCTCCAACTCGCCGCGCCCGACGCGATGCGCGGCCGGTTGCAGGGCGTGTTCATCGTGGTGGTGACCGGCGGGCCGCGGCTGGGTGACCTGCGGGCCGGCGGGGTGTCGGCGCTGACCTCACCGTCGGCGGCCCTGGTGTCCGGTGGTGTCGCCTGCGTGGTCGGGGTGGCGTTGCTGGCATCACTGATGCCGGCGTTCGTTCGGTACCAGGCGCGACACGCCCTGGCCGAACTGGAGTCGGACCGTCCGGGTGCGTCCACGGCGCCGGCATCGGTCGGCACGGCGGGCGCCGGCGGCACTGGTTCGGGTGGGTTTCCGGGCTACCCGTAGGCTGTCGCGCCGTGCGACCAGGTATGCCGGATGTCGTACTGCGACCCTGCCGCGGGTCGTGCCTGCTCACCGTCGCGCCCGCCTTCGTGTCGGTCACCGACGAGCACGGCACGTCGCGGTCGTTCCCGCGGGACGGCCAGCGGGGCGTGTCGGGTGCGGCGACTCGGCTGTGCGCCCGCGTCGCCGCCGACCCGCCCGGTCTGGTGCTGCCTGAGATCGCCGGAATGTGCCTGTTGGACGGTCGTGGCGCGGTGCTGGCGACGCTGGACTGGGACGGCAACGACCACGAGGCCGTCGAGGCAGGTTGCGCGACCGCCCGGCTCCCGCTGGACCGCGTCCCGGTCGCGCCCGCCGACGGCGGTGGCCGGGGTGGTGTGGCCGGGGGGACGGCCGGCCGGACGGTTCGGTGACCCGAACCCCGCAGGTCCGGTCCGGCCCGGAGCCGCCGGCCCGCACCGCGGCTCACGCTGGTGC
>DASULA010000110.1:0-14988 GCA_036278435.1 Mycobacteriales bacterium | reverse complement strand
CTGGCTGCTCGACGAGGAGATCACCGTGCGCGGGGACTGGGCGGTGCGCCGGCCCACCGTGCCACCCGGCGGCTGGGCCTTCGAGTTCGACAACGACGGCTACCCCGACACCGACGACACCGCCGAGGTGATCCTCGCGCTGCGCCGGGTTGGCCGCGGCGACGGCGCGGTCGGCGCGGATGGCGTGGACGGCGCGATCGGCCGGGCCACCCGCTGGCTGCTGGGAATGCAGTCACGCGACGGCGGCTGGGCCGCCTTCGACGCCGACAACACCCGAGAAATGGCCCGCAAGCTGCCCTTCTGCGACTTCGGTGAGGTCATCGACCCGCCGTCGGCGGACGTCACCGCGCACGTGGTGGAGGCGCTGGCACACGAGGGCCTGGGTGACTCCGAACCGGTCCGCCGCGGAGTGCGCTGGCTGCGCCAGGCACAGGAGCTGGACGGTTCCTGGTTCGGTCGATGGGGGGCCAACTACATCTACGGCACCGGCGCGGCCGTCCCTGCCATGGTCGCCGCCGGAGTGCCCGGCGACGACCCGGCGATCGGCCGGGCGCTGTCCTGGCTGCGTGCCCGCCAGAACGCCGACGGCGGGTGGGGCGAGGACCTGCGCTCCTACCGCGACCCGTCCCAAGCCGGCCGAGGCGTCTCGACCGCCTCCCAGACGGCCTGGGCACTGCTCGCCCTGCTGGCCGCGGGCGAGAACACCGAGGCGGTCCGGCGGGGCGTGGACTTCCTGGTCAGCACCCAACGGCCCGACGGCAGCTGGGACGAGCCCTACTTCACCGGAACCGGATTCCCCGGCCATTTCTACATCAACTACCACCTTTATCGCCTGGTGTTCCCACTGAGCGCCCTGGGACGCTACCTGGGAGGTACACCGTGAGTTCGACGCCCGAGCACCCACATCCAGGTGTGGACCTGGTGGTCTGCGCGCCGCTGCGAATCGAGGCGTGGGCGGTGGACCGCGGCCCGTTGCGCGGTGCGGTCCTGCGCACCGGACTGGGCCCGCAACGCTCGGCGGACTCGCTGCGCGCCCGGTACCGCCAACGCACACCCGGAGCGGTGGCCGTGGCCGGGTTCGCCGGCGCGTTGGTCCCGGGAATCGGCGCCGGTGACGTGATCGTGGCCACCGAGGTCCGCGACCGGGACCGGGCCATCGCCTGCCCCTCGGCCGAACTGCTCGCCCGCGCTCTGCGCGGCCTGGGCCTTCGGGTCCACCTCGGACCGGTCGCCTCGACCGACCACGTGGTCGGCGACCAGGAGCGCCGCCACCTGGCCGACACCGGCGCGGTGGCGGTAGACATGGAGTCCGCCGCGCTGGCCCGGGCCGCCCGGGGCGCGCCGCTGATCGTGGCGCGCGCCGTCGTGGACGTGCCCGGGCACCGCTGGAGCAGCCCGAGCACCCTGGTCCGGGGGGCCGCCGCGCTGCACGCGCTGCGCCGGGTCGGACCCGCGCTGGCCCAGTGGGCCGGCGCGGTGGCACCGCGGACCGTGCTGCTGGCCAGCCCGCGGTCGTTCTGCGCCGGAGTGGAACGGGCGATCGAGATCGTCGAGCGGGCACTGGAACAACACAGCCCCCCGATCTACGTCCGCAAGCAGATCGTGCACAACATCCACGTGGTGCACGACCTGGAGCGGCGCGGCGCGATCTTCGTCGACGAGTTGGACGAGGTGCCCGAGGGCGCCACCGTGGTGTTCTCCGCACACGGGGTGTCCCCTGCGGTCCGAACCGAGGCCGAAGAACGCAAGCTGGTGGTCATCGACGCCACCTGCCCGCTGGTGACCAAGGTGCACAGCGAGGCGAGGCGGTTCGCCCGGCGGGGGGACACCGTCGTGTTCATCGGGCACGCCGGCCACGAGGAGACCGAGGGCACCCTGGGCGAGGCGCCGGACCGGACCGTCCTGGTGGAGAACGCCGCGGACGTCGCCCGGCTCGACCCTGACGGCGGGCGGGTGTCCTACCTGATGCAGACGACCCTGGCCGCCGATGAGGCACAAGACGTCGTCGACGCCCTGCGCGAGCGCTTCCCCGACCTGGACGGACCCACCACCGAGGACATCTGCTATGCCACCACGAACCGGCAGGACGCGCTGCGCGACGTGGCCCACGACGCCGACGTGGTACTCGTGGTGGGGTCGTCGAACTCCTCGAACTCCCGCCGGCTGGTGGAGATCGCCCAGCGCCGTGGAACTCCGGCACACCTCATCGACGGAGCCGGCGACATCGACCTGACCTGGTTGCGTGGCGCCCACACGGTGGGCCTGACCGCGGGCGCCTCGGCCCCGCCGCCGTTGGTGACCGCGGTGGTGGACGCCCTGCGCGGCCTCGGCCCGGTCAAGGTGATGGAACGCCAGGTGGCCACCGAATCAGTACGGTTCACCCTGCCCAAGGAGGTACGGCCCTGAAGCGAACAGCGACGCCCCACCGATGCGGTACACATCCCGAGCGCGCGGCGCAGCAGGCCGCGGTGAAGCGAGGTCGGCTATGAGCATGCCACTGCGACAGAGCCTGCGAATCGGCACCTACCTGCTCGGGCAGAAGCTGCGCGGGCGCGAGAAGTTCCCGCTGATCGTGGAACTGGAGCCGCTGTTCGCCTGCAACCTCAAATGCGCCGGATGCGGGAAGATCCAGCACCCCGCCGACGTGCTCAAACGGCGGATGCCGGTCGAACAGGCGGTCGCCGCGGTGGAGGAGTGCGGCGCGCCGATGGTGTCGATCGCCGGCGGCGAACCGCTGATGCACCCCCAGATCGACGAGATCGTCCGGCAGTTGACCAAGCGCAAGAAGTTCGTGTTCCTGTGCACCAACGCGCTGCTGCTGCCCAAGAAGATCGAGAAGTTCACCCCGTCGCCGTACTTTGCCTGGGCGGTGCACATCGACGGGCTGCGCGAGCGGCACGACGAGTCGGTGTGCAAGGAAGGGGTCTTCGACGAGGCGGTGGCGGCGATCCGCGACGCCCAGCGGCGCGGCTTCCGGGTCACCACCAACACCACGTTCTTCAACACCGACACCCCGCAGACCGTGATCGAGGTGCTCAACTACCTCAACGACGACCTGAAGGTCGACGAGATGATGATCTCGCCGGCCTACGCCTACGAGAAGGCGCCCGACCAGGAGCACTTCCTCGGCGTGGCCGAGACCCGGGAGCTGTTCCGCAAGGCGTTCGCCAACGGCAACCGGCGCCGCTGGCGGCTGAACCACTCGCCGCTGTTCCTGGACTTCCTGGAGGGCAGGGTCGACTTCGAGTGCACGGCGTGGGGGATCCCGTCGTACTCGCTGTTCGGCTGGCAGCGCCCCTGCTACCTGATGTCCGACGGGTACGCCAAGACCTACCGGGAGCTGATCGAGACCACCGAGTGGGAGAAGTACGGGCGGGGCCGCGACCCGCGGTGCAACAACTGCATGGCGCACTGTGGCTACGAGCCGACCGCCGTGGTGGCCACCCTCGGTTCGCTCGGCCAGTCGCTGCGTGCACTGCGGGGCGCCTGACCGGACCGAGGTGCCCGTGCCCCGGTCGGCGCGGCCGGCATCCGGGCCGGGTCACTCACCGGTCGCGCGAGCGGCGAACCACCGGAACACGCCCGGGAACGCGCCGTGCACCCGGGCTGGCAGCCGCATCCAGGACGGCGCGTAGACCCACGCGCGGTCCCGTTCCACCGCGGCGACGACCGCAGCCGCCACCCGCTCGGGTGGGATCGGCCGTGGCCGGGTGCGCTGGTAGGGCACGCCGCGCCGGGCGAAGAACTCGGTGTCGACGACACCGGGCACCACCACCGACACCCCTACCCCGGTGCCGGCGAGTTCGTCGCGCAGGCTGTCGCAGAACCCGTTCAGCCCGGCCTTGGTGGCCGCGTAGGCCGCCTCCCGGGCCACACCGACACATCCGGCGATGGACGACACCATCACCGCGTGGCCCCGGCCGCGCTCGCGCATGGCCGGCAGCAGCAGGCGGGTCAGCGTCAGCGGGGCGGTGAGGTTGACCGCGACCAACTGGGCTATGTCCACCGGTGGCATCGCCGCGAAGTCACCGGCCCAGCCGACACCGGCGTTGTTGACCAGCACGTCCACCCGGCCGGTACGGGCCAGCGCCTGCTCGGCCAGCAGTCCGGCCGCCCCGTCCCGGCCGAGGTCGGCCACGATCGGGATACCCCCGATGCGGTCGGCGAGCGCGCCCAGGCGTACGGCGTCCCGACCGGCCAGCAGCACCCGTGCCCCGGACCGGGCCAGCCGCGCGGCGGTGGCAGCGCCGATGCCGGCCGACGCCCCGGTCACCAGACACACCGCCCCCGCTACCCGCACCCCTGAACTATATCCGGGCTATATGGGGTGAGGTTTTCTCGCGAAAACCTCACCTGTAACCGGTTACGAAGGCAGGTTTTCTCGCGAAAACCTGCCGGGCCCGGCCGTTGGTGGCCTCGAGCACGTGTCGACGCCGGGGCTGAGGTGTGCCAGCCTCGGACCAACGATCCTAGGATGGTGCACGGTGAGTGAGCACGTCGAGCACGTCGAACCGGCGTTCGCGCCGCCGAGGGCGGGCTTTCGGGGCCGGCTCGCGGCCTGGTCGTACGCGCTGCGCACCACCAACCCGGCACCGGGCCACACCGACCCGGTGACCCGCTGGCTGGTCGCCACCAGGGCGGCCGTACTGCCGATGACGTTGACCGCCGGGCTGGTGGCCGCCCTGCTCGCGGTCGGCCGCCCGGGGCTGGACGTCGGGTACCTGGTCCTTGCGGTCGTCGGCGTGTGCCTGGCGCACCTGGCCAACAACCTGATGAACGACCTGTTCGACACCGGCGCCGGCTCGGACACCGACTCCTACCCGCGGGCGCTGTACGCTCCGCACCCGATCCTGTCCGGGCTGGTGACCCGCCGGGCCATGGTCGGGGCCACCCTGCTGGTCAACCTGGCCGACCTGGTGATCCTGGTGGTACTCGCAGCGGCCCGCGGCTGGCCGGTCGTCGCGTTCGCGCTGGGCGGGTTCGGGCTGTCCGTCGCCTACACCGCGCCGCCGCTCCGGTTGAAGAAGCGCGGCCTGGGCGAGCCGGACGTGCTGGTCGTGTGGGGGCCGCTGATGGTCGCCGGCACCTACTACTCCGCGGTGGGGAACCTGCCCTGGCAGGTGTGGCTGGCCTCGGTGCCCTACGGCCTGCTGTGCACCGCGGTGCTGATGGGCAAGCACATCGACAAGGCGCGCTTCGACCGCGAGTTGGGCATCGGCACGCTGCCGGTCCGGCTCGGTGACGGCCCGGCCCGGGCGGTCACCCGGGTGCTGACCGTGGCGTTCTATCCGCTGCTGGTGCTGTGCGTGCTGGTCGGCGCGATGCCCTGGCCGGCGTTGCTGGCGTTCGGCGCGGCCGGATCGGCGGTCCGAGCCTGGCGGGCGTTGGGCGCCGGGGTGCCCGAGCGGCGACCGGCGGACTTCCCGGTGTGGCCGCTGTGGTTCGCCGCGATCGAGTTCGTGCACACCAGGCTGGCCGGGGTGTTGCTGGTGGTGGGCCTCGCTGTGGCAGCGGTGTTCGGCCTGGGCTGAGGGCCCTCGCCGGTCACCCCGGTTCGACCAGGCCGAAGCCGTGGGCGATGGCGAGTGCGCTGGCCCGGTTGCGCGCGCCGAGTTTGCGGTACAGCCGGCCCTGGGTGTTCTCCACCGTCTTCACCGCGATGCCCAGCGACCTGGCGGTCTGCCGGACCGTGTCGCCCCGGGCGATCGACCGGAGGATGTCGTGTTCCCGCATGGTCAGCACCGGCAGCATCGACTCGGGCACCGCCGGGCGCACCGGGCCGAGGCAGGCCCGCAACGCCCGGAAGAGGTCTCGGGCCTGGGCGCCGTCCACGGCCAGGCATCCCGCCCGCACCACCGCAAGCACCGGCATCAGCCGGTCCCCGACCCGGTCGGCCGGCAGGATCGCGTCGGCGCCGCGCAGCACCGCGTCCACGGTGAGGGCCTGGTCCGCGGGCCCGGCGTGCACAACCACCACCGTGGTCGCCCCGGCCCCGGCCCAGTCGCCCGGTCCCGGATCGACCAGCACGGTGATCGGCGCGGGTGCCACTGTCGAGGACTCGGCCGGCCCGACCAGATTGACGCCGAACGGCACATCACCGGTGGCCAGGACCCGCGCGACCGCATCGCGGACCGGCCCGGCCGGGCCGTGAACCAGCACGAACGGGGCATCCTCGGCGCGGTCGGCGGTCCGGGTCAGCTCGGCCGGGTCGGAGGCCGGCGCGGCCACCAGCCCGAGCTGGGACGCGTGTGAGGCCGCCTGGGACTGACTGTGCACGTCGAGCTTGTGGTAGATCCGCCGCTTGTGGTTCTCCACCGTGCGGGGGCTGATCCCCAGCATCGCGGCCATCTCCCGGACGCTGTGGCCGGCGCAGATCAGCGACATCACCTGGAGCTCCCGATCGGTCAGCGTTCCGCCGGCACCCCGGTCCGGCCCGGTCGCGGTGTCGGCGGTCCCGGGCCGCACCGGCCTGGCCTTCAACGAGGCGACCACGGTGTCCAGCCCGCGCGAGTGGGGCACCATCGAGGTGACACCGGCCTGGTGGGCGCGCACCATCTCCACCGGGGTCATCGACTGGTAGACCAGTACGACGTTGGTGGTCGGGTACCGTGACCGGACCGCCCTGATCGCCTCGATCCGCCTGTCGTCGGGCCCGCTCGCCTCGACCAGCAGCGCGTCCGGCCGCCGCAATGAACACAGCTCCGGCAGGTCCGAGCACCGCGCGGTCCGTCCGACGACGGTGAAGTCCGGCCTGCCGGCCAGGCAGCCGGCCAGCGCGTCGCGGACCAGACGTCGGCTCGCCTGCACGGCGACGCGAACGGGGACGTTGGTCATGGTGGCGGGAATGGTCGCCGCTACCGGCCGCCGGCACAAGTGCCGGGCGGTCGGGGGAGCCGGTGATTGCCGCACCGTCCCCGGTGGGCACACCCCACGCCCAACCCGCACCATCAGAGCAGGGTCAGACTGTCCCGCCGGTCGGCGGGTCACCGCCGCCGACGCGGCCGGCGGGGGATCGGCTGCCCGAACCGTTCGATGACCTCCGGCGGGACGTCCTGCCCGAGCAGCGTCCACAGGTTGCGGCCGAGCCGCACGAACGCCGGGTGGTAGGTCAGGTGCACCGCGGCGGTGTTGGTTCGGACCCCACGTGCCTCGCAGCGAGTGAGGAACGTCTGCCGGTCCAGGATCCGGTGCGGGACCTCGTCGAGCACCGAGACCATGATCCGGCTCTCCGCTCCCAGCACCTCACGCCAGTCCAGCGGCTCGGTAGTGCCGATCAGGCAGGTCCCACCCTCCTCGCGCACCTGGTAGTTCTCCTGGGCCACGCAGAACGCCCGGATGGCGTGCGCGGCCGGCGGCACCACCTCGCGGCCGGCCGACCCGCCGCCGAAGTTGCGCCACTCGTAGAGCCGCCTGGTCGCCGCGGCCACCGCCTGTAGCGACATCGGCTGGTGCAGGCACAGCGTGGTCCGCAGCGCGGTGGCCAACCGATTGCGTGCGACCCCCGGGCAGAGGTAGTAGTTACCGGTCAGGTGGTGCACGTCCGGTGCCGAACGCAGGTACCGCTCGGTGTCCTCGTCGGTGAGCTTCCACCCGTCGATGGCCACCTCGTCGGCGAGCTGCTCGACCTGGAACACCCCGTGCCGGGTGGTGAGTTTGCGGGCCGCGGCGAGCACGGCCCGGGCCTCCCGGATGTCCCGCACCACCAGACCGGATGACGTGGTGACGTGCAGCGCCCGGCCGGTGAACACCGCGGCAGCGCGCAGGCTGTCGAAGGAGACCCGCGAGCCGGTCAGGCCCTCGTGCTGTAAGCGCTCGCTCAACTTCTCCATGTTGGCCGGGGCCAGGTCGTGCAGCAGCGCCGTCACCCGGTCGATCTGTGGGAGGTAGGGCCGCAGGCAGTCCGGCAGGGAGACGTGTTTGGCCATGACCTGACGGACCCGTTCGCGGGTGACACCCAGGCGCCGCCCCACTTCCTCCAGGGTCATCGGCGGCATCCCGGTCAGGCCGATGCGCAGTGCCATGGCCCGCAGCCACCGGTCCTCGCAGCGCCGCCGCCGGCCGATGCTGTGGAACTCCGCGTCGGCCGCCCGCAGCAGGTCGACCAGCGCGTCCTCCAGCGTCATCGCCTCGATGCCGCGGGCCACCTCGATGATCGCCGACCGTGCCTGGTCGGAAAGCTGGTCGGCGATCTCGGCAACCGGAACGATCCTGCGCAGCCCCCCGGAGCGCAGCTCGACGGGAAGGGCCTGCCGCAGCCTCGGATCGTCGTTTCGTAACCCCGCGGGAATGCCCCCCGCCGGTGGTGGTTCATCCGGTGTGCCTGGTGGAACCCGTGTCAAGCGGCCTCCCGTCGTCGAATCGAGTTTGTGTCGCGTCGAAATGGGGGCCCGAAACAGACTACCCGACACAGCTCGGCGCACCGGGTTGTCCACAGCCACGATGCATTGACGAGAGAATGATTACCAGCTATTTCGCGTGCTGCCAAGAATCAGGCCGCCGGTCAGCCGCCGGAGGTGGCCGGGAGCACACTGATTTCGATGCCGTCGCCGACCGGGGTGTCCAGCCCGGCGGCGTCGCGGATGTTTGTCGTTCCCACGAACACGTTCACGTGCCGGCGGAGCGTGCCGCGCTCGTCGCGGACCCGCCGGGCCAGCGACGGGGCGTCGGCGAACAACCGGTCGAGCACCCCACCCACGGTGGTCCCGGGGCTCACCTGGACCGGTACCCGGGTTCGACCGCCGGCGTGCGGCCGGAGCGCGCCGGCCAGCCACACGGTGACATCCATGTCGTCCTCCACTGGCCTGGATGGATCGAATCCGAACGCCTTACCCCTCCAGCACGGCGGCGCGGACGCACAGCACGTCTGGCAGGTGACCGGCCACCAGCGCCCAGGAGTCGCCGTCGTCACGGCTGGCGTAGACCTCGCCGTTGCGGTTTCCGAAGTAGACCCCGGCCGGCGTGCCCTGGTCCAGGCACATCGCGTCACGAAGCACCACGCCGTAGTGCGGCGCGGCGGGCAGCCCGTCGGCCAGGGCGTCCCAACTCCGCCCGGCGTCGGTGGTGCGGTACACCCGACACCGGCGTTCGGCCGGTACCCGGTCCGCGTCGGCGACCAGCGGGAAGAGGTAGGCCGTGCCGCTCCGGTGTGGATGGGCTGCCACCGGGAAGCCGAACTGGTGTGGCAGCCCGTCGCTGGCTGGAGTCCAGGTGAGCCCACCGTCGGTGCTGCGGTAGACCCCGGCACTGTCCGTGCGGCCATGGTTCTGAAGGAACATCTGCTCGGGTCGGACCGGGTCCCGGGCGATCTTGTGCACGCACTGGCCGAACTCCGGGCTCGCCTCGGGCAGGAACGGTGTTTCGATCCCGGTGTTGGCCGGAGTCCAGGTGAGCCCGCCGTCGGTGCTGCGGAAGGCGCCCCCGGTGGACACCGCGACCACGATCGTGTCCGGGTCGTCCGGGTGCGGTAGCACCGTGTGCAGGCACTCCCCGCCGTACCCGGGAGCCCATCGCGACCTGGTCGGGTGCCGCCACAGAGCTTCGACCAGTGTGAACGTCCGGCCGCGGTCGTCGGAACGGAACAGCGCGGCCGGTTCGGCACCGGCATAGACGACGTCGGGCTGGTCGGCACCGGCCGGCTGGAGCTGCCAGATCCGGGCCAGGGCGGCGTCGGTCCCCTCGGGGAAGCGCACCGCGTCGACGGCCTCCTGCCAACTGGTACCCAGGTCGTCGGAGTGCAGCAGGGACGGTCCCCAGTGTTCGCTACTCGTGCCAACCGACAACCGGGTTTGTTCACCCCGAACATCAACTCCTATGGCATAAACCGCGTTTGCCCCAAAATATGGACCTTGCATCTGCCAAGTCGCCCGGCCGTCCCGGCTGCGGGCCAGGAACAGGCCCTTGCGCGTTCCGATCGCCAAGATCGCATCTCTCATCGCCGTGTCCTCCCGATGGCGTCGCCGTTGGTGAATTCCTACCGGCGAGGTCTGACATCCTTCGCCGTGGCAACCCGACCCAGCACCCCCGTTCGGCCCTGTCGTTCGGCCCTGTCGTTCGGCCTGTCGGACGGACCCGGCGGCCGGTCCGCGGCACCGGGTCGATCACCGGTGAGGGCGGGTCACCGTGCGTAGATCTGTTCGATCTGTTCGGCGAAGTCCCTGGCGATCACGTTCCGGCGCAGTTTCAGTGACGGGGTGAGATAGCCGTTGTCCACGGTGAAGTCGTCGGTCAGCACCCGGAACCGGCGCACCGACTCGGCCCGGGACACCGCGGCGTTGCCCGCGTCCACGGCCTGCTGCAACTCCGCGAGCAGGTCCGGGTCGTCGCGCAGCGCAACCATCCCTGCCTGCGCCGGCTTGCCGTGCTCGGCCTTCCAGTGCGGCAGCATCTCGGCATCGACGGTGAGCAGCGCGCCGACGAACGGCCGGTTGTCACCGACCACGATGCACTGGCTGACCAGCGGGTGGGCCCGGATGCGGTCCTCGATGACCGCCGGCGCGACGTTCTTGCCCCCCGCGGTGACCAGCAGTTCCTTCTTGCGGCCGGTGATGGTCAGGTAGCCGTCAGAGTCCAGCGCGCCCAGGTCGCCGGTGGCGAACCACCCGCCGCCGAGCGCCTCGGCACTGGCCGGCTCGTCGTTCCAGTACCGGGAGAACACCTGCCCGCCGCGGATCAGGATCTCCCCGTCGTCGGCGATCCGGATCGTGGTGCCGGGGAACGGCCTACCGACCGTGCCGATCCGGATCTGGCCGGGGGAGTTCATGGTCGCCCCGGCAGTCGTCTCGGTCAGACCGTAACCCTCCAGCACGACCACGCCGACACCGCGGAAGAAGTGGGTGAGCCGCTCGCCCAGCGGCGCGCCCCCGGACACCGCGTAACGCACCTTCCCGCCAAGCGCGGCCCGCAACTTCGCGTACACCAGCCGGTCGAAGATCGCGTGGCGGATCCGCAGCCCCAGCCCGGGGCGCCCGTGTTCGACCGCTCTGCTGTAGGCCGTCGCGGTCGCCGCGGCGGCATCGAACACCGCCCCCCTGCCCTGCGACCGGGCCCGCTGCCGGGCCCGGTTGTAGACCCGTTCGAACACGTAGGGCACCGACAGGATGAACGTCGGCCGGAACGTGGCCAGGTCGGCCAGCAGGTCGTTGACGTCGGCGGTGTGACCGAGCCGTACCCGGGCCCGCACACAGCCCACCTGCACGGCTCGGCCGAACACGTGGGCCAGCGGCAGGAACAGCAGGGTCGCCGGCGCCTCCCGCTCGTCCCGGAACAGCGGGTGTAGCAACTCCACGGAGTTGTCCGCGTCGAACCGGAAGTTGCGGTGGGTCAGTACGCAGCCCTTGGGCCGGCCGGTGGTACCCGACGTGTAGATGATGGTGGCGACCTCCTCCGCCCGCACCGCCCGCTGCCTGGCGCGCACCTTCGCGTCGTCCACCGTGTGGCCGGCCGCGACGATGTCGTCGACGCCCCCGGCGTCCAGTTGCCAGACGTGGACCAGGTCGGGCAGACCGTCGCGCACCGAGTCGACGATCCGCTGGTGCTCGGCGGTCTCCACCACGCAGGCGACCGCGCCGGAGTCAGACAGGATCCACCGCACCTGCTCGGCCGAGGACGTGGCGTAGACCGGTACCGTCACCGCGCCCACCGTCCAGATGGCGAAGTCGAGCAGGGTCCACTCGTACCGGGTGCGGGCCAGCAGGCCGACCCGGTCGCCGTGGCCGATCCCGGCCCCGATCAGCCCCGCGGCCACCTGGTCCACCTCAGTGGCGAACCTCGACGCGGTGACGTCCTCCCACCGCCCGTCCAGTTTGCGACCGAACATGACCGTGTCAGGCTCGTCGGTCGCGGCCTGGGTAACCAGATCGGCGAGCCCACCCTGCCCGTCGCCCGCGGCCCCACCCGGCTCGACTGGCTCGACTGGCTCGACTAGGGCGGGAATGCTGAATTCGCGCACTGGGAGCTCCTCGGCCTCGGCATCGGACATTACCAGTCAGTAGCTTAGGGCCTGCCGGGACGGCCGGGCGAGGAAAACTCTGCCCGCTCTGGGCGCGAAATCCGTTGCCGCCGCAGCACCACGCTGGCGACGGACAGTTCGCTGGCCGGGTTCGGTGCCGAACTCGGCGCGGTGTGTGTCCGCCCGCGCTACGCGGCCGGATCCTGGTGCACGCCGACACCGAAGTCGGTGCCCCGTTACTGCTCAGCGGCGGCGATCCCACACGTCCCTGGGCCGTGGGTCGGGCAGCGGGCGGGTGGACTCCCAGACCCGCCGCCACCCCGCACCGGCCGGGCCGGTGGGCAGCGCCACGGCGCCCCGGGCCTGCGCCCGCAGTGACCCGTACCAGCCCAGGTCCTCCTCGACCCACAGCCGCGACGCCGCGGCGCACAGCCGCTCGTTGAAGTGCCGCATCGACTCGTCCGGGTCCGGGCGCACCGGGCGACCGTAGTGCAGCGCCACCTTCGGCCGGTCCGGGCGCGGCCAGTTACGCCCCCGCGGCATGGCCGCGAAACTGCCGCGCACCGCCAGCGGCACGGCCGGCACGCCCCGGGTGCAGCACAACTGCGCGGTACCCAGCCGGAACTGGTTCATCCATCCGTCCTGGGACCGGGTGCCCTCGGGGAACAGCAGCAGGTTCCACCCCTCGTCGAGCAGCCGCGGCGCCAGCGAACGCAGCCGCCGGCTGCCCTGCCGCTCCACCGGGAACGCGTTGAACACCAAGGCGGTCAGACCGGCCCGCCACCGGGCGTCGAAGAAGTAGTCCGCGGCCGCGCCCACGGCCATCCGGCGGGTGAACCGCCCGGGCAGCGACCCGAGGATCAGCGGCGCGTCCAGGTGACTGGCGTGGTTGGCGATGAAGATCACCGGGCCGGTGACGCCCTCGATCAGGTCCAGCCCGGACACCTCCGGCGAGGTCTGGCTCCACACCAGCGGCCTGAGCACCCCCCGCTGGATCGCGGTGCGCACCGCGCCGGCCGCCGGAGTGCGGGCCCACGCGGTGGGGAACTCCCTGGGTGCCCGCACCGGCGCGAACGGTTCGGCCGAACGGGGGGTGCGCGACCGGCCCCGCCAGTCACGCCCCCGAGCCAGCAGTTTGGCCTCGCCGAACAGTCCCATCAACCGAACCCTTCTCCTGCGCGTCCGCCGACCGCGGTCAGCGGACGTCGGCCATGGTCAGCGGCGGGGTGTGCAGGTAGCTGATCGACGGGCTGGAACCAACGGTGTCCCGGGCCATCTCCAGCGCGTCGGCCAGCGTGCTGGCCACCCGGAAACCCATCCGCGCGGCCGCGGTCCGGTCCGCGCCCACGAATATCACGTCGCCCACGTGCTCCATGGCGTGTGCCCCCCAGTACCACATGTAGAACGGGTGCACCCCGTGGTAGGCGTAGCTGTTCCGGTACAGGTGCACGTACCACGGGTCGGTGGCGAACTGCTCCTCGAACTTCGTCTCGATCGTCGCCGGATCGGTGGTCTCGGCGAGAACCTCCTCGAAGAAGTCGATGTAACTGGGGTGGTGCACCGGGTGGAACTCGTTGCGCATCGGGTGGTACATGATCAGCGCGCCGCCCTGCCGCACGATCGGCCGACCCCGGTACAGGTTGAAGAAGTACCCCATGCCCAGGCACATGACCAGGATCGGGTTCATGATCGAGTTCACGTTGTACGGGCAGATGTAGGGCAGGCCCATGATCGCGATGTCGGACTGGCCGTCGACCTCGGTGAGCTGCTGGCGGTGCACCCGCTCCAGGGTCAGCGGGTGCACCTCGGCCGGCAGCCCGGCCGCGATGCCGGTGATGCCGTAGGGCGCCACCGTCTTGTGCCACACCGCCCGACGCAGCTTGGCCGGGGTCACCTCGTTGGCCCGCCTGACAGCCAGGTAGGCAGCCTGGTCGGCCAGCGTCCACTCCCACTCGCGCTTGTTCAGGAACCCCACGTGCGCCGGGAACGTGTCGTTGTTCACCGTGGTCTCCACGGTGAACACCCTGATGTGCTCGTCCAGGACACCGGCCATCCGGGCGTAGGAGTGGTGCATCGCCGAGGACGGCGGGTCGTTGAACGAGCGCGAGTGCCGAAGCGTGTGCACGTTGTGGTGGGCACGCAGGCTGCGGTAGGACGCCAACCCCACCGACACCGACTTGTCCCCGCCGCTCATCGCGGTCAGCGTCACGTTGACGTAGACGATCAGGTCACTCTCGGCCGCCCGCCGGTTGATCTCCACGTCCTCGCCGTGCCGGGTCTGCCCCAGGTGGGTCAGGTTCGCCCGGTCCTCGGCGTCGTGGTTACGCAGGTGGTCCGGCCAGAACGACGCGTACACCCGCTCGCCGACCGTGCGCTTGAGCTCGGCCGGGGTCATCCGCCGGTGCAGCGCGTTGGCGGCGAGCAGCTCCACGTCGTCCACCCCGGCCGCCGCGGCCATCTCCAGCACCGCCTCGATGATCCGCTGCCGGATGTCGGGGGTGCGCATCGGCGGCAGCGGGATAGAGATGTCGTCGAAGACGATGGTCAGCCGCATGCCCGGACGCAGCAGCTCGGGCAGCGGCTCCATGCCGTGCGGGTGGCGTAGTGCGTGGTCGATCGCGCCGTCCACGTCCCGGATCCCGGGCAGCGACTCCGGCGGGTAGATGACCTTCGTACCAAGCGGGAACTGCTCCAACCGGAAACCCTCGCCCTGGTGCACCAGCAGCGGGGGAGTCCGCTCGTCTACCTCAAGCACGAAGCCGGGTCTGCTCATGCGCGTCCTCGCTCTGCCGCCGGCGCGGATGAGACACCGGCACGCCGTGTTGTCTGGTTCGCTCGCTCGCGCTCGCTCATGTGCGTCCCCGCTCCGACGCGGGCACCGATGAGGCACCGGCGCACTGCCACTGGCCAACTCCCGTCATGTCCGCTGTCGCTCAGTCCTTCCGCGGGTCGAAGGCCACCTTGACCGACCCGAGCCGACCGGCCGCGGACGCGTGCCCGATCGCCTCCCGCCACCGGGACAGCGGATACACCGCGTCCAC
>DASULA010000109.1:0-7103 GCA_036278435.1 Mycobacteriales bacterium | reverse complement strand
CCGGACGATCGCCGCGGCGATCCTCCCCGCGAACCGCTCCTCGCCGTAGTCGCGCAGCACCCGGGCCAGGTCCGCGGCCGGGTACCCGTTGACCACGTCGGCCGCGGTCTGGCCGCGGGACGGGTCCATCCGCATGTCCAGCGGTGCCTCACGGGAGTAGGCGAACCCGCGGGCGGCCTCGTCGAGTTGCATCGAGGACACCCCGAGGTCGAACAGCACACCCTGCACGCGCCGCCGGCCCAGCCGTTCGAGCACCGCGGGGATCTCGTCGTACACCGCGTGCACCAGATGGGTGCGGTCGGCATAGGCGGAGAGACGGGCCCGGCTGGCCGCCAGCGCCTCGGGGTCCCGGTCCAGCCCGACCAGGGTGAGCCCGGGGTGGCCGGCCAGCAGTGCCTCCGCGTGGCCGCCGAGGCCCAGCGTCGCGTCCACCACCAGCGCGGACTCATCCGACAGCGCTGGACCGAGCAACGCCAGCACCCGGTCCAGCATCACCGGCAGGTGGACCCGGGCGGTCATCACACCGACCGACCAGGGCAGACCCGTGTGGCGCGGCGACCGGCCAGACCCGGCCAGGGTCGGCAGGGCGGCGCGCACCGCGTTTTCGCGGCCACGGTCATCCCCGGCATCTCGACCCCCATGTCGAACGTTGGTGAGCGGATCTCCGGACATGCTGCGGCCGACCCGGACGAAACTCCCGTCGAACACCGGCCATATCGCCAGGTCCCCGCCCGCTCGACCACCTGGCGCCGGGGAAGTTGCGCCAGGGGGTCCCGAGCGGGGGGAGACCTCGCCATACGGACAGTCCGTCCGGGTGGACCACCAGAACCGGGTCACATCACTCCGGGTAGCACCTCCTCCAGTCCGGCGAAGGCTTCCTCGCGGTCGGCCAGGTAGCTCTGCCAAGCCGCGCTGTCCCAGATCTCCACCCGGGTGTTGGCTCCGATCACCACACAGTCCTTGGTCAGATCCGCGTACTTGCGCAGGGCCGGCGGAATGGTGATTCGGCCCTGCCGATCGGGGATCTCGTGCGATGCGCTGGCGAAGAACACCCGACTGTAGTCGCGGACCGCACGCTGTGTGACCGGCGCCTGTCCGAGTGCCTCCGTGACCCTGCGGAACTCATGAACTGGGAACACGAAGAGACAGCGCTCCTGCCCCTTGGTGATCACGAGTCCCTCCGCCAACTCGTCCCGAAACTTGGCCGGCAGGAACAACCGGCCCTTGTCATCGAGCCTGGGTTCGTGAGTGCCGAGAAACACGGCACCACCTCCCCCGCTCGACGGAGCGCCAAGGCGCTCCACTGCGCGCCACGATACCCCACTTCCCACCACACGCAACGGCTGTTGGCCCGGGTTGACGCCGTTCGAGTCGCGTCTTCCCAGGTCAGGGTGGTGGGGCGGGGTGGGGACGTGTCGCGGCCGGCGGGAGCGGGTGCCAGAAGGGCAATCCGGGACGGCTCTTTTGCCCAGTAAGGCACGGCCGTTCGGGCCAGTTCCAGACCGGCGACCGTCACTCACCCCCGTGGGGGTGGTTAGTCAGGGCGCATTCTGAATTTCTCGAACGTCATTTTCAGCAGGCATCACCCGTACCGGCGCGTATACGTTACGCACCGGGGGGAGCACATTTGTTCTGAAAGTCCACCGGCAGTTGGCACGACCTGACTAAGCCGCGTGAACCAGGACAGCCACCCGTGCGGCGCGGATCAGCGCCGGTGGGCGGTGACGCCGACGCCGGTCAGCGAGCGACCGGCCGCAGCCAGGGCGGCCACCAGTGGCACAACCGGCGGGCGCATACCGACTCCGCCATCCCGTACGACTTGGACCCCCACGGCTGATCGACGGGCGGAGTCCCCGAAGGGGACTCCGCCGGAATCAGGCTTCGCGCCGAATCTCAGTCATCCAGTAGTGATCAGTCATCCAGTAGTGACCGGACCTGCTCGGCGGTGCGGCCGACCACGGCGCGCCCGTCGTCGGTGAGCAGGATCGGCCGTTGGATCAGGATCGGGTGCGCGGCCAGGACGGCGATCCACACCTCCCGGTCCCGGGGTGCCTCGGCCAGCCCGAGTTCGGCCGCGATCGGCTCGTTCAGGCGGGTGATGTCCCACGGTTGCATACCCAGCCGGTCGAGCACGGCGGTCAACTCGGCCGCGGTCGGCGGCTGGTCCAGGTAGGACCGCGTCGTGTACCCCACCCCGGCCTGGTCCATCAGCTCGCGGGCGACCGCGCACTTCGAGCAGGACGGGTTGTTCCAGATCTCCACGCCGACTGTCTAGCAGACACCGGTGGGACAGCACGGCCGGACCGGCTCGCGGGTGACCAGGTTGACCCGGTGGCCCGGCGCCGCCGGGTGTGTTCTGTTGACCGGAACGCGGTGCACCCGGTCCGGGCGCAGCCACCGGGACCGCCCCGTTACGGTCGTCACCGGGTGGCCGCGGCGACCACTCCACCGCCCCACACCAGTCCCGCCCGCATTGCGGGTTCAGGGGAAGATGGCACGGACTTGTCACGATCGACGAGGGTCATGGCGTGATCTTGTGATCTTTTTGACAGACTTGCTCCTGCGAATGCTTCGTCGGCAGGGAACCGAGGGAGCCCGTGGCACGTGTGACAGCGTGGGCGGGCAACCTCGCCCCCATGGGTGGAGGAGGGGCGTGAGTGGCGCTGCACGGTGCCCTGAAGGGTGAGGGCGTCCCGGACAACCCGGACAAGGCTCTCGACCTGGATGCGGTGGGCGACGCGGCCGGGCGCATCATGGCCAACGTCGAGCGCGTCATCGAGGGCAAACCCGACGTGGTACGACTGGCCCTGGTCGTGCTGCTCGCCGAGGGGCACCTGCTCATCGAGGACGTCCCCGGAGTGGGCAAGACCAAGCTGGCCAAGTCGCTGGCCCGGTCCATCGACTGCACGGTACGCCGCATCCAGTTCACCCCGGACCTGCTGCCCAGCGACGTCACCGGGGTGAGCGTGTACAACCAGGAGGCGCGCGACTTCGAGTTCAAACCCGGGGCGGTCTTCGCCAACCTGGTGGTGGGCGACGAGATCAACCGCGCCTCGCCGAAGACCCAGTCGGCGCTGCTGGAGTGCATGGAGGAACGGCAGGTCACCGTGGACGGCGTGACCTACGTGCTGGAGGCCCCGTTCATGGTGATGGCCACCCAGAACCCGATCGAGATGGAAGGCACCTACCCGCTGCCGGAGGCCCAGCGGGACCGGTTCATGGTCCGCCTGGCCATGGGCTACCCGGATGCCGCCGCCGAGATGCAGATGCTCGACGAGCACACCGGCGAGGACCCGCTGGACTCCCTCAAGCCGGTGTCCACGGCCGCGGAGGTACGTCGGCTGATCGCCGCGGTGCGCACCATCCACGTGTCCGAACCGGTCCGCCGTTACACCGTGGACCTGGTCACCGCGACCCGCCAGTCGCCGGACGTGCGGCTGGGCGCCTCCCCCCGGGCCACCCTGCAACTGGTGCGCGCCGCCAAGGCGTTCGCCGCACTGGACGGGCGGGACCACATCCTCCCCGACGACATCCAGAACCTGGCCCAGCGGGTGCTCTCCCACCGGATCATCCCGACCGCCGAGGCGACCATCTCGCGGCGCAGCCCCTCGGCCATCATCGCCGACGCGGTCCGCCGGGTGCCGGTCCCCAGATCGTCCAGCCAGTCACCGTCACAAACACGGTCGTCCAGACAGGGGTAGTCGGTGCGGACAGCGCTGCGCGCGCTCACCACCCGGGGCCGGTGTCTACTCGCCGCGGGACTCGCCGCGGCGCTGTGTGCCCTGCTGCTCGGGGAACGGGACCTGCTGCGGGTGGCCTGCCTGCTGGTGGCCCTGCCACTGCTCGCGGCATACGCGGTGGCCAGGACCCGGTTCCGGCTGACCTGCGTACGGGCACTGCACCCGGGGCGGGTGCCGGCCGGCCGACCCACCGACGTGTCGCTGACGTTGCGGAACATCTCGCTGCTGCCCAGTGGGCTGCTGCTGCTTGAGGACGAGCTGCCGTACACGCTCGGCGGGCGGCCCCGGTTCCTGGTGGACCGGATCAGCCCGAACGACACCCGGACGGTGCGCTACGTGGTGCGCTCCGACGTGCGCGGCCGATACCAGATCGGTCCGCTGCGGCTACGCCTGTCCGACCCGTTCGGCCTGGTGGAACTCGCCCGCAGCTTCACCGCGGTCGACCAGCTCACGGTGACCCCGGTGGTGTACCCGCTGCCGACCATCAGGCTCGCCGGCTCGTGGGACGCCGGCGGCGAGAGCACCAGCCGGGCGGTGTTCTCCCGTGGTGAGGACGACGCGGCGACCCGCGAGTACCGACACGGCGACGACCTGCGCAAGGTGCACTGGCGGTCCACCGCACGGATCGGCAAGCTCATGGTTCGCCAGGTGGAGAAGCCCTGGCAGAGCCACGCGACCGTGCTGCTGGACACCCGGTCAGCCGCCCACCGCGGGGAGGGTCCGGGGTCGAGCTTCGAGTGGGCGGTGAGCGCGGCGGCCAGCATTGGGACGCACCTGGCCGGGATCGGGTTCTCCCTGGATCTGCTGACCGACCGGGAACACCCACACCGCAGCGGGGTCGACCTCGGCGAGAACGGCGTGCTGATGGATTACCTTGCCGAGGTGTCGACGTCGCGCAACCGGCGGTTCGACGCCGTACTGCCCGATCTGCGCCAGCAGGACCACAGCACCCTGATCGCGGTGCTGGGCATCCTCGGTCTGGACGAGGCGCGCACGCTGACCGCGGCTCGGCCCGCACGCAACGTCAACATCGCGCTGCTGGTGGACGCGACGAGCTGGGTGAGCCTGGCGCCTCGCGCCCGGCAGGAGGCGACCGAGGTCCGAAACGCGGCAACGCAGGTGCTGGCCCGCTCGGGCTGGCGGGTCGTGCACGTGCAGCGGGGTGCGAGCCTGCCGGACGCGTGGACCAGGGCCGGGGACCGGCTGGGCGCGTCCCGCACCCCGGCGGAAACGTCATGAGCACGCCTCGGCGAGCGAATCAGACGGCGCAGTGCACTTGTGCCTCATGCCTGCCCGCAGCGAAGCGAGGACAGGCATGAGCACGGCGGAGCGAGGGTGATCGTGAGCACCGGTACTCGCATGACGATGGCCGCCGCGGCGGCCACGGTCCTCGGCTCGGCCCCGATCGGGTCGACATTCCGGGAACAGCAGTGGGCTGTCTACGCCTGGTTCGGCGTCGGCGTGCTCATGCTGGTGCACCTCGGCGCCCGCCGGGTCCGGGTGCCGGCAACCCTCGTCCCGGTTGTCGCCCTGGTGGCGTTCGGCCTGTACCTGACCTTCATGTTCACCCCGAGCCACGCGTTCCTGAGCTTCGTGCCGACGTTCGACTCACTTCGCGAGTTGCGCGGAGCGCTGCGCAACGGGTTCACCGACGTCCGCACGTTGAGCACACCGGCGCCGGCCACTCCGGGGCTCACCCTGCTCGCCACCGGTGGCGTCGGCCTGGTGGCCATCGCCGTCGACGCGGTCGCGGTGGGCCTACGCAGGCCCGCCGCGGCCGGCCTGGTGCTGCTGTCGATGTATGCGATACCCACCGCAGTGGCCTTCGACGGGGTCGGCTGGTTGCCGTTCGTACTGGCCGGATGCGGGTACCTGCTGCTGCTGCTCGCCGAAGGACACGAACGGATGCTGCGTTGGGGCCGGCCGGTCCCCTATGACGACCTCCCCGACCAGGAACCCCGTCCGTGGCCGATCCGGACCACCGGAAAGCGGGTCGGCCTGGCCGCGTTGGCGGTCGCCCTCGCGGTCCCGCTACTCATCCCGGGCTTCAACAACAACTCGCTCTACCTGCTGTTCGGCGGCTCGGGCAACGGCAGCGGCGGCCACCGGCTGGGCGGGAGCTCGCTGAGCCCGTTCACCCAGATGCGCAACCAGTTACTGCTGGACAAGCCGCAGGACGTCATGCAGATCCAGACCAACCAGCGCCGACCCTTCTACATCAGGCAGACCGTCCTGGACCAGGTCGACAAACAGGGAAACTGGAAGCGCGGGCGGCTGACCGGTGGGCAGAGCGCGTCCAGCCCGCTCGATCTGCCGGAGGGGACGTTCCTCGGCAACGACGAGCAGCGGTTCCGGGCGACCTTCCAGATCAAGAGCGGCTACCAGGACAACACCCTGCCGCTGTACGGGCTGCCGACCCGTATCGACGGGCTGCCTGGAAGCTGGAACTACGTGCCCGACGTGACCACGGCCTACAGCCGCGCCGCCGACACCGGCAACCTCCACTACACCGAGAGGTTCGCGGATTCCCGGCCGACGGCCGCTCAACTGGAGGCGAGCCCGGTGGTGTCCAACATCCAGGTACGCCGGACCTGGGCCAAGGTGCCCGCGGGCCTGCCGTCACAGGTCACCGACACCGTCCAGTCCCTGATCGACGGGACGTCCACGCCCTATGACCGGACGCTGGCGATTTTCGACTACTTCCTGGGGCCGGACAGCGGTTTCATCTACTCGTTGAGCACCAAGCCCGGCACATCCGGCAACGACCTGGTCGACTTCCTCACCAACCGGCAGGGCTTCTGCCAGCAGTACTCCTCGGCCATGGCGTTGATGTTGCGGGTGGCCAGGGTGCCGGCCAGGGTCGTCGTCGGCTACACCCCCGGCGCGCGGCGGGACGGCAGATGGGTGGTCCGCACCGACAACGCGCACGCATGGGTGGAGGCGTACTTCGCTGGTCTGGGCTGGGTTCCGTTCGACCCGACCCCGTTGCCGGGCAACAGCCGGATCGAGCAGCCCTACGCCCCGCGGCCGGGTGACTCGGCCACCCCGAACCCCAGTGCCGGCTCGGCCACGGTGTCGCCGGGCACCCGGGCCACCGATCCGAACAAGCTGCCGGCCGCCGACCGCCAGGGCGGCGGCTCCGGCGGCGCCCACGCCGGCCTGGTCACGCCGCGCCGTGCGGTCACCACCCTGGTGCTGCTGATCGTCCTCCTGCTGCTGCTGGCCCCGATGGTGACCAGGTTCGCCAACCGGCGCCGCCGACTCCGGGACGCGGCCGGGGCGGAACCGGCGACCGCCGCGCACAGCGCGTGGGACGAACTGCTGGCCACCGCCGAGGATTTGCAGTTGACGCTACGGGCGGCT
>DASULA010000108.1:0-7603 GCA_036278435.1 Mycobacteriales bacterium | reverse complement strand
GACGGTACGGCGCGCTGGCCCCGGCTCGGCTGTGCCCCCGCGGAGCGGCCCGCGGTGGCCAGGCTGCGGGCGATCCTGTTCGCCGACCGCCCGGCCAACGACCCGGACGTGCTGCCCGGGCCGCCACCGGGCCGGCAGCGGGTGCTTGGACTGACCCTGCTGGCGATCGGGGGCCGCCCGCTGGCCCACCTGCCCTGGGTCGGCGGTGACCTGGACGCGGTGCGCGGTGCCTGCGCGGTGGCCGGGATCCAGTTGGAGTACCGCTGGCAGCCGCGCGTGGAGGCCGCCGAACTGGCCGCTCACTGCGTCCCGGTGCTGCGTTCCAGTGGCCCGCCCGCCGCCCCCCGCGACCGGTCGGCGAGTCCACCCGAGACTCCACCCGAGACTTCACGGGGGAGCCCGCCCGACACCGGCGCCGCCCGCCGGGTCGGTGTCGCCCCGGACGCCGACCCCGGGCCCCGGTCACCCGCGGTGGGCGGCCCGACGCCGGGCCGTGGCACCCGCTGGCTCTACGCCGTAATGCTGCTGGTGCTGGCGGTGCTGGTGCTGGCGGTGGCCCTACTGTCGGCGCACTGACCGCGCCGACCACCGACTCCGCCGCATCTCGCCCCCCAAGCCACCCGAGCTGAGGTTTTCGCAAGAAAACCTCAGCGTTAACCGGTTACATAGTGAGGTTTTCTTGCGAAAACCTCTGGGCTGCTCGGCGGGTGAACGGTGCTGGTCGCCGGGTTAGGCCAGGGCGTTGGCGGCGGTTTTGAGGTCTGTGACCAGACCCTGGTACGCCTCGGCCCGGTCCGGCTCGGGGACCCGCAGCACGGCCGAGGGGTGGGTGGTGGCCAGGATCCATCCGGCCCGCACGCCCGCGTCCTCCTGCCCGGACCGCCCGTCGAAGGGCATCAGCCGGCCGCGGGAGCGGGTGATCCGGAACTCCGGGCCGAGCAGCGATCTGGCCGCGACCGCACCCAGGCAGACCACCACCTCCGGGGCGAGCACCCCCAGCTCGGCGTCCAGCCACGGCCGGCACGCGGCCAGGTGTTCCGGTCCGGGCGTCTGGTGGATCCGGCGGCGCTCGGTCGGACGGAACCGGAAGTGCTTCACCGCGTTGGTCACGTACGCGCTCGCCCGGTCGATGCCGGCGTCGGCCAGGGCCCGGTCCAGCAGCCGCCCGGCCGGGCCGACGAACGGCAGCCCGCGCCGGTCCTCCACGTCGCCGGGTTGTTCCCCGACGAACACGATCCGGGCGCTGGCCGGCCCGTCGCCGAACACGGTCTGGGTGGCCGGTTCGGCCAGCGGGCAGGCCCGGCAGCCGCGGGCGGCTTCCCGCAGCTCGTCGAGCCCGCCGGCCGGCGGCACCGCCGGTTCCGCTGGCCCGGCTGGTCCGGCTGGCCCGGTCACCGGCGGCGGGCGGGTTGGTTGGTCGGGTGCATGGCTGACGTTCTACCGCACCGGGCGGGCCGCCGCACCGCCCGGCCGGGTCCGGCCGGGTGCCCTACCGCCGCCCGGTCCGGTTATCGTCGGTCGCGGAGTCGGGAGGTCCGCATGTTGGAGATCGACGCGTTGCGCAAGCGCTACGGCGACACCGTTGCCCTGGACACGGTGTCGTTCGCCGTGCGGCCGGGCGAGATGTTCGGTTTCGTGGGGGCCAACGGCGCCGGCAAGACCACGACGATGCGGATCGCCATGGGGGTGCTCGCCGCCGACGCCGGGCAGGTCCGCTGGCGGGGCGACGCGGTGTCGTTCCAGGTGCGCCGCAGGTTCGGCTACATGCCCGAGGAGCGGGGCCTGTATCCGAAGATGCGGGTCGGCGAGCAGTTGGTGTACTTCGCCAGGCTGCACGGCCTGAGCCGGTCGGGCGCGCTGCGCGCGGCCGAGGAGTGGGCCGAGCGGCTGGGTGTGGCCGGCCGGCGCGACGACGCGGTGGAACGGCTCTCCCTGGGCAACCAGCAGCGGGTGCAACTGGCCGCCGCGCTGGTGCACGACCCGGAGGTGCTGATCCTGGACGAGCCGTTCTCCGGCCTGGATCCGGTCGGTGTGGACGCGCTGGCCGTGGTGCTGGCCGACCGGTGCCGCCAGGGCGTGCCGGTGATCTTCTCCAGCCACCAGTTGGACCTGGTGGAGCGGCTGTGCGACTCGGTCGGGATCATCAACCACGGCCGGATGGTCGCCACCGGCACGGTCGATGAACTCCGTGACCGGGACGGCCGCCGCGAACTGCGGGTGGTGGTCGGCGACGCGGCACCCGGGTGGGCCGCGGACCTGCCCGGGGTGCGGGTGCGGACCGGGGCGGGGGCGGAGGTGGTGCTGGAGTTGGACGAGTCCGGCGACGACCAGAAGGTGCTCCAGATGGCGATGCGGGCCGGTCGGGTGGAGCACTTCAGTTGGCGGCGGCCCACCCTGGCCGAACTGTTCCGCGAGGCGGTGACGGTGTGACCGCTGTGACCGGTGTGACCGGTGAATCGGGAACGGGCCGGGCTCCCGGCGCGGCCGGGGGCATGGTGTGGTTGGTGGCCCGGCGGGAGGTCACCAGCCGGATCCGGGAGCGCGCGTTCCTGGTGTCCACCGGGATCACCCTGCTGATCGTGCTGGCCGTGGTGCTGGTGCCGCGGCTGGTCGGCTCCGGGCACGCATCCTTCCGCGTGGCGCTCGCCGGCACCGGGCGCAACCCGATCGGCCCGGCCCTGGCCGCCGCCGGGCGGCCGGCGGGGGTCGGGGTGCACACCCGCACCTACCCGGACGCCGCCGCGGCCCGGGCCGCGGTGCGGACCGGTGACGCCGACGCCGCGCTGCTCAACGGTGACACGGTGGTCTCCGACGGCGACCTGGATGGCGACCTGGCCGCGGTGCTGGACCGGGCCCATCAGGCGGTGGCCACCCGGCAACGCCTGCGGGACAGGGGGATCAGCCCGACAGCGGTGGCACAGGCTCTGGACGTGCCGCCGCTGCGGCAGGTCACCCTGGCCGGCGACGCGGACCACTCCGCCCGCAGGGGGGTGGCCCTGGTCGGTGTCATCATCCTGTTCGGACAGTTGATCGGCTACGGCAACTGGGTGGCGTTCGGGGTGGTGGAGGAGAAGAGCAGCCGGGTGGTGGAACTGCTGCTGGCCGCGGTGCGACCCTGGCAGCTCCTGGCCGGCAAGATCCTGGGGATCGGCGCGCTCGCGCTCGGCCAGCTCGTGCTGATCAGCGGGGTCGGGCTGGCCGCCGCGGTGGGCGGCGGTTCGGTGCGGTTGAGCCTGGTCACGCTGGGCATCGTCGGCCAGGTCTTCGCCTGGTTCGTGCTGGGGTACGCGTTCTACTCCTCGGCCTATGCGGCGGCGGCCTCGCGGGTCTCCCGGCAGGAGGAGCTGAACAACGTCACCGGGCCGATGACGCTGGTGTTGATGGTGAGCTACTTCATCGCGATCTACGCCGCGCAGCACCCGACCGGGGTGCTGGCCCGGGTGGCCTCGCTGGTGCCGCCGTTCTCGGCGATGACCATGCCCACCCGCACCGCGGTGGGGCGGGCGGACGGGTGGCAGGTCGGGCTGGCGATCGGGCTGATGGTGGTGGCCACGGTGTTGCTGGTGCGGCTGTCCGGGCGGATCTATGCGAACACGATCCTGCGGACCGGGGCCCGGGTCCGGCTTTCCGAGGCGCTGCGGGCCCGGGAACCGGCGGTCACCTGACGTCGTCCCAGAGATGCGACCTCGTGACTACGTTGGGTGTTTTGTCTACTGCTGTGGCACTTAAGGCCCGAATGGGGCGTCATTCGTTAATGGAGGTTATTAGGCCATTCGAGTGAATTACGATTACTTGGGGAAATCTTGGTGAATCCAAGGGGGATTTGTCACGCGGGGTCTGCGAGTTTTCGGCCACCCCAACACCCCTTGGAGGCAGCATGCGCAGAGCATCGCTGTGGAGCGCCACGGTAGCCCTGACCGGGGCCGCCGCGCTGGCGCTCGCCTGGTCGCCGACCATGGCACAGGCAGCACCGTCGCCGCAGATGGCAACCAGCCCTACCGTGGCGGTTCACTCCCACCCCGTCCGGAACGCGTGTGCCCAGTCCACCCGTCCGGGCATCATGTCCTGCCTGGCGCTGGTCCGGACCGACACCGAGGTCCAGCCCGAGGCCATCACGCCAGACGCCACCCCGTCCGGGCTCGGCCCGTCCCAGTTGCAGGACGCCTACAACCTGCCGTCGTCAACGGCCGGTGGTGGCCAGACGGTGGCGATCGTGGACGCCATGGACGACCCGAACGCCGAATCGGACCTGGCCACCTACCGGGCCACCTTCGGACTGCCGGCCTGCACCACGGGCAACGGCTGCTTCCGCAAGGTGAACCAGAACGGCGCCTCCAGCCCGCTGCCGGCCACTGACACCGGCTGGGCGACGGAGATCTCGCTGGACGTGGACATGGTCTCCGCGGTCTGCCCGAACTGCCACATCCTGCTGGTCGAGGCCAGCTCACCGACCACCAACAACCTGGGCACCGCGGTGAACACCGCCGTGGCGCTGGGCGCGAAGTTCGTGTCCAACTCCTACGGTGGCGGCGAAACCGGTGCGGCCAGCGCCGACGCGTCGTTCTACTCCAACCACCCGGGTGCGGTGATCACCGCCTCCTCCGGTGACGGCGGCTTCGGCGTGGAGTTCCCGGCGTCGGGTTCGAAGGTGGTCGCTGTGGGTGGCACGTCGCTGCGTACCGCGGCGAACACCCGTGGCTGGACCGAGACGGTGTGGAACGGCGCCGGCAGCGGCTGCTCCGGCGCGATCGCCAAGCCGTCCTGGCAGACCGACACCGGCTGCTCGCGGCGCACCGTCGCCGACGTGTCCGCGGTTGCCGACCCCAACACCGGCGTGGCCGTGAACGACACGTTCGGCGAGCCCGGGTTCTTCGTGGTCGGCGGCACCAGCGCCTCCTCGCCGATCATCGCCAGCGTGTACGCGCTGGCCGGCACCCCGGCCGCGGGCAGCAACCCGTCGTCGTTCCCCTACAGCCACACCGCCAACCTGTTCGACGTGACCAGCGGCAGCAACGGCAACTGCAACCCGGCGTACCTGTGCACCGGTGAGACCGGCTACGACGGCCCGACCGGGCTGGGCACGCCCAACGGCGTCGGCGCCTTCACCGCTGGCGGCGGTGGCAGCCCGCCGCCCCCGCCGCCGGGCTGCACCTCCGGCCAGTTGATCGGCAACTCCGGCTTCGAGACCGGTTCGATCTCGCCGTGGTCGTCCACCCCGGCCGTCCTGCAGAACACCTCGACCGGTCAGATCTCCCACACCGGCTCGTGGTTCGCCTGGATGGACGGGTACGGCACCACGCACACCGACACGCTCAGCCAGACGGTCACCATCCCGTCTGGGTGTAGCTCGGCGACGTACAGGTTCTTCCTGCACATCGACACCGCCGAGACCACGACCAGGACGGCGTTCGACCGGCTGACCGTGTCGGCGGGTGGCAGCACGCTGGCGACGTTCAGCAACCTCAACCACATCGCCGGTTACGCCTCGCACAGCTTCAACCTGTCGGCGTTCATCGGCCAGACCGTGACGCTGTCGTTCCGGGGCACCGAGGACGTCTCCCTGGAGACCTCCTTCGTGGTCGACGACGCCACCCTGAACGTGTCCTGACAGTCAGTTGGTGGACGGGTGTGAGCCTGCCCGTCGGGTGACACAGTGATCCCGGGGCGGGGCGCCTGGCGCCCCGCCCCGACCCGTTGCCGCCACCGTGTCGGGGTCCCGCCCGTGCCGGCCGGAGCGGTGGAACCAGCCGCGGCCGGGATACGTCCAACTGGCGGAGAGCACGCCGACCCGAGGTGGTGGGCCATGACCCCGCGAACTCCACATCCCCGCACCGTCCGGACGCTGCTCGCGGTGGCCGCGGTGGTGGCGCTGGCCGGCACCGGATGCGCCCGATCGGGCCCATCCGGTGTTCGTGGTGGTCCGACCACCTCCGCCGGATCCACCTCCCGGTCCGCGTCCCCGCCGGTGTCCCCGTCAGCGTCCCCGGGTCCGGTCAGCCCGACGTCCCCGGCCGCGTCGGGCGGGGTGCTGACCCTCGACGGGGTCGCCCGGAAGGGGGTCGAGCCGGGCTGCACGGTCTTCGACGCCGGTGACCACGGCCTGTACCTGCTGCTCGGCGCGGGCGGGGGGACCCCGGACCAGAAGTCCATCCCGCTGGGCGTGCCACTGCGGGTGCACGGCGTGTTGGTGGACCAGTTCGTGTCCTACTGCCAGCAGGGCAGGCCGATGGAGATCGTGGACATCGCCCGTCGGTAGGTGTTCTGTAGCAATTGTCACTTTTGAACCGCATGCCACTGCCTCCCGTCCAACAGGGGTAGAGATCACTAGCCAAGGTGGTGGACCATGCTTCCCCGCATTGCGTACTCCCTGTCCCGCGCCAAAGCCCTGACGGCCGTGACCGCGGTCACAGTGCTCGGTGGTGCCCTGCTGTTCACCGGCAGCGCCGGAGCCAGCCCAGGCTCGGCCGGCCCGGCCGTCACCAGCCCGAGCGCGTCGGCCAGCAGCGGCCCGGTCCTGTCACCTGCGCCGACTGCGACGGCGCCGACCGCGACGGCACCGGCTCCGACGGCGACGGCTCCGACGACCCCGACGGCGACGGCCCCGGCTCCGACCGCGACCACCGCCCCGACTGCGACCGCGACGGCGACGTCCGCGCCGGTCCAGAGCCCGCTCATCGCCGTGGACGGGATCGCCGGCGAGGGATTCGCGTCCGGGTGCATCCTGCTCAAGGGGTTCGACCGCCGGCTCTACCAGCTCGATGTGCCGAACACCTTCACCGATGACGGGTGGCGGCCGGTCGTGAAGATCCCGTTCGGCGTCCCGGTACGGGTGTTCGCCACCGAGGCCGGGCGCGTGGCCTCCTACTGCTCAGGCATCATGATCAACGTGCAGGGCGTCAGCCCGCTCGCCTCACGCTGACGCGCTGGGCCGACCGGCTTCGGCCGGAGGCACCCCCACGGTGGACGACCCCACCCCGGTGGCGGTACCCGTGTCGATCCGATCCGGATCAGGATCGGTCCAGAACCGGTCCGCGACCCGGGCGTGCGGGTGGCATGGGAACCCGCCGAATGCCCGCGCGGACCAGCGAGCAAGGGGGTGGGTCATGGCGGTACCGCGGATCGTGGTGGTGGGAGCCGGCGTGGTCGGCGCGGCGGTGGCGATGCGACTGGCCGAGCGGGGCGCGGCGGTCACCGTGGTGGAGGCCTCCAGGCCCGGGGCCGGTGCCAGCGGTGGCAGCTTCGCCTGGTTCAACGCCAATGAGAAGCTGCCCCGGCACTACTTCGAGCTGAACCTGCGCGGCATGCGCGAGCACCGGGTGCTGGCCGGCGAATCCGGTCACGCTGACCGCTCCGGTGCCACCGGGGCCTGGTATCACCCGGTGGGCAACCTGGAGTACGCCGACGCTGACGGGGCGGGCGAACTGGCCGCCCGGGTCCGGCGGTTAGCCGAGTGGGGATACCGGGCCCGGATGCTCGGTCCCGACCAGGCCGCCCGCCTGGAACCGGCGGTGCGGACCGGCCACGGTCGCGGCGGCGTCGCGTACTTCCCCGACGAGGGCTACCTGCACGGGCAGGCGCTGGTGGAGGCCCTGCTCGCCCGGGC
>DASULA010000107.1:0-10404 GCA_036278435.1 Mycobacteriales bacterium | reverse complement strand
AGGCAGCCCTGGATGGCGAACAAGTTCACCTGGAAGGCCCTTCAGGTCGAAGCCGGGCGCGCCGCGACGGGCGCGACCCACGAGGCGCCGCCACGGCGGCGCGGTACGGGCCGGAACTACCGGCGAGCGTCCTCGAACATGGCCCCACCCTCCCGCGGTCGACGGCTCGTCGACGCCGCGACCCTCACAGAAATCGGGCCCGGTCGCAAACCAGTTTCCCGACGGCCGACACGCCCGGACCGACGAGAAAGCCGGCGACCAGAACGGCGACCGGCCCGGGTCAGCGGACGGTCAGCCGCAGGAACAGGAACCTCGGCCGGGTGGTCAGTGCCCGCCACACCTCGGCCGAGCGCGCCTCAGCCTCGGGCAGCGGCTGCGGTTCACGCAGCACGTCGAGGCCGAACCCGGCCTCGGCCAGCGACCCGAGCATCGCCTCCAGTGGGCGCCGCCAGAAGGTCATGGTCACCGGCAGACCGCCCTTGATCCACATCTCCGACCACTGCTCGACCGCGAAGTAGTCGTCGCTGCCAGACAGTTCGAACTCGCAGAAAGGATGGTGCACGCTGGCCACCAGCACCCCGCCGGGCCGGAGCACCCGCCGGAACTCCGCGAGCGGGCCGGACCAGTCCCGCAGGTAATGCAGCACCAGCGGAGCGAGTACCACGTCCACCGCGGAGTCGGGCAGAAAGCCCAACGGCTCGCCCAGATCGGCGGTGTGCCAGTCGACCGGCGCGTCGGCGCCGAGACGGCGCCGGGCGATCTGGAGCATCTGGGCGCTCGCGTCGACGGCCACCACCCGGGCGCCCCGGCCGACCAGTTCAACAGTGTAGTAACCCGACCCGCAGCCGGCGTCGAGCACCCGCCGGTCGGACACGTCCGGCAGCAGTGCGAGCGTGTTGGGCATCGCGTACAGCGAGTTAATGGGGTTCTGGGACACGTCGGCGTCGTAGTGTGCGGCCATCACGTCGTACCGGTTCTGGGGCATCGGGCGATTATCCCGACAGTGATCTGGTCGAGGACACCTGCGCCGCCACTGGTGCCGGAGCCGCACGACCGGTGGGCACTGCCACTGGGCGAAAGGTGAAATCGTTTCGGCCACCGTGGCAGGGTGGTCAGGGCATGATCGAACGCACAGCCGATCCACGCGGTTCGCCGGCCGCGAGGATCACGAGAGGGAGGCAGGGCCGCGTTGAGCATTCTCGGCACCCGTGTCGTTCGCACCGAGGATCCACTGTTTCTGACCAGGGGCGCGACCTACACCGACGACCTGGTGGACGAACGGCTGGCCGGGGCGTTGCACGTCACGATTGTCCGTTCACCGGTGGCGCACGCCAGGATCGTGTCCGTGGACGCCACAGAGGCGCTCGCGGCGCCCGGCGTGGTCGCCGTGGTCACCGGTGCGGACCTGACCGACGTCAGCCCGATCCCACCCCCGTTTCCCATGTTCAACAAGGCGATGGTCGAACCGCTGCTGGCCACCGACACGGTGCGCTACGTGGGCAACGCGGTCGCGGTGGTGCTCACCGAGCAGCGGTACCAGGGTGAGGACGCCGCCGAGTTGGTCGCGGTGGACTACGACCCGCTGCCCCCGGTGATCGACCCGCGCGAGTCGCTGACCGACGGCACGCTGCTGTTCACCGACGCCGGCACGAACCTGATCGCCGAGTTCGGTTCGGCCGACGCCTTCGACCCGCACCTGTTCGACGACTGCGAGGTCGTGGTCGCCCGGGAGATCGTCAACCAGCGGCTGGCGCCTGCCTCGATGGAGACCCGGGCCGCGGCTGCGGTCTGGGGTGACGACGGCCGGTGCGTGCTGTGGTGCTCCAACCAGGGCGCGCAGGGCGCCCAGGCCGGGGTGGCCGGGATGCTGGGCATCGAACCAGCCCAGTTGCGGATCATCACCCCGGACGTGGGCGGGGGGTTCGGCGCCAAGTTCGGGGCCGAACCGGAGTACGCGCTGATCGCCTGGCTGGCCCGGCGACACCAGCGGCCGGTGCGCTGGGCGGAGAACCGCTCGGAGAACCTGGTGGGCATGACGCACGGGCGGGCCCAGGTCCAGCAGATCACCATCGGCGGCCGGCGGGACGGCACGGTGACCGCCTACCGGCTCGACATGGTGCAGGACGCCGGGGCGTTCCCCCGTTTCGGCGCGGTACTGCCCACCCTCACCCAGATGATGGCCGCCGGCGTGTACGCGATTGGCAAGGTGGAGTCGCGGGCCCGCAGCGTGGTCACCAACACCACCCCGCTGAGCGCTTACCGGGGAGCCGGCCGACCGGAGGCCACCGCGGCGATCGAGCGGGCCATGGACCTTTTCGCCGCCGAGATCGGCGTGGACCCGGCCGAGGTACGCCGGCGCAACCTGGTGCCGCCGTTCACCGAGCCGTTCACCACCGCGGCCGGCGCTGTCTACGACACCGGCGACTACCCGGCCGCGCTGACCGCGGCGCTGGCCGCCGCCGACTATGACGGGCTGCGTGCCGAGCAGGCCGAGCGGCGGGCCCGCGGTGACGTGGTGCAGACCGGCATCGGGCTGTCGGTGTACGTGGAGATCACCGGCGGCGTGGGCGAGGGCGGCGGCCCTCGGGAGAACGCCACGGTCGAGGTGCACGCCGACGGCACCGCCACCATTCTCACCGGCACCTCCCCGCACGGCCAGGGCCACGCCACCGCGTGGGCGATGCTGGCCAGCGACCAGCTCGGCATCCCGGTCGAGAAGATCACCGTGCGGCACGGCGACACCGACCTGGTGCCGCGCGGCGGCGGCACGGCCGGTTCCCGCAGCCTGCAACAGGGCGGCTCGGCGGTGCACAAGGCCACCGAGGAGCTGATCGAGCTGGCCAAACAGCGGGCCGCCGACGTGCTGGAGGCCAACCCGGACGACCTGGTGGTGGACACCAGCCGGGCCGCGCTGACCGTGGCCGGTTCGCCGGACGCCGCGGTCAGCTTCGCCGACCTGGCCGCCACCGAACGGCTCTTCGTTCAGACCGACTTCACCGCACCCGGCCCGACGTTCCCGTTCGGCACGCACGTGGCGGTGGTGGACGTGGACACCGAGTCGGGCAAGGCCACGCTGCGCCGGCTGGTGGCGGTGGACGACGCCGGCATCGTGCTCAACCCGCTGCTCGCCGAGGGGCAGCGGCACGGTGGCATCGCACAGGGCGTCGCCCAGGCCCTGTACGAGGAGGTGGTCTACGACGCCGACGGCAATCCGCTGACCGCGACGTTCGCCGACTACCCGTTCCTGACCGCCCCGGAGGTGCCCAGCTTCGAACTGGTGCCGATGGAGACGCCGACCCCGTACAACCCGCTCGGCGCGAAGGGGATCGGCGAGGCGGGCACCATCGGCGCGACCCCGGCCGTGCAGAACGCCGTGATCGACGCGGTGGCGCACCTGGGCGTACGGCACATCGAGATGCCGACCTCCCCGCAGCGGGTGTGGACGGCGATCCAGCAGGCGAACGGAGTGGACTCCTGATGCGGGTACGGGTCACGGTCAACGGCGAGCAGCGGGAGGACGAGGTCGAGCCGCGGCTGCTGCTGGCGCACTACCTGCGCGAGGTGTGCGGGCTGCGGGGCACCAACATCGGCTGCGACACCACGTCCTGCGGCGCCTGCACGGTCGACGTGGACGGCGAGGCGGTCAAGTCCTGCACGGTGCTGGCCGCCCAGGCCGACGGCAGCGAGGTGACCACCATCGAGGGGCTGGCCGGCGCCGACGGCGAACTGCACCCGATGCAGGCCGCGTTCCGGGCCGAGCACGGGTTGCAGTGTGGGTTCTGCACCCCGGGGATGGTGATGGCAGCGGTCGGGCTGCTTCGGGACAACCCCGACCCCAGCGAGGCCGAGGTGCGCTCCGGGCTGGAGGGCAACTTCTGCCGCTGCACCGGGTACCACAACATCGTCCGCGCGGTGCGGGCCGCCGCGGCCGGCATGAACGGAACGGGGGCGCGGGCATGATCCCGGCGGCGTTCGACTACGTCCGGGCCGGCTCGGTGGACGACGCGCTGGCCCTGCTGACCGAGCACGGTGAGGACGCCAAGCTGCTCGCCGGCGGCCACTCGCTGCTGCCGATGATGAAGCTGCGGCTGGCCATGCCCGGCGTGCTGGTGGACGTGGGCCGGCTGACCGAGCTGTCCTACGTCCGCGTCGACGGCGACCAGGTCGCGGTCGGCGCGCTGACCCGACACCGGGAGGTGGAGTCCTCGCCGGTGCTGCGCGCCGAGGTGCCGCTGCTGGCCCACGCCGCGTCACTCGTCGGCGACCCGCAGATCCGCCGCCGCGGCACGCTCGGCGGATCGCTGGTGCACGGCGACCCGGCCGCCGACCTGCCCACCGCCGTGCTGGCACTCGACGGCGTGCTGGTGCTTCGGGGCCCCTCGGGCCGGCGGGAGGTGCCGGCGACGGAGTTCTTCGCCGGGTACTTCCAGACCGCTACCGGCCCGGAGGAGATGCTGGTGGAGATCCGGCTGCCGCGGCTGGCCGGAGCCAGTTGGGGGTTCGAGAAGTTCACCCGCCGGGCGAACGACTGGGCCATCGTCGGGGTGGCCGCGGTGGACGGCCGGGTGGCGCTGGCCAACATGGGCGGCACGCCGCTGCGCGCCACCGCGACCGAGCGGGCACTGGCCTCCGGCGCCGCGGTGGCCGACGCGGCGGCCCTGGCCGACCAGGGAACCGAACCCGGCGCGGACATGCACGCCTCGACCGACTACCGCCGGCACCTGGCCAGGCTGCTCACCCGCCGTGCCCTGACGGCGGCGTCCGGGCCATCCGGACCGTGAGCCGGTAGGAGCGGGGTGTAACGAGAAACGCTTCGGCGGCGCTGTACTGGTTGCGATCTTCAGCTAAGCCGGCCCGAGGCCGGCCGAGCGGGCGAACGACGAGCGCAACGGTGCGCCGCAGCCGGAGCGTTGTCTCCGCGCGTTCGGTGCTCCCTGGGCGGGCTCCGTCATCAACGGAGTGTCGATGAGAAGACCACCCCTGCATCTGCTCGCCGCTGGCAGCGTCCTGGCCCTGGCCGCCTCGCTGTCGGTGACGGGCTCCGCGTCCGCGGCGCCGTTACGCACCCTGTCGGGCAGCATGCCGGCCTGGGCGAACGCCGCCACGCTACGCTCGGCCGCCCCGGCCGCCGACCACGTCGGGTTCCGGGTCTATCTGGGCTGGCGGGACCCGGCGGCCGCGGCTGCGCTGGCCACCGCGGTGTCCACGCCCGGATCCGCCCAGTACGGGCAGTTCCTGTCCCCACAGAGCTTCCGCAAGCAGTTCGCGCCCACCCAGGCCGACGTGAGCACCGTGCGCCAGTGGCTGCGCGACCAGGGCTTCATCCTGGACCACACTCCGAGCAACAACCTGTACGTGGCGGCCGAGGGCTCGGTGGCGCAGGTGGAGTCTGCGTTCTCCACCCAGGTCGGGTTGTACTCCCACGCCGGGTTGACCCTGCACTCGCCGGAGTCAGACCTTCAGGTGCCGGCGAGCCTGCCCATGGTGTCCGCGGTGGTGGGCATCGACGACTCGGCCGCGCTGGTCAAGCACGCCGCGCCGCCGTCGCCGGCGTTCGTCAACGCCACCCCGTGCTCGACGTTCTTCGGTGAGAAGACCACCGCCAACACCGCCACCCCGGACGGCACCGTGGTGCCCGGGGTGGGCGGCCAGCCGGTGCCCTACACCCCGTGCGGCTACACCCCGGCGCAGTTGCGCGGCGCCTACGGCGTGACCGACGCGGTGGCCGCCGGCAACGACGGTTCCGGTCAGACGGTGGCGATCATCGACGCGTTCGACTCCCCCACCATCGTCAACGACGTCAACACCTACTCGCAGCTGCACGGGCTGCCCACCATGAACGCCGCCCAGCTCAAGCAGGTGGTGGCACCGGGCATCCTGAAGCACCCGGAGTCCGGGGCCAGCAAGGCGCACGGCCCTGTGCAGGACCCGCAGGGCTGGTACGGCGAGCAGACCCTGGATATCGAGGCGGTGCACTCGATGGCACCGGGCGCGACCATCGTCTACGTGGGTGCGGCGAACAACCGCAACGATCTGGACGCCGCGCTCAACCACATCGTCGACGAGCACCTGGCCAGCATGGTCAGCAATTCCTACGGCTTCTCCGGCGAGGACCTGCCGCCGGGCATCATCAAGCCGTACAACGACATCCTGATCCAGGCCGCGGCCACCGGCGTCGGGGTGTACTTCTCCTCCGGTGACTCCGGCGACGAGACCGGCGGCAACCCGGCCAACTTCGCCCAGGCCACCCCCGACTGGCCGGCGTCCAGCCCGTTCGTGACCGCGGTGGGCGGCACCGCGCTGGGTGTCGGCGCGGCCAACGACTACCAGTTCGAGGTCGGCTGGGAGACCGGCCGGTCCAACCTGGTGAACGGCGCGTACAGCCCGGCCCCGCCCGGGAACTTCACCAGCGGGTCGGGGGGCGGCACCAGCCGGCAGTTCACCGAGCCGGCCTACCAGGTCGGGGTGGTACCTGACGCGATCGCCACCAACCACGGCGGCGCCCCGATGCGGGTGGTGCCCGACATCGCCGCGCTGGCCGACCCGAACACCGGCATGCTGATCGGGCAGACCCAGACGTTCCCCGACGGGTCGGCGCGGTTCAGCGAGTTCCGGATCGGCGGGACCAGCCTGGCCTGCCCACTGATGGTCGGCATGATGGCGCTGGCCCAGCAGTCCGCCGGGCACGACATCGGCTTCGCCAACCCGGTGATCTACGCCCACGCGGGCGGTTCGGCGTACCACGACGTGGTGACCCCGGCGCAGCCGGTGCGGGCGGCACGGGCCGACTTCGCCAACTTCGTCGATGACTCCAACGGGTTCATCTACTCGCTGCGGACCCTCTACGACGACGCGCTCACCATCCACACCCGGCCCGGCTACGACGACGTGACCGGGGTGGGCAGCCCGAACGGCGCCGCGTTCCTGGCGGCGATGGGCGGCTGACACCGGCATCTCAGGTCGAGGGCGGTCCCGCACCGGGGCCGCCCTCGACGTCGACCGGGTTTGATGCGATCCGGGGCGCGGCCCCTCCGCTGTGATCAGCGGCACAGAAGGTCTGACCATTGCCCAGGAGTCCCGCCGGCGGGTAGAAGTGACAGGGTCATCGGTGTCCCCTCGCACTGGGCAGGTCGATCTATGGCGGAACTCACCTCGCTGGCCGAGGGCGTGGCCGAGTTGGTGCACGACGGCGACACGGTGGCCTTGGAGGGCTTCACCCACCTGATTCCGGTGGCCGCCGGGCAGGAGATCATCCGGCAGCACCGGCGTGATCTCACCCTGGTCCGAATGACCCCCGACATCGTCTACGACCAGCTCATCGGCGCCGGCTGTGCCCGCCGGCTGGTTTTCTCCTGGGGCGGCAACCCCGGGGTCGGCTCGCTGCACCGGTTCCGCGACGCGGTCGAGCACGGCTGGCCGGTGCCGCTGGAACTGGAGGAGCACAGCCACGCCGGCATGGTGAACCGGTACGTGGCCGGTGCCAGCGGGCTGCCGTTCGCGGTGCTGCGCGGGTATGCCGGCACCGACCTGCCCGCCCACACCGACACGGTGCGGCCGATCACCTGCCCGTTCACCGGCGAGCGGCTGATGGCGGTGGCCGCGCTGCGACCGGACGTCACCGTGATCCACGCCCAGCGGGCCGACCGGCGGGGCAACGTGCAGATGTGGGGCATCACCGGGGTACAGAAGGAGGCCGTACTGGCCGGGCGTCGGTCCCTGGTCACCGTCGAGGAGATCGTGCCGGCACTGGACCCGGTGCCCGGCCAGGTGATCCTGCCCGGTTGGGCGGTGACCGCGGTGGCCGAGGTTCCGGGCGGCTCGCACCCGTCCTACACCCAGGGCTACAGCGAGCGGGACAACGACTACTACTTGGCCTGGGACGCGATCAGCCGGGACCGGGAGTCCTTCGGCCGGTGGATCGACGAGCACGTGCTCTCCGTGGGGAGGCCGGCGTGACCGCCCGCACCGACGCGACCGTGACCGGTACCAGCGGCTGGACGCCCGACGAGATGATGACCGTGGCCGGGGCCAGGCAGCTCCGCGACGGCACCGCCTGCTTCGTGGGTATCGGCCTGCCCAGCACCGCGGCCAACCTGGCCCGGGCCACCCACGCGCCCGGGCTGGTGCTGATCTACGAGTCGGGCTGCCTGGGCGCCAAGCCGCACCGGCTGCCGCTGTCCATCGGCGACGGCGTGCTGGCCGACACCGCCGACGCGGTGGTGACCGTTGCCGAGGTGTTCAACTACTGGCTGCAACCCGGCCGGATCGCGGTGGGATTCCTCGGCGGCGCCCAACTGGACCGGTTCGGCAACATCAACACCACCGTGATCGGCGACTACGACGACCCGCGGGTCCGGCTGCCCGGCGCCGGAGGCGCCCCGGAGATCGCCGCCTCCTGCCAGGAGGTGATCATCATGATGCGGCAGAGTCGGCGCGGTTTCACCGACCGGGTCGACTTCGTCACCTCGGTGGGGTACGGGTCTGGGCCGGATGACCGGCACCGGCTGGGGCTGCGCGGCGCCGGTCCGCGGGTGGTCATCACCGACCTGGGCGTGCTGGAACCCGATCCGCGGACCCGTGAGCTCACCCTCACCGCGGTGCACCCGGGTGTGGACCCGGCCGACGTGCGGGCCGCGACCGGCTGGGACCTGGCCGTGGCCGGGGACCTGCGGACCAGCCCGCCGCCGACCGGGGAGGAACTGCGGGTGCTGCGCGCCCTGAAGGCCACCGTGGCCACGCGATGACCGGGGTCCGCCAGACGGAACCGGAGATGAGATCCAATCGCTTTCACCAGACGGTAACCGACCTTTCCCGGCACGGCCCCGGCCGACCTAGTCTCGAACCACATCCCACCAGTCACGGAAGGGGACGCCCATGCCGCCGGAGACCGCCGCACCCGGCCCGGCCCGGACCGGCCTGGCGTTGCCGCACTACGTCGACGACGGCGCCGTCCATCCCCCGCTGCACAGCCCCGGCTACCGCTCCACGGTTCGGCGCGCACCGAACCGGCCGCTGGTCCTGCTGCCGCAGGGGCTGACCGAGGTCACCGGCCCGGTACTTGGCGAGGGCCTGGTCAGGCCGGGCGACGGCGACCTGACCCGCCAGCACGACGGCGAACCGGTCGGCCAGCGGATCGTGGTGTCCGGTCAGGTACGCGACTCCGACGGCCGGGCCGTGCCCGGCGCCCTGGTGGAGGTGTGGCAGGCCAACGCCGCGGGCCGCTACCGGCATGACGTGGACAACTGGCCGGCCCCGCTGGACCCGAACTTCACCGGCCTGGGCCGGGTCGTCACCGACCCGCACGGCGGCTACCGGTTCGTCACGGTCCGCCCCGGCGCCTACCCGTGGAAGAACCACCAGAACGCCTGGCGGCCGGCGCACATCCACTTCTCGCTGTTCGGCCGGGCGTTCACCCAGCGTCTGGTGACCCAGATGTACTTCCCGGACGACCCGCTGTTCGACGCCGACCCGATCTTCACCAGTGTGACCGATCCGGCGGCCCGGCAGCGGCTGGTGTCGCGGTTCGACTGGGACACCACCGAGCCGGAGTGGGCACTGGGGTACGTGTTCGACCTTGTGCTGCGCGGCCGGGACGCCACCCCCTTCGAGGCCGAGGAGGACGAGTGATCCCGCCGGTCACGCCGTCGCAGACGGCGGTCACGCCGTCGCAGACGGTCGGCCCGTTCCTGCACATCGTGCTTCCCTGGCCGGACGGCCCCGACGTGGTCCCGGCCGGCACGCCAGGCGCGTTCGTCGTCTCCGGCACCGTCCGCGACGGGAATGGCGACCCGGTCGCCGACGGCATGGTGGAGACCTGGCAGGCCGACCCGGACGGCCGCTTCGACCACCCGGACGATCCCAGGGGGCAGGCCGGCCCGTCGCTGCCGGGGTTCCGGGGGTTCGGGCGGTGCCCGACCGACGGCGCGGGCCGGTTCTGGGTACGCACGGTCAAGCCGGGTGCGCTGCCCTCTCCCGATGGTGGCATGCAGGCTCCGCACCTGGACGTGTCGGTGTTCGCCCGCGGGCTGCTGCACCGACTGGTGACCCGGGTGTACTTCGACGACGAGCCGCGGGCCAACGCCGCCGACCCGGTGCTCGGATCGGTCGACCCCGCCGCCCGGCCGACCCTGATCGCCACCGGCGCCCCGGACGGCTACCGTTTCGACATCCGGTTGCAGGGTGACGGTGAGACCGTATTCTTCGCTCTCTGACCGGGCGCCCCAACCCCGACACCAGCCACCGGAATGAACAATCCTGACCTGTTCGGACCGCTGTTCGCCGATCCGGCGGTGCGGGCCGAACTGTCCGACGCCGCGCTGCTGCGGGCGATGCTGGACACCGAGACGGCGCTGGCCCGCACCCAGGCGGCGGCCGGGGTGATCCCGGCCGCCGCCGCCGCGGCGA
>DASULA010000106.1:0-6528 GCA_036278435.1 Mycobacteriales bacterium | reverse complement strand
CAAAACCGGCGGACCACTGCGCATGGCATGGTCCTGGCCTGATGTGGACATGACTGCCCTGGACCCGACCACGGTGGTGGTGTCCCGGGAACCCGACGGCCGGTGGTTCGTCACCCTGGCCATGGACACCGAGGATCCGGCGCCGCTTCCCGACACCGGTTCCACAGCCGGCGTTGACCTGGGCGTGAAGGAATTCGCGGTGCTGTCCACTGGTGAACGCATCCCGAATCCGCGGCACGCCGAGCGGCATGAACGCCGGTTGCGCCGGTATCAGCGGATGATGGCTCGCCGGAAGAAGGGCTCGAACAACCGGGCGAAGGCCCGGGTGAAGGTCGCCCGCGCGCACGCCCGCGTCCGCGACACCCGCCGGGACTTCCTCCACAAGACCTCCACCGACTTGGTTCGCCGGTTTGATCGGGTCGGCGTGGAAGACCTCAACGTGTCCGGCATGGTTCGCAACCGGTCGCTGGCCAAGGCGATCTCCCGGTGCGGGTGGGCCGAGTTCCGTTCGATGTTGGAGTACAAGGCCGAGCGTGCAGGCCGGCAGTTCGTCGTCGTGGACCGCTGGTACCCCTCCAGCAAGACCTGCTCGGACTGCGGGCACCTGCTGGCCTCTCTTTCCCTGGGGACACGCCACTGGACATGCCCCGGGTGCGGCACCCGGCACGACCGGGATCACAACGCCGCGAAGAACATCGACACCGCTGCCGGGCTGGCAGCGGCTGCCTGTGGAGCGGATATGAGACCGAGGCAGGCAACCGCCAGGCGATCCGCTACGAAGCAGGAAGATCCCCCCGCGAGGGGCGGAATCCCCCACCTTTAGGCGGGGCGAGGAAGTCAAGACCGCAACTCCCGTCCGGTCAGTTCCAGGAACACGTCCTCCAGGCTGCGCCGCTCCACCCGCAGTTCGGCGACGAGTACGTTCCGCTCGGCGCACCACGCGGTCAGCGCGGCCAGCAACTGCGGGTGCACCGGCCCCTCCACCAGGTAGCTGCCCGGGGCCAGCTCGCTGGCCAGTGCCCCGGCCGGCAGCGTGGCCACCATCGCGGCCAGGTCCAGGTCCGGCGGGGCGGTGAACCGGAGTTGACCGGCCGCGCCGCTGCGGGTCAGCTCCGAGGGGGTACCGGTGGCCACCGACCGGCCGTGGTCGATGACCAGCACCTGGTCGGCGAGCCGCTCGGCCTCCTCCATGTAGTGGGTGGTCAGCAGCACGGTCACCCCGTCGGAGCGCAGCGCCTCGACGATCTCCCAGGTGGCCCGGCGGGCCTGCGGGTCCAACCCGGCGGTCGGCTCGTCCAGGAACACCACCTCGGGGCGCGACACCACCGACATGGCCAGCGACAGGCGCTGTCGCTGGCCGCCGGAGAGCCTGCGGTAGGGGGTGTGGGCCACCGCGCGCAGGCCGAGCATGTCCAGCAGGGCCTCCGGGTCGAGCGGGTTGCGGGCGTACCGCGCGACCAGCCTGAGCATTTCCGCGGCCCGGGCGCCCTGGTAGGCGCCGCCGTCCTGCGGCATCACCCCGACCCGGGGGCGCAGCGCGGCGGCGTCGCGGACCGGGTCCAATCCGAGAACCCGCACCGTTCCGCCGTCGGCGTGCCGGAACCCCTCACAGGTCTCGACCGTGGACGTCTTGCCGGCCCCGTTCGGGCCGAGCAGGGCGAACACCCGGCCGCGCTCGACGGTGAAGGACAACCGGTCCACCGCGGTGCGCTCGCCGTATCGTTTGACCAGATCGCAGACCTCCAGCGCCGGGGCCGCCGTGGCCGCCGTGGCGGCGTCGACGACGTCGCCGGCCAGGCACTCGCTCGATGTCACGTGGCGAAGGATATGACCCGGGGACGGCGACGTCACCGAGTGGGTTCCGGCCTGACGGAGCGGTCCGAGCGGCGCTCAAGGCGGTGCGGTCGGCGAGGTCCGGCCGTGGTGACAGTGATCACGTCGGGTCCGGTTTGCCAGCACCCGGGAAAATACATCACACTGATGTAGTGAAAATGAAGGCGAGCACCGACGGGGCGGCCGAGGGCCGTACCCGTGACAGCGTGTCGCGCCTGCTGCTGCGACACGGACCGTCCACCGCGGCCACGCTCGGTGAGCGGTTGGGACTGAGCCCGGCGGCGGTTCGGCGCCACCTGGACGCGATGCTCGCCGAAGGCCTGGTCACCTACCGTGAGGTGTCGGCGCGGGGGCGGGGCCGCGGCCGGCCGGCCCGGGTGTTCGCGCTGACCGACACCGCCCGGCTGCACTGTGGCGAGCACGCCTACGACGAGCTGGCCTCGGAGGCGATACGCTACCTCGCCGAGAACGGCGGTCCGCGGACGGTGACCGACTTCGCCGAACACCGGGTGACCGGGTTCGAGAACCGGCACCGCGACCGGGTGGCCCGCGCCGGAGGGCCGGCCGGCCGGGTCGAGGCGCTGGCCATGGCGCTCACCGACGAGGGGTACGCCGCCTCCGCCCACACCCTGGGCACCGGCGGTCAGCTCTGCCAGCACCACTGCCCGGTCGCGCACGTGGCCGCGGAGTTCCCGCAACTGTGCGAGGCCGAGACGCGGGCGTTCGCCCGCATGCTCGGCACCCACGTGCAGCGGCTCGCCACGATCGCGCGGGGTGACGAAGTGTGCACCACCCACGTACCCGCGGCTGCGGATACGAACGTGACCGGCACCACCCCCGAACCTGGGAGGAAGTACGCATGACAACCACCGTTCCGGAGGGTGCCGGGCAGCCGGTGCTCTCGCAGGACGAGCAGATAGCGGCGCTGTCCGGCTACAAGTTCGGCTGGGCCGACTCCGACGTGGCCGGTGCCTCGGCGCGCCGCGGCCTGTCCGAGGAGGTGGTGCGCGACATCTCGGCGAAGAAGGGCGAGCCGGCGTGGATGCTCGACATGCGGTTGAAGGGGCTCCGGCTGTTCGGTCGCAAGCCAATGCCGAACTGGGGCGCGGACCTGTCCGGGATCGACTTCGACAACATCAAGTACTTCGTCCGCTCGACCGAGAAGCAGGCCGAGTCCTGGGACGATCTCCCCGCTGACATCAAGAACACCTACGACAAACTGGGCATTCCAGAAGCAGAGAAGCAACGTCTTGTTTCAGGTGTGGCCGCCCAATACGAAAGTGAAGTTGTATACCACAAGATTCGGGAAGACCTGGAGGAACAGGGAGTCATCTTCCTGGACACCGACACCGGACTGAAGGAGCACCCCGAACTGTTCCGGGAGTACTTCGGGTCGGTGATCCCGCCCGGCGACAACAAGTTCGCCGCGCTGAACACCGCCACCTGGAGTGGTGGCTCGTTCATCTACGTGCCCAAGGGCGTGCACGTGGAGATCCCGTTGCAGGCGTACTTCCGGATCAACACCGAGAACATGGGCCAGTTCGAGCGCACCCTCATCATCGTAGATGAAGGGGCATATGTCCATTACGTTGAGGGATGCACCGCTCCGATCTACAAGTCTGACTCGTTGCATTCAGCGGTGGTGGAGATCATCGTGAAGCCGGGCGCCCGCTGCCGGTACACCACCATCCAGAACTGGTCCAACAACGTCTACAACCTGGTCACCAAGCGAGCCGTGGCGCACGCCGGGGCCACCATGGAGTGGATCGACGGCAACATCGGCTCGAAGGTGACGATGAAGTACCCGTCAGTGTGGATGGTCGGTGAGCACGCCAAGGGGGAGGTCCTCTCGATCGCGTTCGCCGGTCCGGGCCAGCACCAGGACGCCGGCGCGAAGATGGTGCACGTCGCGCCGCACACCTCCAGCACGATCGTGTCCAAGTCGGTGGCCCGCGGCGGTGGTCGCACCTCCTACCGGGGTCTGGTGCAGATCGCCGAGGGCGCGACCGGCTCGGCCTCCAGCGTGAAGTGCGACGCACTGCTGGTCGACGCGGTCAGCCGCTCGGACACCTACCCCTATGTGGATGTGCGCGAGGACGACGTGTCCATGGGCCACGAGGCGACCGTGTCCAAGGTGAGTGAGAACCAGCTCTTCTACCTGATGAGTCGCGGCCTGAACGAGGACGAGGCGATGGCCATGGTGGTGCGCGGGTTCGTCGAACCCATCGCCCGGGAACTACCCATGGAGTACGCGCTGGAACTCAACCGCCTCATCGAGTTGCAGATGGAAGGGGCCGTCGGCTAGATGACGGAGCAGACACCCGCCGGTGCCCATTCACATGGTGCCGGCTCGGACCAGCACGGCCACGCCCGGCGGCTCACCTCCCGTGACCCGGACGCGTTCGGAGTGCCCACCGGCCGCGAGGAGGACTGGCGCTTCACCCCGCTGGACCGGTTGCGTGCCCTGCTCGAACCGGTCACGCCCACCGGCGCGGTCGAGCTGGACGTCAAGACCGCCGGTCCGGTCCGGGCCCGGCAGGTAGCCGCCACCGACCCGCTGGTGGGCAGTGTGCTCGTCCCGGCCGACCGGGTCAGCGCGCTGGCGCTGGCCGGCGCGGAACAGGCGCTGGTCGTGTCCGTGCCGGCCGACGCCGTCGTCGACGAACCGACCTACCTGACCGTGCGCGGCCAGGGCGGGGTCGGATACGGCCACATCGTGCTGGACGTCGGCGCCGGTGCCGAGGCCATCGTGGTGGTCGACCACGTCGGCAGCGCCACCTTCGGGTCGAACCTGGAGTGCCGGATCGGCGACGGCGCGTCGCTGACCCTGGTCAGCGTGCAGGACTGGAACCGCGACGCGGTACACGTCGGTGCCCAGGCGGCGCTGGTCGGCCGGGACGCGAGGTTCCGCAGCATCGTGGTGACCCTCGGCGGCGACCTGGTCCGGCTCAGTCCCACGGTCCGGTTCGCCGGGCCCGGCGGGGACGCCGACCTGCTCGGGCTGTTCTTCACCGATGCCGGCCAGCACCACGAGCACCGGCTGTTCGTGGACCACAACGAGCCGCACTGCCGCAGCCGGGTGACCTACAAGGGCGCGTTGCAGGGTGCCGAGGCCCACTCGGTGTGGATCGGCGACGTGCTGATCCAGCCGACCGCGGTCGGCATCGACACCTACGAACTGAACCGCAACCTGCTGCTCACCGACGGTGCCCGCGCCGACTCGGTGCCGAACCTGGAGATCGAGACCGGCGAGGTGGCCGGGGCCGGACACGCCAGCGCCACCGGACGGTTCGACGACCTGCAACTGTTCTACCTGATGTCCCGCGGAATCCCGGCGCGGCAGGCCCGCCGGCTGGTGGTGCGCGGCTTCTTCGCCGACATCCTCGGCCGGATCGGGATCGGTGAGATCGAGCAGCGGTTGGCCACCGCGATCGAGGACGAGTTGGCGCGGGTGGAGGCATGACGGCCGGCGGCGGTGCGGGCGGCAGCACCGACTTCGAGTCGGCCTGCCGGCTCGCCGAGGTGCCCGAATCCGGGGCGGTGCGGGTCGAGGTGGCCGGCCGGCCGGTGGCGATCGTGCGCTCCGACGGTGAGGTGTTCGCGATCGGTGACGTGTGCTCGCACGCCGAGGTGCCGCTGTCCGAGGGGGAGGTGGACGGCGCCACGATCGAGTGTTGGCTGCACGGTTCCCGTTTCGACCTGCGCACCGGCAAGCCGACCGGACTGCCGGCGACCAAGCCGGTGCCGGTCTATCCCGTCCGAATCGAAGGCAACGGCGACGACGCCGTGGTGCTCGTCCGCCTGAACGAGGAGAAGTAGTGGCCACCCTGGACATCCGCGACCTGCACGTGTCGGTCGACGACACCGAGATCCTCACCGGCGTCGACCTCACCGTGCAGTCGGGCAGAACGCACGCGATCATGGGCCCGAACGGTTCCGGCAAGTCCACCCTGGCCTATTCCATCGCCGGGCACCCCAAGTACACGGTGACCAGGGGCACGGTCACTCTCGACGGCGAGGACGTGTTGTCGATGACCGTGGACGAGCGTGCCCGGGCCGGGCTGTTCCTGGCCATGCAGTACCCGGTCGAGGTGCCCGGGGTCTCGGTGTCGAACTTCCTGCGGACCGCGGCCACCGCGGTGCGCGGGGAGGCGCCGAAGCTGCGCACCTGGGTGCGGGAGGTGAACGACACCATGGCCGGCCTGGACATGGACCGGTCCTTCGCCGAGCGCAACGTGAACGAGGGGTTCTCCGGTGGGGAGAAGAAGCGACACGAGATCCTTCAACTGGCGCTGCTCAAGCCGAAGATCGCGATCCTGGACGAGACCGACTCCGGGCTGGACGTGGACGCCCTGCGGGTGGTCGCCCAGGGGGTGAACCGGGTCCGCGAGAACACCGACGTGGGCACCCTGCTGATCACCCACTACACCCGCATCCTGCGCTACATCACCCCGGACTTCGTGCACGTCTTCTACCGGGGACGCATCGTCGAGGAGGGCGGCCCGGAACTGGCCGGCCGGCTGGAGGACGAGGGCTACGAGCGGTTCACCGGCGGGAACGAGGCGGCGTCGTGACCCGCGCCGGGTCGGGCACCGGTGCCGACCGGGGTGCTGCCGGCTACGACGTCGAGGCGGTTCGCAAGGACTTCCCGGCCCTGGGCCGACTGGTCCACGCCGATCGGCCACTGGTCTACCT
>DASULA010000105.1:0-5670 GCA_036278435.1 Mycobacteriales bacterium | reverse complement strand
GAGGGTGGCCGGCACGGTCGCCTCCCGGTTCAGCCAGTAGGTGTCGACGCGCGCGTTCACGTACAGGTCGGGGTCGCGCATCTTGATCGCCGTGATCTTCGCGGCGTGGACGGCCGGGTCGACCAGTCGTTGCCCGGAGCTGTCCTCGATGTTGACGCCGGCCACGCCAAGACCGGCGACATAGGCCGCCACCTCCGCGGGGTCGTCGCCATAGCCGTCCTCGACATCGGCCGAGATGTACACCGGCAGCACGGCGAGCTTTTCGGCAAGTTCACGGGTGGCCGGCCCGGTCGATCGGCCGCCGTCGGGGTCCCCGCCGGCGGCGGCGATGCCGAAGCTGGTGGTGCCGATCGCCGGGAAGCCGGCCGCGAGGAATCCAAGCGCGGAACCGACATCCCAGGCGTTCGGCAACAACAGCGGCAGGGGACCGTCGTGGAGTTCGCGGAAGGTCATGCCAGTGACCTTCCCAGTGCCTGGACGTTGCGGACAGTCGGGGCCGCCTGCCAGCCTGGACCGGTTCGCCGTAGCCGCGTTGACGTCGGTGGAAAACGCCACACCCACGGCCCAGAAGTTCACAGCGACCGCACGCTACATCCCCCGGTCATACCGGCCGGCGGCGGCGCGTACCGCGGCGACCAGTTCCTGGCCGTCGCCGTCCTTGAGCAGGCAGCCGCTGGCGCCGGCGGCCAGCGCGCCGCGGGCCGCCGACGCGGTGAGGGTGAGGATCAGTACCCGGGCGGCCGGCGCCTCGGCGAGCAGCCGCCGGGTGGCCTCCACCCCGTCGACCCCGGGCATGGACACGTCCATCAGCACCACGTCGGGAGTGCCCGACCGGAACGCGTCGAGGACTCCGGCGCCGCTGGCGCACTGGCCGACCACGGTCATCCCGGCGGTCTCCAGCACCGCGGTCAGACCGCCGCGCAGGAATTCGCTGTCATCCACCACCAGTACACGGGTCATGATCGCTCCGGGGGCCGGGGAACGGGTACGGCCGCCAAGTGGCGCCGTACACGCCACACCATCGCCGTTCGGGCGACCCCGGGGCAACCCCCAACACGGGCGGTAGGCCCGCGGCCGGGTGCCACCCCCGAATCTCCCCTAGGTTTTTCGACCTTGTTGCGGTTTGTGCTTGCGCAAGCGCCTAACGTAATTCGCTGTGAGCGGGCGGGAGGTCGGTGCGGGCGGGACCGGCAACGCTGCTCGCGTACTGATCGTGGACGACCACCGGACCTTCTCCGAACTGCTGATGTTCGCCCTGGACGGCGAGCCGGACTTCGACTGCGTCGGCGTGGCCGCCTCGGCCACCGAGGCGGTCGAGGCCACCCAGCGGCTCCGCCCCGACATCGTGGTGCTCGACATCCAGATGCCGCGACAGGACGGGCTGACCGCGGCCCGGCAGATCCGCGAGCTGCTCCCGGACACGATCATCACGGTGCTGTCGGCGCACCAGGAGTCGGAGTGGGTGGTGCGTGCCGCGCAGGCCGGCGTGAACGGGTACGTCACCAAGGACGGGTCGCTGCCAGACATGCTCGACGTGCTGCGTCGGGTGCGGCTGGGCACCATGCTCACCGCGCCGGGGGTGTTCGCCCGCGCGGGCCGGGTGGAACCCGCCGCGGACGGGACGGCCGCGCCGGTGTCGCTGACCGACCGGGAACGCGACGTGCTGGCCCACATGGGGCAGGGCATGCCGCCGAAGTCCATCGCCCGGGTCCTGGGCATCAGCCTGCACACCTGCCGCGGGTACGTGAAGTCCATCCACAGCAAACTCGGCGTCCGGTCGCAACTGGAGGCGGTGGTGCGCGCGCAGCGGCTGGGCATCATCGAGCGGCCCGATGCCGATTGACCGTCGGCGCATCGGCCGGCGGGTGCGATCCTCCAGGGTGGTTCGCCGGGCGATGGTGGCCTACCTCCTGCTGGGCCTGGTCGCGCTGTTGGCGATCGGGTCGGGGACCTACCTGACCAGCCGCGCGGTCGCCCGCTCGGACGCTTTGCGCGATGCCGAGCGGGTCGGCGCTGCCGTTGCCGACCTGCTGGTCCGGCCGTTGCTCGACGGCGCGCTGGCCGGGCAGCCGAACCAACTGAACGAGTTGGACCGCGCGCTGGCGGCCCAGGTGCACGACGGGTCGATCGAGCGGATCTGGGTGTGGGACCGGTCCGGGCGGCTGCGTTACGCCAACCAGAGGTCCATGATCGGGCTGTCCTTCCCACTCCCGGATCCGGTCACCAGGGCCATCGTCGAGGACGCCTCCAGCGTGGGCGTGTGTGACTCCGCCGATCTGCCCGCGGCCGACCAACTGCCCGGACCGCGGCTCGTGCAGGTCGTGCTGCCGCTGCAACTGGATCCGACCACCCGACTGGCCATGGCCGCCTACTTCGACTACTCCCCGGTAGGGGCGCGGGCCGCCGCCCTGACCCGGCAGATGTTCCCGATGATGCTGGCGGTGCTGGCCGTGCTCCAGGTCGTGCAGGTCCCCATCGCCTACTCACTGGCGGTCCGGGTGAGCCGACACCAGGACGAACGCGGCCGGTTGCTCCGGCGCGCCCTGGAGGCCTCCGAGCGGGAACGCCGCCGGATCGCCCGGGACCTGCACGACGGTGTGGTGGCCGACCTGGCCGGCGTCGGTTACGTGCTCTCGGCCGTGCAGGAGGCGTCCCTGCCCGAGCAGCAACGCGGGCTGGTGAGCCGGGCCGGCACCGTGGTACGTGACGCGGTGGCCGCGCTGCGGACCGTCATGGTGGAGATCTACCCGCCGGACCTGGCCGCCGGGGGACTGGCCAGGGCCGTGGAGGAACTGACCCAGCCGTTGCGCGACCAGGGGCTGCGGGTGTCGCTGACCCTGGACCTGCCCGGGGACCTGCCCGCGTCGGCCGCGGCGGCGATCTACCGGTTCGCCCGGGAGACACTGCGCAACGTGGCCGACCACTCCCGGGCCAGCCGGGTGCGGGTCGTGCTGCGCCACCAACGCGACCGGGTGCTGCTGTGGGTGGACGACGACGGGGTGGGGCTGCCGGAGTCGGGCATCGACCGGCGCGGCGAGGGGCACCTGGGCCTGCGCCTGCTCGCCGACTCGGTGGGCGATCTGGGCGGCGGGTTCGAGGCGACCACCAGTGACCTGGGTGGGGTGTCCATCCGGGTCAGCATTCCGCTCGGCGAACTCGAAGAACATGTCAAAGCATAGGCTGCCCTGTGCGGGATAGATGTACTGGGGGTTAGGCTAAGCATAGCTCACCGGGTCATTCTTAGAGTTCCGCCCGCCGAATGCGAATTTCTCGTGCCAGAGCAAGGTTAGGCTTGGCTGAGGAATAGGCGGATTCTTGTGGAATAGCTTAGAGCGCCCTGGGTAATGATCTACTCCGTGATGGCCTGCCGGGCATTTTTCGCCACTTTTGACATCCTTACGGCAATGGTTTCGTCGGTCTTCGAAGAACGGCGCCCCGTGGAACTGAGGATGAATGGTCTGGTGCCCCAGGGTTTTCCCAAGGTCGGTAATTGATTCTGCGAACGACCAGCCGGCCTGACCGACCGGCAATCCTTTTCGTCGAACGGACACACGTCCATGAGTATGCCCTCAATCAGTCCACACGGGACACTACGAAGACTGGCCAGGCGGGCCGGATCGACCCGCCTGTCGACCAGGTCGCTGGCGCTGCTGGGTGCGGCGTTGCTGACCGTCGGGTTGTTGCCGGCGACCAGCCAGGCGACGACGACCAGCACCCAGCCCTCCTTCCTGGCGAAGGTCGGACCGCTGTCGCCGGAGACCGGCTACCCGACCTACATGCAGGACAGCAACGGGTTGCGGCTGGCGCACTGCTTCGACGGCAGCGCGCTGTGCGGCGGCGCGGAGTCCCCGCTGCCCGATCCCACCGCGCCGGCGTCGTTCCCGGACAACTTCCCGGTAGAGTCGTTCTACTTCCTGGCCCAGACGGTGATCAACCTGCCCAGTGGCGGGCGGGCGTTGTTCGTCGGGACACTTGAGGCCGCGTTCGGCAGCGAGGTGGCACCGGGGCAGCGGGCCATGAGCAACCGGATCCGGCTGCGGATCACCACCCCCACGACCGGGCACTACACGGTCACCACGCCCTATGGCGTGGACGAGTTCGACGTGACGAACACCAGTGACCGTGACATCAACTTCACCGACGACGTGGGTATCTCCGCGAACAACTTCGCCGGAGTGCTCGACGGGCGGGTGGATCCGTTCCTGACCTGGGACACCGGCCTGATCAGCGCGCCGGACGGCCACCAGTACGTGGGCGACCCGGCCACCCTGCATGCGGTGACCGGTAGCCCGTTCGACACCAACTTCTTCCGTATCGACGGTCCGGATATTGGCGGGGTGGGTGTCAACACCATCCAGACCAACCTGTTCACCCTGGTCGGCCGGGTGGAGACCAACTCCGGTGTGGACCCGGGTCACCCGACCTACAGTCGCACCGACACCACGGGCGGGTTCGTCGACGTGCAGGCGTCCACCGACCCGGGTAAGTCGATCAAGGCCGCGCTGCCCGGCGCCGGGGTCACCACCCTGCGTGGTGCGGCGGACGGGAGCTACGTGGCCCGGCTGCCGTTCACCGGGTCGGTGCCACCGACAAGCGTCATGGTGGAGAACCTCAGCGACAAGCCAGCGGCGGTGTTCCATTCACAGGTCACCGATATGGTGACCATCACCGATGCCACCTATGACAGTGATAATCAGGCGCTCACCGTCACAGCGGCGTCCAGTGATCAGGCGGCACCACCACCCTTGACAGTCACCGGGTTCGGGGCACTGGCCCCGGGCACGCAGACCCTCTCGCCGGCCATACCCGACAGCGCGACCGCGGCGGGCAGCGCGGGCAGCGCGACCGGGGCGACGACCGCCACGTCCGGAGTCGCGATGCCGGCGTTGGTCGGTACCGTGACCGTGGGCACCCAGACGTTCACCGGCGTGGCCGCACCGCCGGAGAACATCACGGTGACCTCGGCGATTGGCGGTAGCTCGACCTCGCGGGTGCTCGACATCGGTTCGGCGTTCGCCGCCGACCCGGTGACCGCCGATGCCGGTCCGGACCAGACCGTGCAGCAGGGGCAGACCGTCACCCTGGACGGTTCGGCGTCGATCAACGCCACGGCGTTGGCGTGGGTGCAGACCTCCGGGCCCGCGGTCACCCTGACCGGGGCGGACACGGCGGTGGCGACGTTCACCGCGCCGGCGCTGGTGACCACGCTGGGCTTCGAACTGATTGCCCGCAGCGCGACCGGATCGTCGACCGACACCGTCACGATCACGGTGGAGCCGGTCACCGCTCCGGTGGCCAACGCCGGGCCGGACCAGACCGGCGTGCTGGTCGGTAACACGGTGGTGCTGGACGCCTCGGCGTCCACCGGTGCGTCCACGTTCGCCTGGATCCAACTGTCCGGCTCGCCGGCCACCCTGGTCGGTGCGGACACCGCCCGCCCGACGTTCGTGATGCCGGCCGGCAGTGCGCCGGTGGTGTTCCAGGTGACGGTGAGCGGCCCAGGTGGCAGCGCCACCGACTCGGTCAGCGTGACGGCCATGCCGGACAACCTGAACATCACCAGGGCTCAGTTCACCGCGTCGCGGAGTGAGTGGAGGATCACCGGCACCTCGTCGATCCTGGACAACAACACCATCACCGTGTTCCTGGGCAACGGCACCAGCGGCGCCG
>DASULA010000104.1:0-6855 GCA_036278435.1 Mycobacteriales bacterium | reverse complement strand
CTGGCCGGGCGTGCCGGGCATCGCCCGCAACGCCCGGGCGATCGCCGGGCTCGGCCTGGACCACGACACCGTCGGTCTGGTCCTGGGCGGCAACGCCCGCGCCGTCTACCCCGGCATCGCCTCGGGGTGACCGCAGCACGGGTACTTCGAGTGCTCGATCATGCCGTAGTGGGTAAACCATCGGTCGACCAGAAACCGACGAAAGTGGGATAGACCAGCGCGGAACACGTCGTTGTCGGTCGCGCAGGCACTGTCCGTCCTGTCGGCACGCCCCCGCCCGCGCGGTCGACCGCACCGGCGCCGGGTTACCTAGGAGAAGAGGATGACACCCCGATGACCGACATGCACCCCGCCGGGCCCGCCGGACCGATCCCGCCGACCGGCCGTTACGCGATCGACCCCGAGGCGTCGTCGGTGGCATTCAGGACACGGCACATGTTCGGGCTCGCCCCGGTAACGGGTACTTTTGCCATCCGGGACGGCGGGATCGACATCGCCGACCCGATCGCCGAGTCACGGGTACGGGTCGAAGTCGACGTGGCCAGCTTCGACACCGGCAACCGGCAGCGTGACGACTCGGTGCGCTCGGCCCGGTACCTGGATGCGGGCCGGCATCCCACCATAACGTTCACGTCGCAGCGACTGGACCCCGCGGGGGGCGCCTCGGTCCTGGAGGGAAGCCTGACCGCGAAGGGGGTGACCCGTCCGGTCCGGCTGGTCGGGTTGACGATCGAGTCGCCTACCAGCGCGGACCCGGACTCGTTTGTCGCCCTCGCGACCACCCGGGTCGACCGGACCGAGTTCGGCGTGACCGCGAGCCGGGGGATGGCCGGGCGTCACCTCGACGTGTCGCTGCGCGTTGTCTGCCTGCGGAGGTGACGTCCGCGCATGGGCGGGCGACCCCCTGACGGCCTGGTGTTCCCGAAGCCACGGTCAGCAGTGCCTGACGGCGCCCGGCCGAGGTGGGATCCGCGACGCGGCGCGCCGAGTGGTCGGCGAGACCTTGGCCACCGACTGGGCGGACAACGTGTCGAACTGGTGGAACGTCAGCCTGACCACCGGTCGGGCCGGCCTGGTTGGAGCCCCACCGTTGACGTCTATACGTTCGAGACAAAAAGTCTCAATACGACATTCACGGTTTGTGCCAGGCCCGTCCAGACAGCCACAACGCACGTCGACTGACGAGCTGCCTTTGCGCTGCCGGCCCCGCGCCGAACGTCGGGCCGCTGAATGAACCGCTGTCATCGGTGCGCGACGCTGCCTGGCCGGAACGTCCTGTCGGCGGTCCAGGCCAGGCCGCGTCGCGCGGTAAACGGGGTACGACGGACCAGCTACCCGATCACTAGTGTGTGGCGGCCAGGAGGTCCACCGGCCGGATGTCCGGGGCGGACGCCAGCATGGTCGGCGCGGCCTCCATCAGGGCGGCGGCGATCCGGCCCTGTAGGTGGCTGGTGCGGCCCTGTTCGTCGTCGAAGGTGTCGAACACGCCGAACGTGGTGGGGCCCTCCTGGAACGAGAACCAGGTGACCGTGCCGCCCTCGGCCTGGGCGAGTTCCAGCGCACCGCGCAACATGCCGGCGACGGCCTCGGCATGTTCCGGTTTGGCCTCGATCCGGACAAGCAGCCCGATCTTGCTCATTGCACGCTCCCAGCAGTCGTCGTTGGCGGATGGACCGAATCTACGGGTGCGCGGGCGTCGCCACCCAGCGCACGAAGCCGTTGACCGGAACGCCGGTTGCTTGGGCGGCAAGGCTCGATTCTGCACCTCCCTGGGACGTTAGTTGAGAGTTAAACGATTAGAAAAAAAAGTCTCAATCTATAATACAGAGTTTTTCGGACAAACAAGCACACCAACCACCTGAACTACTCGACAGTGACGCTCTTGGCGAGGTTGCGGGGGCGGTCGATGTCCCGGCCGAGGCGGGATGCGACGTGGTGTGCGAGCAGTTGCAGCGGCACGGTGAGCAAAATGGGGTCCAGTTCCGGTTCGTTGCGGGGCACCCGGATGGTGGCGTCGGCGAGGCGGTCGGGGATCTCGGCGTTGGTCACCACGATCACCGGGCCACCGCGGGCCCGGATCTCCTCGACGGTCCCGATGTTCTTGGCCAGCAGGTCGTCGTCGGGGATGACGACCACGGTGGGCATGGACGGGTCGATCAGGGCCAGCGGGCCGTGTTTGAGTTCGGACGCCTGGTAGGCCTCGGCGTGCAGGTAGGAAATCTCCTTGAGCTTCTGCGCCCCCTCGCGTGCCACCGGCCAGCCCCGCACCCGACCCACGAAGAACGCGTGCCCGGCGCCGGCGTACCGGTCGGCGACCTCGGCGACGTCGGTCTGCTCGGCCAGGATGCCGGCGATCTGGTCGGGCAGCGCGCGCAGGCCGGCCACGATCCGTCGCCCGTCGGCGGCCGACAGGTCGCGGAGCCGACCGAGAAGCAGGCCGAGCATGGCGAAGCTGACCACCATGGAGGTGAACGCCTTGGTCGAGGCGACCGACACCTCCGGGCCGGCGTGCAGGAAGATCCCGTTCCGGCATTCCCGGGCGATCGCGCTGCCCACCACGTTGACCACGCCGAGCAGCCGGCCGCCCTTGCGAGTGAGTTCCTGGGCGGCGGCCAGGGTGTCGGCGGTCTCGCCGGACTGGCTGACCGCGACGAACAGCGCGTCCGGTTCGATCACCGGGTTGCGGTAGCGGAACTCCGACGCCGGTTCGGCTCGGGCCGGGATCCGGGCCAGATCCTCGACCAGGCCGGCGCCCAACTGGGCTGCGTAGTGGGCCGAGCCGCAGCCGAGGAACGTGACCCTGCCCACGGCACGCAGGTCACGCGGTTGCAGGTCGATCCCGCCCAGGTGGGCGGTGGCGAACCGGTCGTCCAGCCGGCCGAGCAGGGCGCGTCGGACCGCGTCGGGCTGTTCGTGGATCTCCTTGGTCATGAAGTCCGGATGTCCGCCGAGTTCGTAGTCCTCGGCGGACGCCTCGACCGCGGTGGGGGCCCGGTCGGTGCGGCGGGCGGCCAGCGTGCTGGTCTGGTACTCGTTCGCCCGGACGGTGGCCAACTCGCCGTCGTCCAGGTACACCACCTGCTGGGTGTGCCGGACCAGCGCGGTCAGGTCGGAGGCGACGAACATCTCGCCGGCACCGACCCCGAGCAGCAGCGGGCTGCCGTTGCGGGCGACCACCAGCTCGCCGGGGTCGCGGGCGTCGGCCACGGCCAGGCCGTAGGCGCCCTCGATCCGGTGCAGGGTGGCCCGCACCGCGTCCTCCAGGGTGGCCGCGCCGGCGGCCCGGGCCGCTGCCACCAGGTGGGCAACCAGTTCGGTGTCGGTGTCGGAGACCAGGTTTGTGCCGGAGGTGAGGAGTTCGGCCCGCAACCTCCTGGCGTTCTCGATGATCCCGTTGTGCACCACGGCGATTCGCCCGGCCGAGTCGGTGTGCGGGTGGGCGTTGACGTCGTTGGGTTCGCCGTGGGTGGCCCACCGGGTGTGACCGATGCCCGCCTTCGCCCCGACACCCGGACCGGCGGCGTCGAGCAGGTCGCGCAGGGCGGCCACCCGGACGGCGGCCTTGGTCACCCGGAACCGGCCCCGGTGCGGCACCGCGACGCCGGCGGAGTCATAGCCCCGGTACTCCAACCGGTGCAGGCCCTCGATCAGGATCGGGATGGCCGGACGGTGGCCGACGTAGCCGACGATTCCACACACGTGTTGGTCTCCTGCTCTCGGTTCGCCGGTCAGCCGTAGACGATCCGGCGGAGTTGGCGTTCGGTCAGCGGCGGGGCGGCCACCGGGCGTTCGGCCAGCTCGGTGGAGATCGCCGTCCAGATCTGGTCGTTGCGGTACTGGCGGGAGCGCAGTTCGGCGTGCCGGCGGCGGACGAACCGTTCGGTGGTCTCGCCGAAGTAACCGATCACGTCGGCGATCACCCGGGCCGCGGTGGCTTGGGGAAGGCCGGTGGATGCGGCCACGTGACGCACCAGGTCCGGCGGGATCGGGTGGTTCATGGCCGCGAGGGTGGCAACCGAGTGCCGTCGGAGTCAAGATTCCTGCCCGATTCCGGGCAGGGAGGTCCTGGTAACCCTCACCGGTGCTCGCGTGCCGTACCCGCGTCGCGGGTGGCCGGCCGCGATAGGGTGACGACCGGTGCGCCGGGAAGCCTGGTCGGCAACCGTCCTTGGCTGACCGGGGGTGCACATGTGGTGTCCCGTGCGGTGTCCGTGGCGGCGTCACCGTGGCTGACGCGTACGCCTTCGGCCTGGTCCTGCTGGTGACCGCGGTGGCTGTGGCGCTGGCGGTCTCCTCCAACCGGCTCAGCGCGAGCGTCCGGGTGCCGGCCCCGGCGATCTTCCTGGTGTTCTCCGCCCTGGCCTCGGACCTGTGGCCGGGGTTGGGTGGGCTGCCCATCCGGCAGGTCGAACGTGTCGTCACGGTGGCCCTGGTGGTGATCCTGTTCGACGGTGGCATGAACATCGGTCGGCGCCGGTTCGGCACGGTGGCCGGGCCGGTGGTCTGGATCGGGGTGGTCGGCACGTTCGTCACCGCGGCCGGGGCCGCGCTGGCAGCCCACCTGGTGCTGGGCGTGGGCTGGCGGGCGTCGGCGCTGATCGGCACCGCGTTGGCGCCGACCGACCCGGCTGTGGTGTTCTCGGTGCTCGGCCGCCGGCGGCTGTCCGGGCGCAGCGGTTCGCTGCTGGAGGGGGAATCCGGGGCCAACGACCCGGTCGGCATCGCGTTGATGATCGCGCTGCTCGGCGCGGGTGGCGCCGGTGGGGTGGGGACGGCCGGACACGTGGTCGTCACGTTCACCGAACAGATCGCGATCGGTGCGGTGGTCGGGGTGGCCGGCGCGGTCGCGCTGCTGGCGGTCATGCGGCGGGTGGCGTTGCCCAGCGAGGGGCTGTATCCGCTGCGCGTGCTCGCCGGCGCGGTGATCATCTACGGCGCGGCCACGGTGGCGCACGGTTCGGGGTTTCTGGCCGTGTTCACCGCCGGCATCCTGGTGGGCGACGAGCGTGCCCCGTACAAGGGGGAGATCGAACGGTTCCACTCGTCGTTGGCCAGCCTGGCCGAGATCGTGGCGTTCGTCGTGCTGGGGCTGAGTATCGACCTGGGTGGGCTCGGTGACCGGCGGGTCTGGTTGTCCGGGTTGGTGCTGTCGGTGCTGCTGGCGGTGGTTGTCCGGCCGGTGTTGGTGGGGGTGCTGCTACTGCCGGTTCGGCTGACCCGCCGGGAGCGGGCGTTCGTGTCGTGGGCGGGGCTCAAGGGCGCGGTGCCGATCCTGCTCGGCACGCTGGTGCTCACCTCCGGGGTGCCCGGCACCGAGCGGCTCTACGGCGTGGTGTTCGTGGTGGTGGCGTTCTCGGTGGTGGTGCAGGGTGGTTCGGTGCCGGCGGTGGCCCGCTGGTGTCGGATCCCGGTGCACGTGGTCGAGCCCGAGCCGTGGGCGATCGGGGTGCGGCTGCGGCACGAACCATCCGGGTTGCGCCGGTACGTGCTGGCGCCTCGGGCCCCGGCGGACGGGAAAACCATCGGTGAGTTGGATTTGGGCGAGGGCGCCTGGATCACCCTGGTGATCCGGTCCGGCCAGCTCCTGCCCGCGGCCGGGTCGACCGTACTGCGGTCCGGTGACGAGGTCGTGCTGCTCACCGATCCGGCGCATCCGGTGGAGGTGGCCGAGTTGTTCCGGCCGCACCGACCGGGGGCCGGCGGCACGGTTTGACCGGCCGCCGGCGGGTCAAACCGCGGTGCCGGTGCGCCGTTCGTGGGCGAGCAGCCACGCCTTGCGTTCCAGGCCGCCGCCGTAGCTGATCAACCCGCCGGTGGAGCTGACCAGCCGGTGGCAGGGCACGATGATGCTGATCGGGTTCCGGCCGTTGGCCGCGCCGACCGCCCGGGCCGCGGTGGGTTTGCCGAGTTGGGCGGCGATCTGTCCGTAGGACGCGGTCCGCCCGTAGGGGATCGCCCGCAGTTCTGCCCAGACCCGCTGCTGGAACGGGGTGCCGGCCGGTGCCAGTGGCAGGTCGAACTCGGTCAGGTGGCCGGCGAAGTAGGCACGCAACTGGTCGGCGGCCTCGGTGAACCGGGTGGGGTCGGGCTCGCCGAACCTCTCCGGGTCGGGCGGGTGCCGGCGTTCCAGCAGGTGCAGGCCGGTCAGGGCGTCGTCGGTCGCCAGCAGGGTGAGCGGGCCGATCGGGCTGTCCAGCACGGTGTGGGTCCGGCGCGGTCCGGCGGGATCGGACACCGGTCAGCCGCAGCCGCAGGCACCGCCGCAGCACCCGCCGGCGGCGGCGGGTCGGGCGGCGCCGGTGACGGCCACGGTGGACAGCAGTTTGACCGTGTCGGCGTGCCCGTCCGGGCAGTCCACCGGTGTGGATGCCTCGGTCATCGGCCGGGACAGTTCGAACGTCGACCGGCAGGTGCGGCAGCGGTATTCGTAACGGGGCACCCCACCAGGATAGGGCGGCCGGACCGCCCGGTGTGCCAGGTCTGCCCGGTGTGCCAGACCCTGGACCGGCGGATTCGAACCCCCGGCGGTCCCAGTTCGGCTGGTCAGTGGGTGGAGCCGGCGCTGTCGGGGAGCGTGCGGGCGCGGGCGAGTGCTTGGCCGCCGGCGCCGAGTCGCCGGTCGTAGACCCGTAGGGTGTCCAGGCCGGAGTGGCCGAGCAGCCGGGCGACCTCGTAGGGGTCCTCGCCGGCGTGCAGGGCGTCGGTGGCCGCGCCGGCCCGCACCGAGTGGGCGGCCAGGTCGGCGACGAACCGCGGGTCCAGCCCGGCCGCGGCGGCGTGGGTGCGCACGATCAACGCGACCGCCTCCCCGGACAGCCTCAGGTTCCGGCGCAGCCGGCCGCCCCGGGTCAGCGG
>DASULA010000103.1:0-6558 GCA_036278435.1 Mycobacteriales bacterium | reverse complement strand
CGGGCCGTCCTACGACCGCCGGGCGTACCAGGAGACCTCCATCGCGCCGTTCCGGTTGCGGGACGGCAGCGTCCGGGTGCTGGTGGACCCGGACGGGATCACCGCGGACTTCCTGCTCCCGCAGCGGGTCAACACCGGGCACCCCAAGACGGTGGAGCGGTTCGAGAAGAGCGGCGGCGAGCCCCTGCTCGACCTGGGGGAGTTCGCCGCCGGTTCCGGTTCCGGTGTCGGCACCGACCAGGTGGTCGGCCACCTGTATGAGGAGTGGGCGATCGCTCCGGATGTGCGGGTGTACGTGCTGGGCGCGGCCGGGGCCGGCCCGGACGGGGTGAGGCTGGGCCGGCCCGGCTCCGGACCGTTCCTGCTCAGCGTGAGCGACCCGGCGCGCCAGGCGCAGGTCGCCTGCGCCGACGCCGGCAACCGGCGCGCCCCGGCGATGGTGTACGCCGGGCTCGGCGCGGCCATGCTGGTGGCCGGCGTGCTGCTCGCGCTGCTCTGAGGGGCCGCGGTGGACGGCCTCCCCGGTGGGCCGGTCCGGCCGGGATCCCGGGTGACCGTCGGCCGCCTGTCGGTGATCCTGCGTGACGGTCGGTGATCCCCCGTTCGGGGTTCTGGACCATCACTCCGTGGGATGGTGCGCGGTCTCGAACACCGTTGATGCTTGCCCGGTGCGAAGGTCGGGCCCCGGATCGGGGACGCCGGACTCCGCGGGGTGAGTTCACCGATCGGAAGGAGCGCGTCTTGGGCATCCGAATCCGTCGTGTTGTCGGTGTGCTGGTGGCGGTCGCCGCGGTAGCCGCGGGCACCGTCAGCCTGGCCGTACCGGCGTCCGCGCAGGTGCCACCGGGTCAGGTGTACCGGCTGGTCAGCACCGACAACGGGGCACGCATCGTCCCGGACGGCTGGGTCACCAGCTCCAACGTCGCCATCATCCAGTACCGGCCGGAGATCCACCGGGCCGAGACCTGGGCCGGGCCCGACCCCTGGGCGTTCGGCGTCCCGGAAACGGGCCGGTCGGGAACTGTTACCCGGTTGCGGGCGGCGGGGCGGCGCGCACAGGATTGCCGACCGTGGACCGCGGCAACCGGGCGCTCGGGCCGGGCGAGGACTGGCGGGCCGTGGTCGAGGCCGGCTACGACGCCATCGCCGAGACCTACCTGGACTGGGCCGGCCGGATCGACGGCGCGCCGCGACTGAGGTTCCTCGGCGAGTTGGATGGCCGGCTCACCGCCGGTTCGCGGGTGCTCGACCTGGGCTGCGGCGCCGGGGTGCCGTGCACCCGGATCCTGGCCGACCGGCACCACGTGCTGGGCGTGGACATGTCCGCCCGGCAACTCGAACTGGCCCGCGAGCACGTTCCGGCGGCGACGTTCCAACGGGCCGAGATGACCACACTGGACTTTCCCGCCGGCAGTTGGGACGCGGTCACCGCGTTCTACTCGCTCACCCACCTGCCCCGGGCCGAACAGGCCGCGCTGATCACCAGGATCGCCCGATGGCTGCGGCCGGGCGGGCTGCTGCTGGCCACGTTCAGCGTGGCCGGCGGCCAGGACAGCGTGCAGCCGGACTTCCTGGGCACGCCGATGGTGTTCGGCGGGCCGCCGGCCGAGGTGACCCGCACCATGCTGACCGAGGCCGGGTTCGACCTGCTGGTCGGCGAACCGGTCACCCAGTACGAGCCCGGTGAGGGCGAGGCGACGTTCCTGTGGGTGCTGGGCCGGACCGCGACCTGATCCCGCCCGGGGTGGTCAGGCCAAAGACCAGGCTATGCCGTCGAGGATGTCGTGTTCGGACACGATGATCTGGTCGGCGCCGACGTCCTCGGTGATCACCCGCAGCACCAGCGCTCCGGCGCCGATCACGTCCACCCGGCCCGGGTGCAGCACCGGTAGAGCCGCGCGTTCGGCGTGGGACAGGGTGAGCAGCCGGTCGGACACCTCGCGGATCTGGGCGGCGCCGATCCGGCTGTGGTGGATCCGGGTGGCGTCGTAGCGGGGCAGGCCCAGCGCCAGCGCCGCCACGGTGGTCACCGAGCCGGCCAGACCCACCACGGTGCGAGCCTTCTCCAGCGACACCGTGCGCCGGGCCACCTCCAGGGCAGCCCGGATGTCAGCCTCGGCCGCGGCCACCCGCTCGGCGCTCGGCGGGTCGGAGTCCGGGCCGGTGAAGTGCCGTTCGGTGAGTCGGACACACCCGATGTCCATGCTGTGTACCGCCTCCACCGTGCCGCCCGGACCCGCCTCGCCGCCGGGAGCGTCCGAGCCGTCCGGCTGCCCGTCGCCGAGTACGACCTCGGTGGACCCGCCGCCGATGTCCACCACCAGATAGGGCGGCTCGGCGGCCGGTCCGCCCAGGCCACGCACCGCTCCGGCGAAGGACAGCGCCGCCTCCTCCTCGCCGGTAATCACCTCCGGTGTCGTTCCGGAGGTGGCCCGCACCATGTCCTCGAAGTCGCCCTGGTTCGCCGCGTCCCGGGTCGCGCTGGTGGCGACGACGCGCACCCTGCGGGCGCCGAGTTGGCGCAGTTCCACCGTGTAGGCGGCCAGCACCTGCCGGGTCCGCTCGATGGCCTCCGGGGCTAGTCGGCCGGTGCGGTCCACGCCCTGCCCGAGTCTGGTGATCTCCATCCGCCGCACCACGTCGGTCAGTGCGCCACCGCCGTGTGTGTCCACGTCGGCGACGAGCAGGCGGATGGAGTTCGTACCGCAGTCCACGGCGGCGACTCGGCTCACGAGGCAGCTCCTTTTGTCGAACAGAGATCGGGCCGGACACGACTTGGTGGGCACTCTGCCACTGACCGTGATCGGGCATGTACGCAGATCGCCGGATTGCGGGGATTCGGGGACTCGTCTGTGCGGGAGCCGGGCGTCCATCCGAACTGGGCGACCGGCCTGCCCTGGTCAGGCCAATTCTATTCTTCCCGGCGGACGGCCGGTCCGCGACCAGCACACGCATCGCACGGGCCGGCTCACGGCCGGCCAGGGCCGCCTCGGGGCCGGCTCACGGCCGGCCCATCGCGGGCTCGGGGCATCCGGGCTGGCAGCCGCGGAGCGCGGTCAGGCCATCGGCGGGCCGACACAACGGCCGGCGGCCCACCAGTCCGGCAGTGCGGCCAGGGTCTCGTCGCCCAGCGGGTTCACACCCGGGCCGGCGGCCAGGCTGTGCGCGGCCAGCACGTGCAGGCACTTGACCCGGTCGGGCATACCCCCCGCGCTGATCCCGGCGATCTCGGGCACCGCCCCCAACGACTTGCGCTCGTCCAGGTACCGCTGGTGGGCCCGGCGGTAGGCCTCGGCGAGGGTCGGATCGGTGCCCAGCCGGGCGGTCATCTCCCGCATCCGCCCAGAAGCCTCCACTGTGGACACCGCAGAGGTGGCGCGCGGGCAGGTCAGGTAGTAGAGGGTGGGGAACGGAGTGCCGTCGGCCAGCCGGGGCGCGGTCCGCACCACGTCGGGCAGACCGCACGGGCAGCGGTGCGCCACCGAGTGGGTGGCACGCGGCATCCGGCCGAGTTGCGCCGTCACCGCCGCCAGGTCGGCCGGTGCGACGCCGACCCACTCCACCCGGCCGGGCCGCCCGGGATCCACTCCGGACCGGTCCTCAGCCGCCATCGGCGATCCGCACGGTGTCCCACAGTTGGGAGTACCACGGCTTGCTCGCATCCAGGTCGTGCGTGGGCGCGGGCGTCCGGCGGCGCTGGCTCTGCGGGTGCGGGGTGACCACCACCAGCGCGGTCTCGCCAGGCATGACGTACTGGAGCCGCTTGCGGGCCAGCGCCTCGACGAACGCCGGATCGGACAGCCGACGCCGCTGCCGCTCCAGCGAGTCCACCCGGGACTGCGCCTGCACGCGCTGGCGCTGGAGTGCGGCCAGGGCACCGCGCTGGGCCACGTACTGCTTCACCGGGTAGGCCAGGCTCAACACCAGCGCGCAGACCACCAGGCCCAGCACGGCGGCCCGTGCGGTCAGCCCGCCGGGCGGGCGGCGGGCCGGTGCCCGCCCGGGTTGGCGGGCCCGCCGCCGACCCTCGGGCCGGCGGGTCGAGCGCCCGCCGGGTCGCGGTGCCCGCCCGCCGGCACGCCGCGCCGCCGCTCGGCGCGGCCCGGACGGGGTCCGGCGGGGCGCTGCCATCAGGGTTGCTCCGGCGACCGGAACCTGCCGAACGCGCCGGCACCGGCGTACCGGGCGGCGTCGTCGAGTTCCTCCTCGATCCGCAGCAACTGGTTGTACTTGGCCACCCGCTCGGACCGGGCCGGTGCCCCGGACTTGATCTGACCGCACCCGGTGGCCACCACCAGGTCAGCGATGAAGGTGTCCTCGGTCTCCCCGGAACGGTGGCTCACCATGCAGGAGAAACCGGCCCGGTGCGCCATCTCGACCGCTCCGAACGTCTCCGACAGGGTGCCGATCTGGTTCACCTTGACCAGCAGTGCGTTGGCCGCGGCGGTGTCGATCCCCCGGCGCAGCCGCTCCGGGTTGGTCACGAAGATATCGTCGCCGAGGACCTGGATCCGCTCGCCGAGCGCCGCGGTGAGCCCGACCCATCCCTCCCAGTCCTCTTCGGACAGCGGGTCCTCCAGCGAGACCAGCGGGTACTGGTCGATCAGCGACTCGTAGTAGGAGGTCATCTCCTCGGCGGTCCGGGTGGAACCCTCGAACCGGTACGCACCATCGTCAAACAGCTCGGTGGCGGCCACGTCCACGGCCAGGGCCACCTCGACGCCCGGCCGCAGGCCGGCCTTGCCGATCGCCTCGACGATCAGGTCCAGGGCTTCCCGGTTTGCGCCCAGGTCCGGGGCGAACCCGCCCTCGTCGCCCAGCCCGGTGGCCAGCCCGCGGGAGCGAAGCACGGACCTGAGTGCGTGGTAGACCTCGGCGCCCCAGCGCAGCCCCTCGGCGAACGTGCCCGCGCCGATCGGCGCGATCATGAACTCCTGCACGTCCACGTTGGAGTCGGCGTGCGCGCCACCGTTGAGAATGTTGAACATGGGCACCGGCAGCAGGTGCGCGTTCGGCCCGCCCAGGTAACGGAACAGCGGCAGCTCGGCCGACCCGGCCGCGGCCCGAGCCACCGCCAGCGACACTCCCAGCACGGCGTTCGCGCCGAGCCGGGACTTGTCCGGAGTGCCATCCAGATCGACCAGCCGCTGGTCGATCATCCGCTGCTCGCTGGCCTCGAACCCGACCAGTTCCGGGTTGATCTCGTCCAGTACGCCGGCGACCGCCCGGCGGGTGCCCCGGCCGCCGTACCGGTCCCCGCCGTCGCGCAGTTCGACCGCCTCGAACCGCCCGGTCGACGCCCCGCTGGGCACCGCCGCCCGGCCCAGCGTGCCGTCGTCGAGGGCCACCTCGACCTCGACGGTGGGATTGCCGCGCGAGTCGAGGATCTCGCGCGCTCCAACGGCCTCGATGGTCGCCACCTGGAAGGCTCCTTCACACCCGGTCTGACCGGTACCGGCTGGCACCGGTCGACACTCGTCGACTGACCCGATGGGTGCCGAGCGTAGCCGGACGAACCACCGGCCGGAGGGACCGCCCCGCCGGGTCGGCCCGGGTTGGCCCACCCCGCCGGCTGGCTGGGTCAACGGGCCGCACCGGCCGGGATCCGCATGGGATAGTGCCGGAATGGGAGGTCTCTGGCGGCGGCGGGCCGCCCGGCAGATGGTGTACGGGCTGATCCCGCTGCTGGCCATCGGAGCCGCCATGGTGGTGGTACTGATCATCCACCTGGGGCACGTGGCCGCACCGGTGAACGCGGCCACCCAGACCACCCGGGCGACGGTGGTGGCCTCCCAGTTGGGCGCCGACCACCACGAGATCGACCTGAGCTGGACCGACAACCGGTCCGCGCGGCACACCAGCCGGCTGCGCTTCCCCGGCAGCGGCAAGGTCACCGCGGGCACCACCGTGGACCTGCACTACAACCCCGACGACGTCACCCAGGTGTTCGTCAACGGTGACGCGGCCTCCACCCGGGTACGGGACCTGACCACCGACGTCGGGGTGGTGTTCCTGGTGACGCTGGCCGCCCTGGTGGCCACCGCGGTCCGGACCGGCCGCCGCCGGCTCGCCGAGCGCCGCCCTGCCACGGACCGGCGGATGTCGGTGTCGCACTCCCGGCGCGGGTTGACCACCCGCACCTGGCTCACCGAGACCGACGCCGGCCAGACCTGGTGGCAGCCGGTGTACTGGGACCCGGCCCTGGACACGCTGGACCCGGACCGGCCCTATCCGGTGCACGGCGCGGCCAACCCGCGGGCGCCGCGGGTCGTCGAGATCGACGGCACCCCGATCTGGCCGGCCGGCCGCCGCCGGACCCGCGCCCCGCGCGGCGAACTGACCCGCGCGGACGGGCCGCGAGACGAGCCGCGCCGGGTGTCACTGCGCCGGCACCTGGTCGGTGACCTGCCGCCGGTGTTCGCCGCGCCGCTACTCGGCCTGCTGTGGGCCTACTTCGACAACGCCGGCTCGAACGGGTTCTGGGCCAGCACGGTGGTGCTGGCCGGTGTGCTGTTCTGGCTGCCCAGCGTCTACGCCTCCGACCCGGTCGGGCCGGAG
>DASULA010000102.1:0-12747 GCA_036278435.1 Mycobacteriales bacterium | reverse complement strand
AGCCGGTCGAGCGGATCACCGCCGACGCCGACCGTGACCGCTGGTTCACCGCCGCCGGGGCCCTGGACTACGGCATCGTCGACCATGTCGTAACCACGCCGGCCGGACCGACGGACCAGGACCGCCCCCCGGGTTCACCGGGCCCAGGACACTGAGGACGACCATGACTGAGTTCACCGCGGGTGGCCGGCACCCGGTGCGGTCCCGTTACATCATACCGTCCTTTGTGGAACAAACTAGTTACGGGATCAAGGAGACCAACCCGTACAACAGGCTGTTCGAGGACCGGGTCGTGTTCCTGGGCGCCCAGATCGACGACACCTCGGCCAACGATGTCGTGACCCAACTGCTGTGCCTGGAGTCGGACAACCCCGATCGCGATATCACCATCTACATCAACTCCCCGGGTGGCTCCTTCACCGCGCTCACCCTGGTCTACGACGCGATGCGCTACGTCCGGCCGGATGTGGCGACGGTCTGCCTGGGCCAGGCCGGTTCGGCCGCCGCGGTGCTGCTCGCCGCCGGCGCGGTGAGAAAGCGGCACATGCTGCCCAACGCCCGGGTGTTCATCCACCAGCCGGAGTTCGACGGTGTCTACGCCGAGGTCTCCGACCTGGAGATCCAGGCCGCCGAGGTGCGGCGGGTCCGCGCGCAGTTGGAGACCGCCCTGGCCCGGCACACCAACCGGACGGTGGAACAGGTGCATGCCGACATCGAACGGGACAAGATCCTCACCGCCGAGCAGGCCGTCGAGTACGGCATCGTCGACGGCGTGCTGCCCTACCGCAAGGCCTCGGCGCAAGCTTGAGCACGGCGGTGAGCCGCCTCAACCGTCGAGTCGGGCGGCCAGGCTCCGTGGCGCGACCTGCCGGTAGGCGTCCCGGATGATGCCGGTGATCTCGACCCAGTCCAGGTCCCGGTCCAGCCGCACGCCCAGCCAGCCGCGGTGGCCGACGTAGGGCGGCACGAAGAACCGGTCCGGCTCGGCCGACACCAGTTCGGCCTGGGCGCCGGCCGGCGCGGCGCACCACAGCGCCAGCCGTCCGTCTCCGTGGTGGTCGTCCAGGTACATCACGAATGTCTTCTTGCCCCGGACGAAGAACGTGGGTGATTCGTGGCTCAGCCGCTCGGTGGCCTCTGGCAGCCCCAGGCAGATCGCCCGCACTCGTTCCAGCGCATCCGCCATGCCTGCCAGTGTGTCGTACCCCACCGACAGACTCGCGGGTTACTTCCATCCATGTTGCTGACATGGATGGAAGTAACATGATCGGAGGCTGGCTGTGGCGCGCTTCGTCGGTCGAAGTCAGGAACTGCGGGTTCTGGAGCGTGAGCTGGCCCGGGTGTCCGCGGCTGGTGACGACCGGCCCGGGCGCTGCCTGCTGGTGCGCGGGCGGCGCCGGGTCGGCAAGTCCCGACTGATCGAGACGTTCGTGGGCCGCTCCGGCGTGGCCAGCCTGTACTCCACCGCGACCGGGGCACCGAAGACCGAACTGAGCCGGTTCCGGCGGGACGCCGCCGAGTCGTCGCTTCCGGCCCGAGATCTCCTTGCCGCCGGGCATCCGGCCGACAGTCGCAGGGCGACGCCCTGCGGCTGCTCGCCGCCGCCCTGCCCGACGACGCGCCGAGCATTGTGGTCATGGACGAACTGCCGTACCTGATGGACTCCGGACATGGCTTCGAGGGCATCCCGCAATGCTCCCGGGACCGCTACCTGGCCGCCAAACCCGTGCTGCTCGTCCTCATCGGTTCCGACCTGGCGATGATGGAGGCGCTCAACAGCGACCAGCGCCCGTTCCACCAGCGTGGGCGGGAGATGGGGTCGAACCGCTCATCCGTGAGGCACTGGCCCGGCTGCTGCCGAATAGCGCCGTGCCGGCTGTACCGGCCGTCGGCGGGTGCTGGACCCGGAGCAACGACGTGGAGATTGACATCGTCGACGCCGACCGCGGTCCGGTGGCCCGGCGGTTGCTGTTCGTCGGCTCGGTGAAGTGGCTGGAACGGTCTTTGTTCGACGACCACGACTTGGCCGACCTGCACCGGCACCGCGCCACGCTGACCACCGAGCCGGTACCGGTTGGTCGCGGTGTCCCGCGCCGGGGTGTCCTGCGCCGGTCTGCGCGCTGTGTACACCCCGCCGGACCTGCTCGCGGCATGGTCGGAAGTGGCGTCGGAAGCAGGGTCGGGAACAGCGCCGGCGGCGGCGCCGGGCGGGTGAGATCGCGCGTTGCGCACCCGGGTTCTGGCCCTGCCGGCGGGACACTCTGCGGATGAGCAAGGAACGGATCTCGCCACCGATCGCGGCCGACGAGCGCAGCACGTTGACCTCGTGGCTGGACTACCAGCGGGCCACCCTGGCGATGAAGTGCGACGGGCTGTCCGCCGAGCAACTACGGGACCGCGCCGTGCCGCCCTCGGCGCTGTCGCTGCTCGGCCTGGTCCGGCACCTGACCCAGGTCGAGGTCGGCTGGTTTCACGACCTGCCGACCGGGGCGCGGGTCCCGCCGCCCTACTCCACCGACGCCGACCCGGACGCCGACTTCACCGGGGTGGACGGCGCCGACCCGGACGAGGCGTTCGACCGGTGGCGGCAGGCCTGCGTGCGTTCCCGGGAGATCGTGGTGCAGGCCCCCGACCTGTACCACCGGGGTGTCGCCGGCAGGCACTCGCTGCGTTGGATCATGATCCACATGATCGAGGAGTACGCCCGCCACAACGGGCACGCCGACCTGCTCCGGGAGCGCATTGACGGCTCGGTCGGCGACTGAGGTCCACCTCGCCCCAACGGGTACGGTCCCGGCCGGCCGGGCGGGGTACGGGTGGCCGGCCCGGAACGTGGGCAGGTGATAATCCGGCCGGACGGTGAACGGATGCGGAGGGCGATGTACGCGCTGCTGTTCAGGCTGCTGTTGCGCCGGATACCGGCGGAGACCGCGCACCGTCTCGCGTTCGTCCTGATCCGTGCCGTCGGCGCGGTGCCGGGCCTGGCCCGGCTGGTGCGCCGACGGTTCGCCCGGCCCGACCCGGCCCTGCGGGTGCGGGTGTGGGACCTGGACCTGCCCGGGCCGCTCGGGCTGGCCGCCGGGTTCGACAAGGACGCCCTCGGTCCGGATGCGCTGACCGCGCTGGGGTTCGGATTCGTGGAGGTGGGGACGGTCACCGGCCACCCGCAACCGGGTAATCCCCGGCCGCGCCTGTTCCGGCTGCCGGTGGACCGCGCCCTGGTCAACCGGTTGGGTTTCAACAACCGGGGCTCGGCCGCCGCGGCGGCCCGGCTGGCCCGGCGCCGGCCCGGCCGGGCGGTGGTCGGGGTGAACATCGGCCGGAGCAGGCAGACGTCCGAGGCCAAGGCGGTGGATGACTACGTGACCAGCGCCGAACTGGTCGCGCCGGTGGCCGGCTACGTGGTCGTCAACGTCAGCTCGCCGAACACACCCGGGTTGCGCGACATGCAGGCGGTGGCCCGACTGCGCCCGCTGCTGGTCGCGGTGCGCGAGGCTCTGGACCGGGTCAGCCCGGCCCGCCGGGTCCCACTGCTGGTCAAGATCGCCCCGGACCTGGCCGACCAGGACGTCGACGCGGTCGCCGACCTGGCCGCCGAACTCGGCCTGGACGGCATCGTGGCCACCAACACCACGACCGGCCGGGACGGGCTGGTCTCGGCCCGGGTGGCGGTGGCCGCGCTCGGCCCGGGCGGGCTGTCCGGGGCACCGCTGCGACCGCGGGCGCTGGCCGTGCTGCGCCGGCTGCGCGCCCGGGTGCCGGACGGCTGCGTGCTGGTCGCGGCTGGCGGGATCCAGAGCGCTGACGACGCCTGGGAACGCATCCGGGCCGGGGCCACCCTGGTGCAGGGCTACACCGGCTTCGTGTACGGCGGACCGGGCTGGCCGCGCCGGATCCACTCCGGACTCGCCCGCCGGGTGCGCGCCGCCGGGCTGGCCTCGATCACCGACGCGGTCGGCCGCGACCCCACCAACCGTCCGGCCCCCTGACCCACCCGAGGCTTTGAGGTTTTCGCAAGAAAACCTCGGGATGTAACCGGTTACACGTGAGGTTTTCTCGCGAAAACCTCACGCTGGGGGCGGGGCCTGGGCTACCCCGGTCCGGGGGATGGCGGGGGTGGGCCGGTGCGCAGTTCGCCGGGGAGTTCGGCGGCGAACGGGTCGCCCGGCGGGTCGCGGAACGCGCCGTGCCGGCCGGCCCCGGCCAGGAACCGGGCCGCGCCGGCCGGGGCCTCGGTGGACAGCGCGGCCCGGCCGGTGTCGAACTCCCGGCGCAGTGCCGCGTCGGCGTCCAGGCCGTACTGGTCCAGTGCGGACAGTCGGTCGTGGTTCATCGCCCGCTGCGGGAACCGGGCGATCTCGGCGGCCAGTTCCTCGGCCGCGGCCCGGGCCTGCCCGGCCGGCACCAGCCGGTTCACCAGCCCGATCGCCTTCGCCTCGGCCGCGGCCACCGGCCGTCCGGTGAGGATCATGTCCATCGCCCGGCTCAGCCCGATCAGGCGGGGCAGCCGGACGGTTCCCCCGTCGATGAGCGGCACCCCCCAGCGCCGGCAGAACACGCCGAACACCGCGGTGGTATCGGCCACCCGCAGGTCGCACCACAGCGCCAGTTCCAGGCCGCCGGCCACCGCGTGGCCGCGCACCGCCGCGATCACCGGCTTGGACAGCCGCATCCGGGTTGGCCCCATCGGCCCATACCCGTCGGGGTTCGTCCGGTTCGCCCGGTCCGTGCCGAACGCCTTGAGGTCCGCGCCGGCGCAGAACGCGTCACCCTCGCCGTGCAGCACGGCCACGTACGCCTCGCCGTCGACGTCGAACTCACCGAACGCCGCGGCCAGCGCGGTCGCGGTCGGCCCGTCCACGGCGTTGCGTTCGAACGGGCGGTTCAGGATCACCGTGGTGACCAACCCGTTCCGCTCTACCCGCACCGCGTTAGACATGTCCGTTATTCACCTATCTGGTAGGGGCACCTACTCCGGACAGCCTAACCTTGGGTGCCTCCGGCGAGCGGTCAACGCGGTCGCGATCCGGCGTCGCGATCGGTGTCGGGTCCGACCTCGGATGGCGTCAGGCCCGGCGTGAGGACTCGGCGTAGAGCCGGGCCACCACATCGGCGATGTCCGGCTCACGCAGGGCGATGTCGGCCACCGGATACCGTTCCATCACCGCGGCGACCAGCGGCGCCGCGCGCGTCTCGGCCGGGAAGGACAGCCACTGGCGCGGGCCGTCCACCCGGACGACCCGGGCGCCGGGCAGCTCGATCGGCGGCGCCGGGGCGAGCAGGTCGACCACCAGGGTGCGCTCGGCCGCGGCGTGCGCCCGCAGCGCGGTCAGGTCGCCATCGAAGCCCAGCCTCCCGTTGTCGATCACCATCACCCGCCGGCACAGCCGTTCCACGTCGTCCAGGTCGTGCGTGGTGAGCAGGATGGTGGTGCCGCGGTCCCGGTTCATCTCGGCCAGGAACGCCCGCACCGCGGCCTTGCTGGTCACGTCCAGCCCGATGGTGGGCTCGTCCAGGTAGAGGATGACCGGGTCGTGCAGCAGCGCGGCGGTCAGATCACCGCGCATCCGCTGGCCCAGGCTGAGCTGGCGCACCGGGGTAGCCAGCAGCGGGCCGAGTTCGAGCAAATCGACGTAGCGGTCCAGGTTCGCCCGGTAACGGGACGGCGTAATCCGGTACAGCCGGCGCAGCAGGTCGAAGCTGTCCCGCAGCGGCAGGTCCCACCACAGGGTGGTGCGCTGGCCGAACACCACCCCGACCCGGCCGGCCAGCTCGCGCCGCTGCCGGGCCGGGTCCAGCCCGTCCACCCGCACCCGCCCGGCGCTGGGCACCAGGATGCCGGTCAGCATCTTCACCGTGGTCGACTTGCCCGCGCCGTTCGGTCCGATGTAGGCGACCAGCTCGCCGGCGTCCACGGTGAACGACAGGTCGCCGACCGCGCGCACGACCTGCCGTGCCCGGCGCAGCCGGCCGGTCCGCCGGCGCACGGTGAACGTCTTGTCCACGCCGGACAGTTCGATCAGAGGCACGGTCAGCTCCCGGTGGACCGGTAGTGGCGGATGCCGGCCCGCCAGGCCAGCGCGGCCAGCGCGGTCAGGACCAGGGCGACACCCGGCGAGGCGAACCGCAGCGCCGCCGGCAGGCCGAACGGGTCGGGCCGACCCAACACGTACAGCGCCGGCTGCCAGTTCACGAACGCCAGCGGCACCACCCAGGTGAGCCCCCGCACCACCTCGCGGCCGTAGATGGCCAACGGGTACTGGGTGAGGAAGCTGCCGCCCGCGACGACCGTGTTCAACAGCTCGGGGGAGTCTCCGGCGACGAACTGCGTGGTGCTGAAGATGATCCACAGCGCCGCGTAGATGAGCGTCGCCGCGCCGACCATCACCGGCACCGCCAGCACCCGGCCGGCGTCCCACCGGACCGGCATCAGGGTCAGCGCGACCGCCAGCACCGGCAGCGCGGTGGCCAGCTTGCCGACCCGGCGCGGGGAGAACTCCTCGGCGGCCAGTTGCGCCAGCGCACTGGCCGGGCGGACCAACATCACGTCGAAGGTGCCCAGCCGGATGTGTCGGCCCAACCGGTCGACGTTGCCGATCGCCAGGTCGGCCAGCCCGAACGCGGTCGCCGACGTGCCGTACAGGAACATCACCCCGGCCAGCGGGAAGCCGGCCAGCGACCGGGTGTGGGCGAACACGATCAGGATCGTGGCGAAGTCCATCGTGGTCGCCAGCAACTGGGTCGCGGTGAGCAGCAGCAGCGACGTCGGGTACTGCCAGGACGCGCGCGTCCACATCCTGACCAGCATCAGATACGTGCGCACCGCCCCGGGCGGCCGTGCACCGGCCGTCTGGACCGGACCGGTGCGGTCCACATCGCGGGTGGCGCCGGTCCCGCCGACCAGTACCGCCGGGTCCTCCGGTCCGGCCAGTTCAGCCGGTTCAGCCACCCTGTACCACCACCCGGCGCCGGGCCAGCGCGGTGACGCCGCGGCCGGCGGTCAGCAGCAGCACGGCCCAGCCGAGCTGGAATCCCAGCGCGCTGGTCAGGTGCCAGCCCGGGTAGCGGCCCAGGAACACGTCGGCGGGTACCTGGACGGTGGCGGCCCAGGGCAGGGTCCGGGCCAGCGTGCCCAGCCAGCCGGGGAAGAGCACCAGCGGCACCGCCAACCCGGAGAAGAACCCGGACAACACGATGCTCACGCCCTGGACTCCCCGGTCGTCGAGCAGCCAGAACGTGGACAGTGTGATCAGGTAGCGCAGCGCGAAGCTGACCGTCACCGCGAGCAGCACCGACACCGCGGTGGCCAGCCACACGACCGGGGAACCGGCGAGTCGCAGGGTGAACGCCAGCCCACCCAGGCAGAACACCGGCACCGAGCGCGCGAAAGCCTGGAACGAGGCCCGGCCCAGGTCGTCGGCCAGCCACCACCACTGGAGGTCGGCCGGCCGGTGCAGGTCGACGGCCACGTCCCCGGTGCGGATCCGTTCGGACAGTTCCAGCGGCGGGCCGAACACGGCCACCGCGACGATCAGCGCCTGGCTGACGAAACAGAACGTCACCGCGTCGGTGAGGTCGTAGCCGCCGATCCGCGGTGCGGGTTGCCGCGAGCGCCACAGTGCGATCAGCACGTACGCGCGGACCACGCCGAACACGGTGTTGGTGATCCCGCCGGCGAGGCAGGCCGCCAGGTAGGCGCTGTGCCGGCGGAACGAGTGCCGGGCGACCGCCAGGTAGACGGACACCCCGGGCACCTCCACGAGCAGGGGCCAGCCCGAGTGGAGGCCAGCGGGCTGCCCATCCTAGGGTCGCCACCCGATCGTGTCATCGGGATTTGCCGCGTGCGCACGCTCACCTCGGGCCGGTGAGACACCGCCGCTCCCCGCTCACAGCGGTGACCGCCGCCCGGTCGGTACACCCGGATCGCAGACCGGCGATCACCCGCTCACCGGGATTCCGGCGGCCCGACCGGGTGCGGTGGGTCAGGGCTCGATGATGGACAGGACCGCCTTGAGCACGTTCTGGGTCCGCTGATCGTCCAGGTGCTCGGGGAACAGCGCGCACGCGATGCCGACCGCGACCACCCGGCCGGTGGACATCACCGTGCGGATCGCCTCGATGACCGTGCCCACCGACGGGCCGCCGGGCGCGGGGAAGCGCAGGCCGTCGATCTCCTCGGGGTCCAGCACGTCCAGGTCCACGTGCAGGTACACCGGCCCGTCGGGAACGAGCCAGGTGGACACCTCGCCGACCGGCACGTGCCTGATCGGTGCGGCGGCGATCAGTTCCCGTTCGCCCGGGTCCAGGTCGCGGGCATCGACCAGCAGTACCTGCTCGGGCTGGATCCGGCGCAGCCGCAGGTGCCGCGACACGGCACGGTCGCCGTGCCCGAGAGCGATCGCCAGCGGCATGCCACCCAGGTATCCCGACGGGCTGGTCCGCGGCGTGTTCAGGTCGCCGTGCGCGTCGAACCAGACGACCGCCGGGTCCAGGCCGCGCCGCTGGAGTCCGGTGAGCGTGCCGAGTGAGGTGGTGCAGTCGCCGGAGAGCACCACCGGCCGGTCGTCCTGGTGCACCGCCTCGGCGACCTGTTCGTACAGGGCGGCCATCCGGGCCCACCGGGTGGATTCTGGCAGGAGTGGCGCGATTCTGTTCGCGGATACCGGCAGGGGGAATGGGCCGAGGGCGTCGTCAAGGTGGAATGGCACGGCAAAATGTGTCATGGCTTGAGGCTAGATGAGCGAGCGCGGGCCGTCGCCGCGGCGGAGCGAGCCCTCGGACGGGAATCTGTTCCCCACGCCCCCAGTGATCGGCCCAGTGATCGCGCCTCGCGCGGGAGGGCTGGGCTATTCCGGGTCGCCGCCAACGGGGCCGGGTGCCGGGACGGCGGATTCCCGCAGATGGTCCCAATGGGCTATGTGCGTACAGATCCATCCGGGTGAAGCTGTACCGGTGAGGCGATCCATGCCGGGTGGGGGTGTCCGGTACCTGTACCTACGTCTGTATCGGATCGCGGCGTTGGCCGCGGCCGGTGTGCTCGGGGTGCTGCGCCGCCACGCCGCCCGGCCCGTCCCGGTCCGTCCGGACAGCTACCACCGTCAGGTGCTGGACGCCGAGGTGAGCGCGCTGGCCACTTTGCGTGACGCCAGTCAGATCCGCGACGATCTGGTGGCCTCCGCCTCGCACGAGTTCCGCACCCCGCTGACCGCGATCCGGGGCAGCGCGATCACCCTGCTCGACCGGCACGACGACATCCGGCCGGAGGACCGCGACCGGCTGCTCACCGGGATCGTGGAACACGCCGACCGGTTGGGCCGGCTGCTGGAGGACATGCTCGCGGCCAGTTCGGCCGCCGCGGTGGACGCCGGCGCGGTGGCCGACGTGACCGCCGCGCTGGGGCGCTTCTCGCTCGGCCAGTCCCGGCCGCGGCTGTGCCTGCGGGTGGCTCCGGGGCTCAGCGCGCACATCGAGCCGATCTGGCTGGACCAGATCGTCGACGCGCTGCGCGGCCACCTGTGCACCCAGGCTCGCCGCGACGCGCCGGTTGACCTGTGCGCGGACCGGCAGGGATGCGACGCGGCGATCCGGGCGAGCTACACCCCGACCCATCCGTCGGACGAGCCGGCCCGGCTGTTCGAACCGTTCGCGTCCGGGTACGGCGTCCGCACCGGACAGCCGGCCTCGCTCGCCCTGTACGTGGCCCGTCGGCTGACCGAGATGCACGGTGGACACGTGTCGGGCGACCGGGGCGCCGACGGCCGGGTCACGCTCAGCGTGCTTCTCCCGGCGGTGCGGACCGAACCGATCACGCCTTGACCGGGTGCCGGCGGGGCTGGTTGGGACCGGCCGCGGAGCCGCCGGTGAGTGTGACGGCGGGCCCGTGCTGGGCGGCCCGGACCGATAACCTCGGCACGTGAACGCCGACCCCGCCATCCAGCTTCGCCTGCTCGACCTGCAAGCCATCGACAGCGCGCTGTCCCGGCTGGCCCACCGGCGGGCCACCCTGGCCGAGCTAGCCGAGATCGAACGCGGCGACCAGCGGCTGGCCGAGCTGCGCGACGACGTGGTGCGGGCCGAGACCCAGATCAGCGACATCGACCGCGAGCAGCGTCGGCTGGAGGCCGACGTGGAGCAGGTGCGCCAGCGTGCGGCGCGCGACCAGCAGCGGATGGCCTCCGGCGCGGTCGGATCGCCCAAGGAACTGGAGGGCCTGCAACACGAGGTGGACACGCTCTCCCGGCGCCAGTCCGACCTGGAGGACCATGTGCTCGACGTGATGGAGCGACACGAGACGGTCGACGGGCAACTGGCCGCGCTGCGCGCCCAGGTGAGCGAGGCCACCGCGCAGCGGGACCGGGCGGTCGCCGGACGGGACAGCGCCTACGCCGGGATGGACGTCGAGGAGGAGCGGGCCCGCACCGAGCGACAGGACGTCGTGGCCGAGATGCCCGACGAGTTGTTGGCGCTCTACGAGCGGATCCGCCAGTCCGCCGGCGGTGTCGGCGCGGCCGCGCTGCGGCAACGACGGTGCGAGGGATGCCGGCTGGAACTGGCCGGCACCGAGCTGACCGCGGCCCGCAACGCCCCGCCGGACGCGGTGCTGCGCTGTGAGAACTGCCGGCGGATCCTGGTTCGGACCCCGGAGTCCGGCCTGTGAGCCCGGAGTCCGGGTCACCCGACCCGGATGGCGGGCCGACCGGCCCCCGGCGGCTGTTGGTGGAGGCCGACGGCGGGTCCCGGGGCAACCCTGGTCCGGCCGGGTACGGCGCGGTGGTGAAGGACGCCGGCACCGGGGAGGTGCTGGTCGAACGTGCCGCCGGCATCGGCCGGGCCACGAACAACGTGGCCGAGTACTCCGGCCTGGTCGCCGGTCTGGCCGCCGCCGCCGAGCTGTCCCCGGCCGCGGTCGAGGTCCGGATGGACTCCAAGCTCGTGATCGAGCAGATGTCCGGTCGGTGGCAGATCAAACACCCCGACCTCAAACCGCTGGCACGGCAGGCCGCGGAGCTGGCCCGCACGCTGCCGTCGGTGCGGTACACCTGGGTGCGCCGGGAACGCAACCGGTACGCCGACCGGCTGGCCAACGAGGCGATGGACGCCGAGGCGGCCGGGCGGAGCTGGCGACCGTCCACTCCGGAATCCGGTCGGCCGGCCGACCGCACCGCGGGGACCACACGAGCCGGGCGGGCCGGGCCGGGGTGGGTCGCGGCGACGTCGCCGCCCACCCGCATGCTGCTGCTCCGGCACGGGCAGACCGCCTACTCGGCCGAACGCCGCTTCCTCGGGCGCGCCGATCTGCCGCTCACCGAGCAGGGGGAGGAGCAGGCTCGTGCGTCGGCGGCCCGGATGGCGGTGCAACCGGACGTGGTCGCGGTGGTCACCTCGCCGTTGCTGCGGACCAGGCGGACCGCCGAGCGGGTGGCCGCCGCCCTGGGTGTCCCGCTGCGCTGCGACGCCGACCTGGTGGAGACCGACTTCGGCGCGTGGGAGGGGCACACCTTCGCCGAGATCCAACAGCGCTGGCCGGCCGAACTGGCCGGCTGGCTGGATTCGCCGGACGTCGCTCCGCCGGGCGGGGAGAGCTTCACCGCGGTGGGTCGCCGGGTGCGGCGGGCCCGGGACCGGGTGATCGCGGCACACCCGGGGCGCACGGTGGTGGTGGTCTCGCACGTCACTCCGATCAAGACGCTGCTGCGGGTGGCGCTGGACGCGCCGCCGTCCACGCTGTACCGACTGTTCCTTGACGTGGCCAGCCTGTCCATTGTGGACTGGCATGCGGACGGGCCGGCCACCGTCCGGCTGGTGAACGACACCAGCCACCTGGCCTGACCGCCGGTCACCGGCGGGCCCGGCGCCTGACCGGAACGGCGGTCGTGGCCGGTGGTCAGTTCCGGAGGAACAGGTAGATCGACACGCCCACCCCGAAGACGACCACGCACACCCGCAGCACCCGCTCGTCCAGCCGCCGGGCGAGTCTGGCGCCGAGCAGCCCACCGACCAGCGTGGCCGGTGCGACCGTCGCCACGCCGCCCCAGTGCACCGGCCCCAACAGGCCGAACAGCACGATGGTCACCGCGCCGATGGTCGTGGACAGCACGGTCTTGAGCGCGTTGATCCGGCGCAGCGTGTCCTGCACGATCAGGGCCAGCACGCTGATCAGGATGACCCCCAGCGCACCGCCGAAGTACCCGCCGTAGGCGCCTGACGCGAACAGCACCGGATAGGTCGCCCAGCGCTCGCGGCGGCCGGCCTGGGGCGCGCCGATGAGGCGGGCCAGGCGCGGTTGCACGGCCAACAGCAGGCTGGCCGCGAGTACGAGAAACGGAACCACCAAGTCGAAGGACTCCGACGGCAGGCTCAGCAGCACCAGGCAGCCGGCCACCGCGCCGGCCATCCCGACCATGGTCAACCGGATCGCCCGGGCCCGCTGGCCGGCAAGCTGTTCCCGGAAGCCGATGACGCCGCCCAGATAGCTGGGCCACTGCGCCACCGAGTTGGTCACGTTCGCCGCCAGGGTCGGGTAGCCGATGGCGACGAAGGCGGGGAACACGATCAGCGAGCCGCCGCCGGCGAGCGAGTTGATCGCCCCGCCCACCAGACCGGCGGCGACCAGCAGGATGACGTCGGGCAGGGTCATGATCGGCAACATTACGGTGTGGCGTGGCGTGCACCTCGGGCAGTTCCGTGCCCGTATGGTTGTTGGTCACGGTGGACGAGCCGGCCGGGCGGCCGCGTCGGCGCCCGGGG
>DASULA010000101.1:0-19661 GCA_036278435.1 Mycobacteriales bacterium | reverse complement strand
CGACGTCGTTGTCGTCCGGGTCGTTGGCCGCGGCCGAGGGCTGCGCGGCGGGAGGCTGCGCGCCACGGCGGTCGGGGTCGTTGGCGTCGTGGCCGGGCGGGTCGTCGGACACGCCGGGCGGCCGGAGGCCACCGTGGTCGTCGCCGACGTCGTTGTCGGCCGGGACCGAGTTGCTCGCCGGCACCGAGTTGCTCGCCGGGCTGATGGTCGCGCCAGCACCGCCCTCGTGCGCGGCTGCCCAGGTTCCGGTGGCCATCGCACCGGCCGCGACCGCGATCGCCAGGAATATTCCGCCTCGTCTCATGGCACAGAGTCTGTGGCTGATTGACATAAGCGCGGGTTAAGCCAGTGATAGAACCTGTTCCGGATCGGCTGGGGTGCGATCGGCCCGAGGTCGCCTACCCAACTGTCCACAATGGTGTGTCAGGCGGCGACGGGGCGGGAGAATGTGCCGCCCGCTTCGGGTGGGGGTGTCCAACCCGAAGCGGGCGGCGGGATGGCGGCTGGTCATACCGCCGTGCGGGGGCTTGGTGCCGTGACCTCTCCTACAACGTCGGGCCCGGGTGGGGCCCGGACCGGAACGTCCGGCCCACCGGTCGGCCGGATGCCCTGATGTGGCGGTGCCCGCGTGAGCGGGCGTGTCGACGGTGGTGACATGTTGGGGATGACGCGTGTTTCTGGCGGGTCATGCCGCGACCACCCTGACTGCTGGTGTCCCGTCCGTACGTCCCTGTGGCGAGGAACCTACGAAGAACCGCCGGATACCGTCACGGTCCTCGCCCCGACTCAGCGCAAGCTCAACCCGCGTGCCGGATCCAGGTCAGATCCCACTCAGGTTTCGGACAGGTGAAGGTCAACCAACGACGTGCCCCGGGGGCCGCTGGCGGACGTCGCTGCGGGCCGCTGCCGGGGGCGGCATCAACGCCGTTGGATCGCCCTGACACGAGCGACACCGGGTGTGCCAGGGGCGTTGCTACACGCTGGCCGGATCGGTGAGCAGCCGGTGGAACAGCGCCTCGGTGGTGGGTTCGGGCAGTGCGTTGTACTCCTCGGCGAGGATGCGGCGGCAGATCTGGTACTGCCGCAGGGCCTGGGCGCGCTCGCCCATCCGTGCGTAGCACCGCATCACCAGGCGGTGCGCGTCCTCGCGGCACCCGTCGTGGCTGAGCAGCCGCAACGCGCGGCGCAGGCCGGCCGCGTAGTCGCCGGAGGTGAAGTAGCAGTCGGCCAGCCGGGCCAGCAGGGACAGGTACCGAGCCCGAAGCCGTTCCCGTTCCACCAGGGTGTGCAGGTCGCCGCCGCCCACGACGTCGCCGTCGTAGAGCATCGCGGCGTCCTCATAGGACCGGACCGCGCCGGCCATGTCTCCTTCCCGCATGAGGCGGTCGCTGATGTCGACCCGCTCGTCGAACTGGGCGATGTCCACCGACACTCCGGCGAGCGTGTTCAACTCGTACCCACCGCCCACGTAGAGCACCGGCGACGACCCGCCCAGCGCGTCCGAGACGAGCTGCCGCAGGGCGTGCACCAGGCTGTTCAGCGAGTGAATGGCCCGGCTGACATCCGTCCCCGGCCACAGCAGTTCGATCAGCATGTCCCGGTCGGCCCGGTAGCCCTCGCGCAGCGCGAGCGCGCTGAGCAGGCCCTCGGTCTTGCCGCCCCGGCGGACCGGCAGGGCGACTCCCGCCTTCACCAGGCGAAACCCTCCCAGCAGGCAGATCAGTACCGGATCGCTCGAATGTACCTCCGCTCTACTTCGTCTTTGGCTGGGCTTGAAGGTGTCAACAGTCATACCCTGCCCCCCATTGCTCTCCTTTTCCGGGGGTGATCATACGGTGTCTGATGTATTACTCAATGGAATCGGGGCAAGTGTGTCCCACCTTGGCGATTGGTTTACTTGTTATGTGAAATCCGTGTTTACTTGATCAAGGGAAACTGGAGCGGTTTCAGGCCGGTTGGTCCAGTTGGCTCTTGACACCTGAAATCCGGCTTTGCCGGGGCGTCCGACCGGTCCGGGTCGGGCCCGCCGGGTCACCTCCGCCACCGGTACCGGCTCGCGGCCCCGACCGGCCGCCGTCGGTCGGGTCGCCGACTGGCTCACTGGCCGGACCACCAACCGGACCCCCGGTGGTCCGGCCGCGCCGGTACTCCGGGACCGACAGCGCCGGCGGCCGTTCGTCCACCTGCACCGGCCGGGTCCGGCCGCGCTGGGTGCCACCGGCGCGCCGGAACTGGGTCAGGGTCGGCTCGGTCACGGCCAGCCCGAGCCGGCGCAGCGCGGTCTGCGTCACGCTCGCCGCCATGATGGCGAGTTCCTGGTCGGACTGGTGCGAGTGCTCCCGCCGGCCCAGATCGACTTGGGCCAGCCCGTCCAGCCCAGCCAGGTCGAGCAGGTCGATCAGGATCCCGATCTCCACGCCGTAGCCGCGCGGGAAGGGCAGCCGTTCCAGCAGGCCGCGCCGCGCCGCGTACTCCCCGGCCAGCGGTTGGACCACACCGGACAGTCGGGGCCAGTACAGGTTCAGCAACGGCCTGGCCACCAGCTCGGTGACCCGTCCGCCGCCGTTCGGGGCCACTCCAGTTTCCGTCGCGAGTGGACGGTCGTAGAACGCCTTCACCAGCGATACCGACGGATCGGTCAGCAGCGGGCCGAGCAGTCCGGTGACGTAGTGCGGGCCGACCCGCACCAGGTCGGCGTCGACGAACACCAGGATGTCCCCGCTGGTGGCGAACAGCGACTTCCACAGCGCCTCACCCTTGCCCGGGCAGTGCCCCAGGCTCGGTTCGATCTCGGCCGCGGCCAGCACCCGCGCCCCGGCTTCGGCGGCCACCCGGCGGGTTCGGTCGGTGGAGCCGGAGTCGACCACCACGATCTCGTCCACCAGCGGTACTCGGTTCACCAGTGCCGAACGGAGCGTGCCGACCACCTGCCCGACGGTGTCCTGCTCGTCCAGCGCCGGCAGTACCAGGCTCACCCGGGTCCCGTTCTTGCCGGCGAGCAGCGCGACCGGGTCGAAGTCCCGCGCGTGGTAGGACCGGGCGCGGAACCACTCCCGCACGTCCTGGCGCATGCACACTCCTCGCCGCCGGCGGTCGACGGTGTCCGGTCCGACCGGACCGGGTTGGAACCGGCCTGGACGCCGACGGTCAACCGCGCAGCCGAGCCAGCCTCCGGACCGCCTCGTCGAGCACCTCCGGCCGCTTGCAGAAGGCGAACCGGACCAGGGAGCGCCCGGCGTCGGTGTCGTAGAACACCCCGCTGGGGATCGCCACCACGCCGACCCGGTGGGGCAGGTCACGGCAGAACGCCACCCCGTCGGGGTACCCGGTGCCCCGCACGTCAACCGTGGCGAAGTAGGTGGCGGCCGGCCGGAAGACGGTGAACCCGGCCCGTTCCAGGCCGTCGCAGAGCAGGTCCCGTCGCTGCCGCATGCCCGCGGCGAGCGCGGTGAAGTACTCCTCGCCCAGGTCCAGCGCGGCGGCCACCGCGGGTTGGAACGGCCCGCCCGAGACGAAGGTGAGGAACTGCTTGACCGTGCGCACCGCGGTCACCAGTTCGGCGTCGGCGCAGACCCAGCCGATCTTCCACCCGGTGACGTTGAACGTCTTGCCCGCGCTGGAGATGGTGACGGTCCGCTCGGCCATGCCGGGCAGGGTCGCGAAGGGAATGTGGGTGCCCTCGAAGACCAGATGCTCGTATACCTCGTCGGTGACCACGAGCAGGTCGCGTTCGGCCGCGATCTGGGCGATCAGGTCGAGTTCGGCCCGGGAGAAGACCTTGCCGGTCGGGTTGTGCGGGGTGTTGAGCAGGATCAGCCTGGCCCGGTCGGTCACCGCGGCCCGCAGCTCGTCCGGGTCGAACGTCCAGTCCGGCGCGCGCAGGGTGACCACCCGCCGCCGCGCCCCGGCCAGCGCGATGGTGGCCGCGTAGCTGTCGTAGAGCGGTTCGAACACGACCACCTCGTCGCCGGGCTCACACAGCGCCAGGATCGTCGCGGCGATCGCCTCGGTGGCGCCGGTGGTGACCAGCACCTCGGAGTCCGGATCGAACTCCAACCCGCCGAACCGCTTGGAGTGCCGGGCGATGGCCGCGCGCAGCTCGGGCACGCCGGGGCCGGGCGGGTACTGGTTGCGCCCCTGTCTGATCGCGGCGACCGCGGCATCCAGCAGTTCCGGCGGCCCGTCGGTGTCGGGAAAACCCTGGCCGAGGTTCACACTGGAGGTCTGCACGGCCAGGGCCGACATCTCGGCGAAGATCGTGGTGCCAAAGCCGGACAGCCGGTCGATCAGGTGGGGTGTGCGCACGGCACCGAGCCTACGACCGGACGCCGGCCGCCGGACAGGGGCGTTCGGAGTCTGGTCGGGGCGGCCGGCGGTGATCGGGTGGATTCTGGCCGGACCGCGGGTTGTGGACCGCGGGTTCTGGCCGGTTTCGGCTGCGGGCGGCCCGGCGTCGGCTACCCTCTTGCCATGGTTGACCGAGAGGACCCGGCCGCCAACACGGCGATGTTCCGTGCGTTCGCGCAGCGCCGCGAGGCCGACACCGGGCGGTCCGTGGGCACGGTCTGGTGGATCGTGGCCGGACTACTGCTCGTGGTCGTCGTTGCCGTCGTGGTCGCGTTCCTGGCCTGACCGCGCCCGAACCCAACTCGACCCGGCCCTGCCGGGCGAGTCTTACCGCGTGGCCTGCGGCGTTCCAGGGGGCACGGTGGGGGTGGTGGAGGCCGGTGGGGTGAACGCGTCCACGTGGATGTCCCGGTTGGAGGCGCCGTTCATGAACAGCCTCCGTTGCAGGGTGCGGGTCACGTCCGGGTCGCCGCACAGGAACACCCGGTGCCCGGTCGGATCCGGGACCAGCCGAGTCACCACGTCCACCAGGTCACCGACTCGCACCTCGCCGCCCGGACCCGGCCCCGAACTCGACTCTGGACTCGGCTTTGGACTCGGCCCCGAAGCCGCGTCCGCATCGGTGTCGGCCGCCAACACGCACCGCTGGTAGTCCAGCGTCGGCACCGCGCGGGCCAGTTCGGACAGTTCGGAGACCAGGTACAGCCCGCGGGCATCCAGGGCGCCGTGCACCAGCCGGATCGGGCCGGAGTGGCCGTGCCGCAGGGCGTCGCGCAGGATGCCGTACAGCGGTGCCAGGCCAGTCCCGGTGCCGGCCAGCAGCAGCGGCTGCTCGGGCCATCCGGGCACGTAGAAGCAGGTGCCGTACGGGCCGCGCACGGTGACCGGATCGCCCGGGGCGGCCCGGTCGGCCAGCCAGCCGCTCATCGCCCCGCCCGGGTGGTGCCGCACGTGCAGCCGGAGTTCGCCGTCGGCGGGCAGGCTGGCCAGCGAATAGCTGCGGGCCAGCAGGTCCGGGCGTAACAGCGTGACGAACTGCCCGGCGCTGTAGCTGAACTCGCCCTCCACGGTCAGCCGCACGTCCAGGGTGCGATGGCCGAGCCAGCCGATCGAGGCGATCCTGGCCGGTGCGGACAGCTCGCCGCCCGGTGGCCCGGCGGTGATGTCGCCGGCCGGGTGGCACTGGCAGGCCAGGAAGTACCCGGCGGCCCGCAGGGTGTCTTTCAGGCCGCGCCGGGCCCGCTCGCCGGGGTCGCCGTCCAGGGCCTGGAGCAGGCAGGAGTGGCAGGTGCCGGCGCGGCAGGCCGACGGGACGCCCCGGCCGTGTCGCTCCAGCGCCTCCAGCACTGTTTCGTGTGGCTCGATGTCGTGTTCGACACCGTCGTAGACAAGTCGGCGGTTCACCGGCTCAGGACGTCACCCCGGACGCTTCCGGCCACCGCCGCCACTTCGGCGATGTCGATCGGGGACACGCCCAGCTCCACCAGGGTCGCGCCGAGCAGTTCGATCACCGCGTCGACCTGTTCCTCGCCCATGCCGCGGTCGAGTAGGTGGGCGTGGGCGGCGCGCAGGTCCTGGCCGGTGTAGTTGTTCGGGCCGCCGAAGGCCACGGTGAGGAACGCCGCCTGCTTGGCGATCTGGGCGTCCATGTCCACGCCGTCGAAGAACCGGGCGGTCCGCGGGTCCCGCAGCACCTTCCGGTAGAACAGCTCGACCGCCGCGTCGACCGCGCCAGCCCCGCCGAGCCGCTGGTACAGGCTCTGGACCGCCGGATCACCGGACGTGGCACCGGACGTGGCCTGGGTACCGCTCACCTGAGGCTCCCTTCACAAGTTGTCAAAGCGGAAGTTTCATGATCAACCATGTGAAAACAGCCGAAGACTACACTATGAGAGGGATTCGTCCACCATGATCCTTGTATCGGGTTTGTTGTCTGGACTATCCCTGCGGGCCCGCGAGCCGAGCGGGCCGCGTCACCAGTGCCGGCGGCCCATCACGTCGTCGCGTACGGCCTCGGTGGTCTTGGTGACCTCGGCGACGTCGTCCTCGCTGGCCCCCATCAGCCTGAGCGTGTCGGCGAGCAGTTCGAGCACCACGTCGAGATGCTCGTCGGTCATGCCGCGGTCGAGCAGGTGTTGGTGCGCCTGGGCCAGGTCGCGGCCGGAGTAGTTGCTCGGCCCGCCGAAGGCCATGGTGAGGAATCCGACCTGCTTGGCGATCTGCCGGTCCATGTCCACGTCGGTGAAGAAGTGCGCGATCCGCTCGTCCCACAGCACCCTGCGGTAGAACAGCTCCACCGCGACGTCCACCGCCCAGGCACCCCCGAGCCTGCGGTAGAGGGTGTCATCGTCGCGCCCGGGTCCGAGGGGGTACCCGGTCGCACCGCTGTGTGTCGTCACCGCCACTCCCGATCTGACCGCCGGCACGGGCGGGCGGACGCCCGCGGCGTGCCACGCTGCCGGCCCGCATCTTGCGGCGAGAGGGTACCGGACATGGCGATGGATTGCCCGGTTTGGTCCTGTGGAGTCCCCGGATGCCCGGTGGCAGTCCGGGGACTCCACGGCGACGCTCAGGTTAGTTCGAGCAGGGGGAAGGCCCGGTGCCGGCGCGGTGGCACCAGGAAGTTCTGCCGGCGGGTCGCGGTGATGAACCGCTCCAACCCGTTGTCGTCGCCGTCAACGCCGAACCGCTGGCACAGGTCCTGCGCGCCGGCGTTGTCGCGCATGGTGGCGAAGGAGTCGGCGCTGGGCATGAACACGGTGAACTGGAGCTTGGGTTGGTTGCTGCCGTCGGGCACGTCCATGTCGTCGAAGCCCGGGCCGTCCATCCGGATGTGCACCGGGGTTCCGTCGGCCGCCCGGGACGAGCGTTGCAGGGTGGACAGGTGCCCCATCCGGTGCTCGTTGTCCTGGGTGCCGATGCCGGCCGCGGTGCGGGCGGCGTAGTCCGGCCCGTGGAAGTCGTTCGGCAGGAACGACGGGCCGCCGCCGTTGGTGAACTGGTCGGCGTTGCCCGGGTCGATCGCCGGGGAGTGGAACATGTACTGCACCCGCTCGGTGAACACCCCGTCCTGTCCGGGTGCGGCGTCGGCGTCGGCCATGTCGAACCACTGGAGCATGTCGATGATGTCGTGCGACAGGTGCTGCACCGACCCGTTGTCGAAGTAGTCGCCGGCCACCGCCGTGGTCAGGTGCGCCGAGGCGTTGCCGGCGAACGTGGTGATCGCGGCCGGGCCGCCGGCGTTGGTCTGCTGGTCGGAGAACCCCATCCACATCGGCGACCGGTCGTTGATGAAGTCGGCGAACGGCAGCCGGTTGACCGACGCCACGAACCGGGGCAGTCCCACCTGTTGGAACATCGCCCGGCTGGAGGTGAAGGTGACCAGGCGTCGGAGCGCCGGTGACCGCACCATCCGCCCGCGCAGGAAGCCGTCGCCGGCCAGCCATCCGATCACGTCCAGCAGCACCAGCGCGTTGTCGCTGCGCAGCGTGACCAGCATGTCGTTGTCCTCGATCCGGACCGGCACGCCGTATCGGAGCTTGCTGACGCCCGGGTTCCGCATCGACACGTCGGTGCTGCCCGGCACCGCCTCCTCCAGCACGGATCGGCTGTGGTCGAAGGCCAGTCTGGGCATGTGCGCGCCGACCAGCGGCCCGTCGATCCCGCCCGGCAGCCGGTCGAAGTACGACCGGCCGTAGGCGACGAAGGTGAACACGCCGCTCGGGGAGAACGGGTAGTTCGCCTCGATCAGGTCCAGCGCGCGGTTCAGCTCGGCCCGGTCGGACGCGGTGGGGGTGCGCCGCAGCTTCAGGGTGAGGAACGCGGTGTGCACCGGCCCGAACCGCACCTGGACGCCGTTCACGGTCCGCACCGGCGCCAGCGCGCCGCCGATGTCGAACTGGATGTCGGGCAACGTGGCCGATGCCGCCGCGTCCGCCTCGGCCACCCGGATCCGGTCGGGGATCCACGCACCCCTACCCACCATCTCCAGGGTGGCCATCGCGGTCGCCACCCCGCCGGTCGCCTTGAGCATCGTGCGGCGGCTGACGCCCTGCCGGGCGGTTCCGGCCGGCGCGGTCCTGTGTGGATCGTCCTGGTTGCCCATCTGCCTACCTCCGGGTCCGTGCGTGACCTTGTTGGCAGGCCGTCGCCGGTCAGGGCTGCGTGTGAGAATCGGGACGTGTGGTGCTGCCGCTTCCCCTGGTGTTTCGGATGTCCCACAGGCGAGCGTGGGACGGCCGCTCATCAGAAGGTATGAGGCAACTTGTCCAACAAACAGGGCGAAGATCCCCTAGGGAACTGATGCTTCCTTTCTGCGTAGTTATGTGCTGTCTGTAACGCCGTGACTGTGCTCTGTGATCACGCCCGGCCTTGGCGGGAAGGGCACCGGCCCGGGACGATCGGGTACCAGTGCTCTGGTAGGACAGTCCTGTCCGGAGAGTGCTATCGGGTGGTCCGGCGGTGTCGGCCGACAGGTGGGGTGTGGCGGGTCGGTCGGGGCGGTGGGTTCCAGGCGGACAGGACCAGCGCGCCGGTGGCGCCGCCAACGGCGAACGTGGCCAGCAACACCAGCAGCAGGAAGCCCGCCGACATGCCCGGCGTCACGCCGACGTCCAGCGCGATGCCGGCGGGGATGTGAGCAGTTCGGCGGCCAGCACCCGCCGGGTCGGGCACGGGTCGGCGCTACCGCGCCACCGCCACCATCGCCGCTGGTGCGGCCGGCAGTACCGGCAGCGGCCGTCCCGGGCCGCCTCGTGCATCGCTGCCAGGGCCAGCACGGTGCGACCCAGCACGGCCGGGTCGGCCTCGGCGAGCAGGCCGGGCAACCGGTCGGACAGGTCGCGGGCCACCGCGTCGGCGCGCGGGCCGGTCACCTGCCGACCTCGCCGCCGATACCGGCCGGCACCCCGTCGGGTCCGTCTGGCCGGCGCGGCGTGGGCACGGCCGCGTCGATGGCGTTCACGTCGCCAGTGTGGTCACTCATCATCATCGTCCTTGTCGTATCCGCACCGATGCGGTCTGTCACGACAGGACGGTAGGGCCGGGTCGGCGGCCCGGTGTTGCCCGGTGGCAACGCCCACGAGGAGTACCCGTTCAGGTGATGATGCCCATCCTCAGGGCGAGTGCGCGGATCTCGATCCCGCCAGCGGCGCGCGGCAGTCGAGGCAGTAGATCCATCGCCAGACCGCGAGCCAGGGCGTTCACCCGAATCTCCGCAGGGGACAGTCGCTCGGCCGTCAGCAGCGCTTCCGCCGCCTCCCGCCACCGCGTGTCGACGGCCAGCGCGCGGCCGAGATCCTGGTAGTAGGTGGCCCTGCGCATTCGGCTACTGATCGCTCCGGCGGGCAGGGTTCGGGCCACCGCACGCGCTCGGCCCGGCTCTCCCAGCTCGACCGCGATCGACAACTGCCACACCGCGAGGTTCTCCGGGCCGAAGTACAACTCGAACGGATCCGTGCCACTGACCGTCCGGCCGGCCAGTTCGGTCGCGGCGGCGAAGTGCGCGCGCGACGTGTCCGGCTTGCCGACCACGGCGGAGTCCATGGACGCGTGCAGGTGCAGCATGCCCAGCACCTGAATCCGCTCGGTGTCCTCACCGACCGTGTCCTCAAGCTCGGATGCGGCAGCCTCCACCCGTGACAGCGCGATGGAGTACGGGCGGGCGGCACCGACCGCACGCCACTCGGCCAGGCCGATCATCGTGGGGTCACCCAACGCGCGGGCGGCCTCGCGAGCGCGGCCGGCGGCCATCCAGGACAGTTCCGGAGACCCCAGCCAACTGACCACAGTGGACGCGGTGACCCCGGTGAAGGCCAGCGCGCGCAGCGCCCGGTCCCGATCTCCGTGGGCCACGTGCGCGTGTAGCTCGGCGAGCAGGCCGGTCAGGCCGGCTGCGGCGGTGGTCACGTCTCCGAATCGGCACAGCGCAACCCGTGCGTCGGCGGCCATCCGTTCCAACTCGGCCAGTGGTCGCCACGTTTCGAGCGCACCGTCGCCGCCCAGGTCCGTGCCGATCAACACGCGCCGAACGCCCTCCAACTCGGCGTGGGCGGCCGAGTGGTCCCGGTCAGACGCCTGGTAGGGCAGGCCCAGCAGTTCCGACGCCGACACCTGGAGTGCTGCGGCGAGCGCCTCGATGTGGGACCGGCGTTCCAGCGACCGCTCGCCCCGCTCGACGCGTGACAGCCAGCCGGCGGAGATCCCGGCGAGGTCGGCGCAGACGCGTAAGGACAGGCCGCGCAGCAGCCGGTAGTGCCGGACCCGGTCGCCCAGATGGGTCCGCGACCGCGCGTCGTCAGACATGGTGCCGCCCTTCGCCACCCCACGGTATCGCCCGCCCGAACCGGCCCCGACACGGTCGGCGGACCCGTTTCCCCGTCCGGTCGGGGACCCCCTGAGGCTACCCGCGCACCACCTTGGTTGTGGTCGTCCGCGACGCCGCACCGCCGGTGTCGGTCGGTTTGGGCAGCAGGCGCCGCGTCTCGGAGGACGACGACCGGGTGGCAGTCGAGGCGACCCGCGCGCAGGGCCACCGAGCGGTGTCGAGCCAGGGAAATGCCGCAGTGGAATCCGGTCCCTCTCCTGGTGTTCTGGGAGAGGGCTTGACAAGGGGTGGATGATAAAAGATCGGCGTGCCCTCCATAATCCAATGGAGAATCCGCCGAACCTGATATTAGTTTAAGCGCTGCGAGGGGCATGTGTCAAATCAGGGGTACGAAGAGGAATTGCGGTCCGAGCGGAGCTACCTGGCCGGGCTCTACTCGCGGCTCGACGCCGAGCGCGCGCGGGTGAAGGGCGAGTACGACGCGGCGTTGCGGGGAAACGGCGGGACGCTCATGGAACGGGATGTCGAGGTGCGCGCGCTGGCCAAGGAAATGAAGCGGCTGGACGTGGCGGACGACGGGCTGTGTTTCGGTCGGTTGGACGCCCTTTCGGGCGAACATTCGTACATCGGCCGGATCGGCCTTTTCGACGATGAGAACAACTACGAACCAGTGTTGCAGGACTGGCGGGCCCCGGCGTCCCGCGCGTTCTATGTCGCCACCGCCGCGACCCCGCAGAACATGCGCCGGCGCCGCCAGTTCCACACCCGCGGGCGCCGGGTGGTCGATTTCACCGATGAGGTGCTCGGCCGCCCCGGCCGTGGTGAGCGGGGCGACGCGGCCCTGCTCGCGGCGGTCAACGCGCCGCGCGGTGACGGGATGCGCGACATCGTGGCGACGATCCAGGCCGAACAGGACGAGATCATCCGGCTGGATCACCCGGGGGTGCTGGTGATCGAGGGTGGTCCGGGCACCGGGAAGACGGTGGTGGCGCTGCACCGCGTCGCGTACCTGCTCTACACCCAGCGGGAGCGGATGGAACACCACGGTGTGCTCGTGGTCGGGCCCAACCCGGCGTTCCTGCACCACATCGGCCGCGTCCTGCCGTCGCTGGGCGAGTCCGACGTGGTGTTCATGACCACCGGCGACCTCGTGCCCGGCCTGCACGTCACCGCCGAGGACACCCCGGAAGTCGCGCGGCTGAAGGGCTCACCGAAGATCCTCGACGTGCTCGCGGCGGCGATCGCGGACCGACAGCGGCTGCCGGCGGATCCGCTGCCGATCGACCTGGGCGACGTCACGGTGCGGATCGATGTCGCGACCGCGGAGTGGGCCAGGGACGAGGCGCGGGCGAGTGGGTTGCCGCACAACGAGGCCCGCGCGGTGTTCGCCGAGATCGTCACCTGGGTGCTCACCGAACGGGCGATAGGCCGGATCGGCCGGGGCTGGCTGACCCGGTCGGACCGTGCCGCGTGGGAGAACCTGCGGGCGGACCTGCTCTCCGAACTCGCCGCCGACGACAGGTTCACCGCCGCGCTCGACGAACTCTGGCCGGTGCTGACGCCGGAAACCCTGTTGGCGCCGCTGTACATGTCCTCCGAACGGCTGCGCGCGGCCGGCGCCGACCAGTCGCTGTCGCGCCCCGATGGCGACGCCTGGACGGTGTCGGACATGCCGCTGCTCGACGAACTGGTCGACCTGCTGGGCCGCGACAGGCCGGCCGACCAGACCGCCGAGCGGGAACGGAACGACGAGGCCGCCTACGCCGCCGGCGTGCTGGACATCCTCGTCGACCGCCGGGACTCCATGGACGACGAGGACCACCTGTTCGCCACGGACCTGCTCTACGCCGAGGACCTGGCCGATCGCTTCGTCGAGCGCGACACCCGTGAACTCGCCGAACGGGCCGCCGCGGACCGGGACTGGACCTACCGGCACGTCGTGATCGATGAGGCCCAGGAACTGTCTGAAATGGACTGGCGGGCGCTGATGCGGCGCTGCCCGAGCCGGTCCTTCACCGTGGTCGGCGATCTGGCCCAACGCCGGTCGGCGGCCGGAGCGACGTCCTGGGACACGATGCTGGAGCCGTACGTGCCCGGCCGCTGGGTGTACCGCCCGCTGACGGTGAACTACCGCACCCCGGCGGAGATCATGACTGTCGCCGCGGCGCTGCTCGCCGAGTTCGCACCCGGGGTGCGGCCACCGGAGTCGGTCCGCGCGTGCGGGGTCCAGCCCTGGTCCAGGCGGGTCACCGAGGATGAACTACCCGCTGCCATCGAGGAATTCGTACGGGACGAGGCCGCACGCGAAGGCACCAGCGTCGTGATCGGACCGCCGGGCGTGCCGGGCACGGTGGTGGCCTCGCAGACCAAGGGCCTGGAGTTCGACGCGGTCCTGGTCGTGGAGCCAGAGCGGATCCTCGCCTACGGCCCACGTGGCGCGGCCGAACTCTACGTCGCGCTCACCCGCGCCACCCAACGGCTCGGCGTCTTGCACCGGGGCCCGTTGCCGCAGGCCCTGACCGGACTCGCCGAGACCCCGACACCCGCCCAGGCCGGGAATCGACGGTCGGCGTAGCGATTCGCCTACGGCCGGCCCCGGGCCGGAGCGTGTGACGTGGGCCGACCCGGGTACGGCCGCGCGCTCGACGGCGGAAGCTCCGCGAGGTCCCCATCCACGCCGGGCTGCGCACTGTGCTGCGTGCCCTCCACGTGCGGGCGCCCGAGGAGACAAAGGCAGGACGACCGGAGTCAGGGGATCTGGTCGATGTCCAGGTCAGGGGCGAGGACGCGCTGTGGGGCCGCGTCGGTGGTGCGTGGTGTTCGGCGCCGGGTTCGATCCCGCGCTCGGCGTAGAGCCGGCGAAGCCGGCCCAGTGCCCGGTCTCGGTCGAGCTGGTGCCCGACCGCCGCGGCCAGAGCGCGTCCCAGCCGGTGGGTATCAGGTCGCTGACGGTCCAGATCCTGGGTTCAGCGGCTGTTGTTGGTGGCTGGGGTGGTGGGTTCGGTATCCCCGGTGGTGTCGCCGGGGGTGGCGGTGTGGACCTGGTTGCGGCCGGCGGATTTGGCCGCGTACAGGGCGGCGTCGGCGGCTCGGAGTAGATCGTCGAGGTTTTGGCCGTGTTCGGGGTAGCTGGCCAGTCCGATCGACACGGTCAGCTCGGTCACCTGGGACCGTCGGGTGGTGGTGTTCTGGACCTGTAGGTCCAGGGTGGCCACCGCGTGGCGGAGTCGTTCGGCGATGTGTCGGGCCTGGTCTGGTCCGGTGGAGGGCAGGACCACCACGAACTCCTCGCCGCCGAACCGACCGACCACGTCGTACTCGCGTACCTGCGCGGCGAAGGTGTCGGCCACCCGGCGTAGCACCACGTCGCCGGCCAGGTGGCCGTAGCGGTCGTTGATCCGTTTGAACCGGTCCAGGTCGGCGACCAGCACGGCGACCTGCTCGCCGAACCGGCGGGCCCGGTCGAACTCCCGCCGAGCCACCTCATGCCACCAGGTGGCGTTGGGCAGGCCGGTCTTCGGGTCGGTGCGGGCCGCCGCCTGGAACTGGGCGAGCAGCAGGGTGCGCTGGAGCAGCAGCAGCACCGGCAGGGCCAGCAGCACCAGCCAGCGCGAGAGGGCGAATCCGACCGACACCAGGATGGCCAGGCAGACCGCGGTGGCCTCCAGGCCCTGGCCGCGCCAGCCGCCGCCCAGGGCCCGCCGCGGACCGGCCGCCCGGTCGGTGAGCAGCACGATTCCGGCGACCAGCGCCACGTTGCACGCCACCGACAGCACCCCGGCGGCCAACCCGGCCAGCGGGGCCAACGGGTCGGCAAGCAGCCCGTGCCGCCAGGCGGTCGGACCGACCGCCCGCCGGTACACCAGGCCGGCCGCGGCCACCCCGAGCACCACCGTCGCGGCCGAGAACGTCCAGCGGTGGGTGCGGCCCCGCCGCATCACCCGCACCCAGGTCCACCCGTACAGGCCGAGCACGAAGAGCACCGCCGTGCCCGGCCGCAGCACCAGCGCGGCAGTCACCGTCCAGACCGCGTGCAGGTCCTTGTACGGGGCGTCGCCGTGCCGTTCCCGCAGCCGCTCCACCCAGTGCGACCCCTCGATGCCCAGGCCGGCGCAGAGCAGCAGCCACCCCGCGCCGGTCAGGTCGACCCGGGCCGGCGGGTAGGCGAGCAGGCAGGCCAGCACGGTGGCGGTGGCGGCGGCATCCACCACCAGCACGTACGCCAGGGCGCGTCGCGGCAGCGCCCACAGCGCCCAGCCGGCGACGTACCCCCTCATCCGGTCAGGTTAGGCACCCGGCCAGGGGTTGTCATAACCGGGACGAGGTTGGCACCACCGCGGTGGGCCACATATCCGCGCGCCGACGGGGAAGGAGAGAGGGTATCCGGAGCGGTCCGAACATCGGAACGACGGGGCGCCGGAGCGGCACCGGGAGGGGGTGTGGCCGATGCGCAACTCGAACTGGACGTAGCTCACGATCGGGCTCACCACCGGTCGGCCGGGGCCCGTCGCGGCCGAGGGCGGGAACCGGCTCCCGGCCTTAATAGTACAGATCGGTTATTCTCCCTATCACGCCGTAATCCATCCGACACCGCATGCCGCTCTTCGGGTGATACGGATGCGCCAACGCATGACAGTGCGTAGCGTGTTGTTGCCTGAGCGCGATCGTCGTGGCAGGAGTCCAGTATGGGCACAGACCGCTCCGCTGCTTCGGTCCGGGGTTCGCAGACGTACCGAGCACGCACCGAGCCGCATCGAGTGTTGTCAGGGGATGACGTGAGCGACACAGTCCTCCCGACCGAGTCCGGCGCTCCGGCGGGGCCAGCCCGGCCCCGGACGTCGCCCGTCGGGTTACCGTGGCCGCCGCGCGACGCGCCGGCCGAAGACCGGGTCGAGGCCGTGCTGAGCCGGCTCACCCTGGACGAGAAGCTCGCCCTGATGGGCGGCTGCCCCACCGTGCACCACGCCCTGGTGCCCGGTGTACCCCGGCTGGGCGTGCCACCGCTGCGGTTCAGCGACGGCCCGGCCGGGTTGCGGCTGGACGGTGCGACCGCCTACCCGGCCCCGCTCGCGCTGGCCGCGAGCTGGGATCCCGAACTCGCCGGAGAATACGGCACCGGGCTGGGCCGCGAGTGTCGCGCGCAGGGGGTCAACGCGCTGCTCGCCCCGATGGTCAACATCATCCGGGTGTACCACGCCGGCCGGTCGGCCGAGTCGTTCAGCGAGGACCCCTACCTGACCGCCCGGATCGCGGTGCCGGTGGTGCGCGGGGTGCAGGCTCAGCGGGTGCTCGCGGTGGCCAAGCACTTCGCCCTGTACAACCAGGAGAGCGGGCGGCTGCACCTGAGCGCGCAGGTCAGCGACCGGGCCCTGCACGAGATCTACCTGCCGGCGTTCGAGGCGGTGGTGCGCGAGGCCCGGGTCGGGGCGGTGATGGCCGCCTACAACAAGATCGCCGGCACCTACGCCAGCGAGCACGCCGGCCTGCTGGTGGACGAGTTGCGCACCCGGATGGGGTTCACCGGGTTCGTGCTGTCCGACTGGGAGGCCACCCACAGCCTGGCCGCGGTCACCTCCGGGCTGAGCATGGAACTCCCGCTGTCCCGGTACCACGACGAGCCGCTGCGGGCCGCACTGGACACCGGCCGGCTGGGTCTGGGTGTGGTCGACGACCACGTCCGGCGGATCCTGCGCTCGATGGCCGACGTCGGCCTGCTCGGCGCCGGTCCGCTCGACTCCACTCCAGCCGACCCGGTGACAGACGCGCCGGTGGAACCGGTCCCGGGTCTGCCGGCCGGGACCGCCGGCGGGCGGGCCGACGACGACTGGACCGCCACCGCCCGCCGGATCGCCGAGCGCGGGGCCGTGCTGCTGAAGAACGACCGGAACACCCTCCCGCTGGACCCGACCGCCCTGGGCAGCGTCGCGGTGATCGGCGCCACCGCCCACCCGGCCGCGCACGGGTACGGCGGCTCGGCCTGGGTGCCCGGCCGGAACTGGGTCAGCGTCCTCGACGGGCTGCGCGAGGCGCTCGGCGACGGCGTGCGGATCCGGCACGTGATGGCCCAGCCGGTGCCGTTCCTGGACGGCCGGCCGACCCTGGACGCGATGCTGCTGACCCCTGTCCCCACCGAGCCGGCCAGCGCCGCGTCCACCGCGTCCACTATGGACACTGTGGAGACGGTGGACACCGTTGCCACGCAGGAACCCGGCGCCGGCCGGTACGGCCTGGTGGCCGAGTACTTCGACAACGCCGACCTGGCCGGTGAGCCGGCGCTGGTGAGGGTGGAGGACCGGGCCTGCGGGAGCTGGCACTTCGACCGGCCGGACCCCTCGCTGCCCGAGCGGTACTCGGTGCGGTGGACCGCGGCCCTGCGGGTGCCCTCGACCGGCCGCTACACCCTGGGCGTGGAGGGCTTCGGCCCGTGCGAGCTGTACCTGGACGACGAACTGGTGGCCGACGGTTCCACCGGTGACGCCATGCTGTGCGTCGGCACCGGCGAGGTGACCCTGGAGCAGGGCCGAGACTACCGGCTGAGGATCTCCTACCGGCACGAGCGCGGCTGGCTGGCCGGGGTGCGGGCGTTCTGGGAACCGCCGTCCCGGGTGCGCCACCCCGACATCGAACGAGCCGCCGCCGCTGCCGCCGAGTGTGACGTGGCCGTGGTGGTGGTCGGCACGTTCCAGACCGAGGGCTTCGACCGGCCCACCCTGTCGCTGGCCGGCGCCCAGGACGCGCTGGTCGAGGCGGTGGTCGCGGCCAACCCGCGCACCGTGGTGGTGCTGGCCACCGGCGGTCCGGTGCTGCTGCCCTGGATCGACCGGGTGCCGGCGGTGATCGAGGCGTGGTACGGCGGCGAACAGGCCGGCACCGCGCTGGCCGGGCTGCTCACCGGGGCGGTGAACCCGTCCGGGCGGCTGCCGGTGTCCTTCCCGCGGTCGGCCCGCGAGGTCCCCACGGTGGACCCGCGCCGATTCCCCGGCGTGGACTCCAAGGTGGACTACAGCGAGGACCTGCTGGTCGGCTACCGCTGGTATGACGCCACCGGCAACGCCGCGCTGTTCCCGTTCGGGCACGGCCTGTCCTACACCACATTCGACTACGGCGACCTGCGGGTGTCCGACGATCCGGTCACCGTGGGCCGGCCGCTGGACATCTCGGTGGCCGTCACCAACACCGGTGACCGCCCGGGGGCCGAACTGGTGCAGCTCTATGTCGGCGCGGCGCACGCGCTGGACGGCCCACCCCGCCAGTTGCGCGGGTTCCGCCGGATCGAGCTGGAACCCGGCCAGACCTGTCGGGCGTCGTTCACCCTGACCCAGCGCGACTTCTGCCAGTGGTCCACCGAGGCCGGCAACTGGGTGGCCCCGGCCGGCCAGTACCGGGTGTTCGTCGGCCGATCCTCGGCCGACCTGCCGCAGCGGGCCACCGTGCTGGTCGAGTCCGGCGCCGGCCCGTGCGGAGTCACCCTGGACGCGCCGGCCGACGTGAGCCTCGGCGCCGGGTTCACCCTGTCGGCCACGGTCGCCAACCTGGGACCCGGCGAAGTCACCGACGTCGAGGTCGAGGTGGAGCTGCCGGCCGGGTGGAGCGCCGAAACCACCGCGCCGGCACCGGCGGCCATCCCCGGCGGAGGGGCGGCGACCGCGTCCTGGCTGGCCCGGGCGCCCGGCCGGGGCCGGACCGGTCCGGCGCTGCTGCGGGTGTCCACCCGTTACCTCGCCGACCGGGAACCGGTCCTGGCCGAGTCCACCGCCCGGGTGATGGCGTCCTATCCGCGGCTGTCGGCGTCCTTCGACAACATCGGGATCGGGCACGCCGAAAGCGACCACGCCGACTTCTGCGGCACCGGCACGGCCTACCTCGGCCCGGCGCTGGCCCGGGCCGGGCTGCTGCCCGGCCGCACGGTCACCTGCGGCGAGCTGTACTTCACCTGGCCGCGGATCGACCGCGGCCAGCCGGACAACACCGTCGCGGACGGCCAGCGGGTGCCTATCGCGTGCGCCGGCAAGGTGCTCGCGTTCCTGGGCGCGGCCTCCGGCGGCACCGCCACCGGCGTGGGCACGGTCAGCTACGTGGACGGGGCCACCCATCCCTTCGCGGTCACCATGCCCGACTGGCTGGCCAACCACGCCCTGCCGTCCAGCCAGGTGGTGGCCACCGTCGACCAGTACCGGCGGGAGGGGGCGATGCCACGCCGGTCGGTGAGCCTCTACGCGGTCGCGGTGCCGCTGCTGTCGGGCCGGGCGGTGGCCGCGTTCACCCTGCCGGTGCTGACCGAACCCGGGGTGAACGCCGGGGTACGGATGCACGTGTTCGGCGTGTCGATCTGCTGACCGACCCGCTGACCGCCGCGGTCCGGAACGCCGGGCGCGGGCGATACCGGCGGGGCCCGCGGGGCCGGGGCGTGCGGTCGGCGAGACGGCTCTGTGCTGACGGCATGCCGAGGCAGGATGATGTCTGATCGTGACCATCCCGTCGGATCCACGTCCCGGTGACCTGCTCGTGTCGGCCGGTCGGCCGTCGGTCGCCTTCTACCCCCCGGGCACCGTGCACGGTCCCCGGGAGTTGGACCGGTTCGAGTTCGCCTGGGTTCTCCAGGGCTCAGCCGAGTGGTGGTCGGGCCGACTCCGGCACAACCTGACGCCCGGTTCACTGCTGCTGGTCCGGCCGGGCATGCGCGACCAGTTCCGCTGGGACGCCCGCCGGCCCGGGCGGCTCGGCCACGTCCAGTTCGACCTGGCCGGCGGTGGCGAGACGGCCGGATGGCCGGTGCTCCGCGCCGCCGGCCCGGACGACCCGCTGCGCGGCCTGACCCGCTACCTGCTGTGGCTGGGCAGCCGGGAGCCGGAGGGCTGGTCGGCCGCCGCCGAACGCTGGTCGGCGGCCACCCGCGGCGCGCTCGGCCTGCTGCTCACCCTGTTCGTGGCCGGCCCGTTGCCCGTCGGGATGCCCGACACCGGGTTGCCCCCGGCGCTGGAGCCGGTCC
>DASULA010000100.1:0-3300 GCA_036278435.1 Mycobacteriales bacterium | reverse complement strand
CCATCATGGCCATAACCTGGGTCCGGGCCCGGTCGGAAAGCCGTGGAGATCCTTGCAGGTACCAGATGAACGCATGCGTATCTGCGACGACCTGAATCGTCATTGATCGTCTGCCAAGCCACCCCAGATCTCCTGGCGGCGTTCGGCGAGCACGCCGTACATGTTCCGGCGGCATCTGGCAGCGGCCACCGTCACCGGCACCCACTGGCCAGGCATCAACACACACCTACCCTACCGACCAACCGCCGTGGCCAGATGGCCTGCGCGTGACCCGGCGCGCCCAGTGCGCCGGGTCACCACGCCGGGCCTGGTCAGCCGGCCAGAGACAGGGACACAGCGAAGCGGGTGGCGGGGTCGGTCCACCACTCGCGCGGGGTGAACCCCGCCTGGGCCAGCTCGGTCTCGACCCGCTCACGGCGGAACTTCGCCGAGACCTCGGTGCGCATCTGCTCCCCGGCTACGAACGTCACGGTGAGGTCGAGTTCCTCCACCCGCACCTCCTGGTCGACCGTGGAACGCAGCCGCATCTCGATCCACTCGTTGTCCGGGTCCCACACCGCCACGTGGTCGAACGCCGACGGATCGAAGTCGGCCTTGAGTTCCCGGTTCACCACGTACAGCACGTTGCGGTTGAACCGGGCGGTCACCCCGGCGGAGTCGTCGTAGGCCGGTACCAGCACGTCCGGGGACTTGACCAGGTCGGTGCCCAGCAGCAGCCAGTCCCCGGCCCGCATGCCCGAGCGCGCCTCGGCCAGGAACCGCCGGCGGGCCACCGGTTCGAAGTTGCCGATGGTGCCGCCCAGGAACGCGGTCAGCCTGGGCTGGCCGGCCGGCAGCAGGTCCAGTTGGGTCTCGAAGTCGGCCACCACCCCGTGCACGGACACCCGCGGGTACTCCGCGCGCAGCGCCTGTGCCACCTCCAACACCGCGGCGGCGTTCACGTCCACCGGGACGTAGCGGCGCAGCGTGCCGGTCCGGTGCAGCGCGGTGAGCAGCAGCCGGGTCTTCTCCGCCGACCCGGCCCCCAACTCCACCAGCACGGCGGCCCCGGTGCGCTCGGCGATCGCGGCCGACCGGGCGGACAGGATCTCCCGTTCGGCCCGGGTCGGGTAGTACTCCGGCAGCCGGGTGATCTCCTCGAAGAGCTGCCCGCCCGCCTCGTCGTAGAACCATTTGGGGGGCAGCGCCTTGGGTGTGCTGGTCAGTCCGGCGTACACGTCGGCGCGCAACGCGTCGGCCAGGTAGCCGGCCGGAAGGTGGTTGTCGAGACGGAATCCTGCGGAAGACCCGGTCACGTGACTCCCCATCGTCGAGGTGGCGGCGAGCGCAGGGGGGCCACGTCCACGCCCCGCGCGGTGGCCAGCAGCAACGACCCGTCCGGGACGTCGTGCCAGCCCAGTGCGTCGTCGTGCGGTTCGGAGGCGACGAGGACTCCGTCGCCGTCGGACCGCCAGCACAGCGTGTCGCCGCACGCCGTGGCCACGATCGACGTACCGTCGATGACAAGCAGGTTGAGCCGGCTGCCAGGCACTTCGGCCGCGCGCAGCACAACCGCGCGCACCGCCTCGGGCACGGCCTCGCCGCGTTCGATCCGGCCGGCCACCAGGCTCCAGAGCAACGCCGAGTCGGTGATCGCGGCCGACCCCACCAGTTCGCGCGGGGCCAGGCCAGCGGCCAGTTTGTCCACACAGGATGGCCAGTCGCCGAGCCGACCGTTGTGGCTGAACAACCGGCCGGCCTGGCGGAACGGTGCGACCGCCTCGGGGCCGTATGGCATGCCCGCGGTGGCGTCGCGTACCGCGGCGAGGATCGCCCCGGTGCTGGTCACCCGGGCGATCTCGGCGAACGAGGCGTCACTCCAGATCGGACGGTCGCTTCGGTACCGGGCCGGCTCGGCGTCGGACCCGGCGTACCAGCCGACCCCGAACCCGTCGGCGTTGACCGTGCCGTGCCGCTGCCGGCGCGGCGCGAAGGACTGCCGGTACAGCGAGTGCGGCGGGTCGCACACCAGCTCGCGTAGGGTGCGTGGCCGGCCCAGGTAGGCCAGGTGCCGGCACACCGGCCTCAGCCCCCGTCTCCGGCAGCGTCCCGGGCGCAGCGGAACCCGGAGAAGATCTGCCGGCGGATCGGGAAGTCCCAGTTGCGGAACGTGCCTCGGCAGGCGACGGTGCCGGTCGCCCAGGACCCGCCGCGGAGCACCTTGTAGTCCGGGCCGAAGAACACCTCGGAGTACTCCCGGTAGGGGAACGCGGTGAACCCCGGATAGCCACCGAAGTCGCTGGACGTCCACTCCCACACATCGCCGACCATCTGCTCGGCCCCGCACGCCGAGGCGCCGTGCCGGTAGTGGCCCACCGGCGCCGGCCGCAGGTGTCGACCGTCCAGGTTGGCCAGTTCGGGCGTGGGGTCGGTGTCGCCCCACGGGTAGCGGCGGGACCGGCCGGTGGCCGGGTCGTGCCGGGCGGCCTTCTCCCACTCCGCCTCGGTGGGCAGCCGCCGTCCGGCGTACCGGGCGTAGGCGTCGGCCTCGTACCAGCACACGTGCTGCACCGGCTCGTCGGCCGGCAGCGGCTCGACCCGGCCGAACCTGCGGCGGACCCACCAGTCGCCGTCGGGCCGCCAGAACTGCGGCCCGGTGAGCCCGGCGCGCTGCCGGTGCGCCCAGCCCCGTTCGGTCCACCACCGCGGGTCGTGGTACCCACCGTCATGGATGAACCGGGCGTACTGGGCGTTGGTGACCGGCATGGTGTCGATCCAGAACGCCGGGGTGTGCACCTGGTGCGCCGGTCGCTCGTTGTCCAGCGCCCAGGGTTCGGCCGAGGTGCCCATGGTGAACGGCCCGGCCGGCACGAACACCTCGCCCGGCCAGGTCCGTCCGGCCGAACCGGCGGGGTCGGGCCCGGGCGCGTCGAGCACCGCCTCGCCGGCCCGGAGCTGGTGGGTGGCCAGCATCGTCTCGACGTGCTGCTGCTCGTGTTGGACGATCATGCCGAACATGAACCCGTCCCGGGTGCGCGGCGAGTGGCCGTCCAGGGCGACCGCACCCAGCACGTCGTAGACCTTCTCCCGCACCGTGGCGACGTAGCGCTCCGCCTCGACGGGGTTGAGCAGCGGCAGGCTCGGGCGGTCGGCCCGGGTGTGCTGGAACGCGTCGTACATCTGGTCGATGTCGGCGCGGACCGGCTCGCGCCCGCCCACGTCACGCACCAGCCAGAGTTCCTCCTGGTTGCCGACGTGGGCCAGGTCCCACACCAGCGGAGACATGATGGTCGAGTGCTGGGCGACCAGTTCCGGCTCGTC
>DASULA010000099.1:0-10968 GCA_036278435.1 Mycobacteriales bacterium | reverse complement strand
GTGGCCCGGGCGACGAACGTCTTGCCGGCTCCGGGCGGGCCGTGCAGCAGGATCCCGTTGAAGCTGATCCGGTACACCTCGGCCTCACCGGTGAAGGCCAGCAACGTGCCGACTGTGTCGGCGAGTTCGGCCTTCAGCCCGCCCATGCCGCCGACGTCGGCGAACGTGGGCAGGTCCCCCGGCTGTTGCACCGGCACGGCTCCCGCCCCAGGCTTCGGACCGGCCGTGGCCGGCGCGGCGGGCAGCCCGGTCACGGCCGGCACCGCCCGCGGGCCCGCCGCCCGGTCGGCGGCTGCCCCCGGCCCGGCGAACACGGCACCGGCCGCCGGCAGCGGCGCGGGCACACCCTGCGAAGCCGGTCGGGAGACCCCGACCGTGTCGGGTCGCCCGAATCCGGCCGGGCGCAGCAGCGCCCCACCGCCGAGCCAGCCGAAGACCATCCCGGCGAGTAACCAGCCGAGCGTGACCGACGACAGCCGGTCCGGCCAGCCGTTCTGCAGGAACGCGACCAGGACCGTGCCCGACGTCCCGAAGACGAACAGGAACAGCAGCCGGATCCGCCGGGCCCGACTTTCCCCCCGCCGGAACGGCAGCGTGAGCGGGAGGACGAGCAGCACGCCCAGCACCGCGTTGCCGATCGGCCCCTGCCACCACCGGGCCGGCACCGGCGCCCCGGGGCGCGCGCGGCGGTGGTAGAGGAAATACAGCGTGAGCAGCGCGGTGAGGGCGACCCCGCCCAGCACCAGTTCGGCGGGCGTCTTCACCGTCCCGATCCACCGCCAGGCACCGGCCTTCTTGATCACCTCGTCCGGAGCGCGGATGCCCTGGCCGTCGACCACGGTCGCGGCCAGCACGGTGCCGTCGCGTTCGACCTGGTAGCAGGCGTAGTAGGCCACGCCGCCCACCCGGGCGGCGACGATCTTCGTGGTGTCGTTGCCGCCGCCGAGGTCGCCGGCCTGCCGGCACTGCCGTCGGACCGTGGCCAGCGACGTGCCGGCATCCAGGGCCGTGACCGCCCGCGGCGCGGTGAAGCTGAGCGGGCCGTCGTCGGCGAAGTCCCGGTTGATCCACAGCAGGGTCGCGACCACGGCGTAACCAGCGATCACGCCCGCCGCCGCGAGCAAATAGACAGCCATCGCGCGCGCCGGCCGGCCAACCGGTCCCACCGCGAACGAACGCACCAACCAAGCCTAGCCAGTGCGGTACCACAAGGGGGTGAGGTGGGGGCCGGTCCGCGGGGCAAAGGGCGGAGCTGGCTCTCCGGTTCGCCGGTGGGCTCGCCGGGCGGCACGGACGGACCCGGTGTGAGCGATCACTCACGATGGTGGCCGGGAGTCCGGCCGACCGGGCGGCATGATGGTGCGGGCACGCGACCGGGTCGGGTCCGGCGGACGGGCAGAGGTACCGAGGGACGATGACCAGGCACCGATCGGCGATCCCGAACGACGCGGGCGGCGTTGTGGGCGCCGCGGGTGGCCTGGTCGCTGACACCGCCGAGGACACCTCCGCCGACGTCGCGGTCGTCGGTGGCGCCGGTCAGGTCGGCGGGCCGGCCGTGACCACGGTGGCGGGCACGGCGGCGAACACAGTGGCCGGCACTGCGGTGGCCGGGGCGCTGAGCCGGCGTGGGCTGCGGCGGGTGTTGACGGTCTTGTGCGTCACCGAGGTGGCCAGTTGGGGCGTGCTGTACTACGCGTTCCCGGTGCTGGCCCCGACCATCGGCACCGACACCGGCTGGTCGGCGGGCGCGGTGACCGGTGCGTTCTCGATCAGCCAGGCGATCGCCGCCCTGGTCGGGGTACCGGTGGGCCGGCTGCTGGACCGGTGGGGGCCGCGGCCGGTGATGACGGCCGGATCGGTGTTGGCCGGGCCAGCCGTGGTGGTGATCGCCACCGCGCGGTCACTGCCCTGGTTTCTGGTGGGCTGGGGCCTGGCCGGCGCCGCCATGTCCGCGGTGCTGTACCAACCGGCGTTCGCCGCGCTGACCCGATGGGCCGGGCCGCGTCGGGTGACCGCGCTGACCGGCCTGACCCTGGTCGCCGGGTTGGCCAGCACCGTTTCCGCGCCGCTGACCGCCGGCCTGGTCGGCGGCCTGGGCTGGCGGCACACCTACCTGGTGCTGGCCGCCGGGATGGTGGTGATCACAGTTCCGGCGCACGCGGTCGGGCTGGCCGGGCGCTGGCCACACCCGGTCGGCGGGCGGCAGCACGCGCCGAGCCCGGCGGACCCACCCGGTCCGGTGGCCCGCAGCCGTGCGTTCGTGCTGCTGGCCGCGGCGGTGAGCCTGGCCGCGATGGCCGTGTACGCGGCGGTAATCGACCTGGTGCCGCTGCTCACCGGACGCGGCATGTCCACCACCGCGGCGGCGTGGGCCCTGGGCCTGGGCGGGATCGGCCAGGTGTGCGGCCGGATGGGGTACGGCCGGCTGGTCGCCCGCACCAGCGTGCGGGTGCGCACCACCGCCGTGCTGGCCGGCTGCGCGGTGTCGATCGCGCTGCTGGCGGCGCTGCCAGGCCCGGCCGGGGCACTGATCGCCGCGGCCATGCTGGTTGGCGCCACCCGCGGGGTGTTCACCCTGCTGATGGCCACCGCGGTGACCGACCGCTGGGGAACGGTCCACTACGGCCGGCTCAGCGGAGTGCTGTCCGCGCCGAGGCTGCTGGCCACGTCGGCCGCCCCGTGGATCGGCACCGTGCTGGCCGGGGCACTGGGCGGCTACCCGGCCGCGTTCGCCGTGCTGGCCGGGATCGGCGGGCTGGCCGCCGTGCTCGCCCTGCACACCGCCCCACCCACCCGCCCGGCGTAGCTCCCGGCCCGCCATCGGCGGACCGGACCGGCGGCGCGACGGCACCGACCACCCGGATGTGACAAACCAGACGACGCCGTCGCCTCCTGAACCCGGGCAGCCCCGATGCCGTGTGTCGTGGTGCGGGCCCGGATGAGCCACGGTGATTCCGGGTGGTCCCTGCGTGGAAATTTGTCATGGGTTTCGGTTGGCTCGTTCTTTGACTGTCGGACTTCTGTCGGAGAACTGTCCGATCTCTCAATGAATTCTCAACACAATGTTGATCAGAAACTGATTGAACAGTCAAGAATTATAGTTGAATGGTCACAAACCAGTCATTCCACTTTGTCCGTCCGAAGTGGAATAGATTGCTCATTCTCCGGTACCGCAGTGCTTACGGCGATCCACACGCACCCAGGTCACCATTGGCCGGCTCTCGGGCGACCGCACCACGCGAGCCGTGCCACCTCGCGGTCGGGGCAACACGGTGGTTTGGCTAAGGCCGGTGGTTAATAGAACGACGTATTGACAATGTCGCGCGGAGGTCCAACCCTGTCTGTCGCGCGGTGGTCATACATCGCGACAAGGGGGCAAGCCACCGCATTCCGCCCTGCGGCGTGCTGCCATGTTTTCGGTTCCCTCGCGGAACCGAACCGGCATGGAAGGTGGCCATGATCACTCGACGGCAGTTCGTCGCGGCAGGCGCCGCGACCGGGGCAGCGGTGATAGTGCCCTGGCGCCTGCTCCGCGGCAGCGGGGCCCGGGCGACCGCGCTGGACGGCGGCCCCGGCCTGGACCCGCACACCATCGCCAAGTACGCGCAACGGCTGGCCGTGTTGCCGGCGATGCCGCGTGCTGGCACGGTCGAGCACGGCGCGGTGGACCACTACGCGATCGCCGTACGCCAGTTCCGTCAGCAGATGCTCCCGCCTGGCCTGCCTCGGACCACGGTGTGGGGCTACGGCGCGATCGGGCACCCGGGGACGTTCCACGCGCCCGCGCTCCCGCTGGAGACGCTGGCCGACCGGCAGGTGCGGGTCAGGTGGGTGAACCAGCTCGTCGACTCGCTCGGCAACTACCTGTCCCACCCCCTGACCGTGGACCAGACCCTGCACTGGGCGAACCCGGCCGGCGGGATCTCCGGCCGCGACATGAAGCAGACCTTCACCAGCACGCCCGACCCCTACCACGGGCCGATCCCGCTGGTCACCCACCTGCACGGCGCGCACAGCTTCGAGGAGAGCGACGGTTACCCGAACGCGTGGTTCCTGGCCAGGGCACGCAACATCCCGGACGGCTACGCCACGGTCGGATCGTTCTACGACCGCTACGCCGCGGAGTTCCACGACCGGATCGGGCCGCTGTGGCACCCGGGCAGTTCGGTCTACCAGTACAACAACGACCAGCGCGCCACCACGCTGTGGTTCCACGACCACGCCCTGGGCATGACCCGGGTGAACATCCAGATGGGCCTCAGCGGCATGTACCTGATCCGCGGCGGCGACTCCGACCTGCCGGCCGGTGTCCTACCCGGACCCGCGCCGGCGATCGGCGACCCGCCGGGCACCCGCTACTACGAGATCCCGATCGTGGTGCAGGACCGGTCGTTCAACGCCGACGGCTCGCTGTTCTTCCCCGACAGCCGGGACTTCTTCGGCGACGTCACCCCGGGCGGTCCGTTCATCCCCACCACCGATGTCCCTCCACAGTGGAACCCGGAGTTCTTCGGCACCACCATGATCGCCAACGGCCGGGTCTGGCCGCGCCTGGAGGTGGAGCCACGCCGGTACCGGTTCCGGTTCCTGAACTCCTGCAACACCCGGGTGGTCATCCTCAAGATCGCCAGCGACCCGACCGCGGCCCGCCCGGCGCCGGCCGCGCTGCCGATCTGGCAGATCGGTTCGGACGGCGGGTTCCTACCCGCGCCGCAGCAACTGGACCAGGTCATCATCGCGGTGGCCGAGCGCGCCGACGTCGTCGTGGACTTCTCCGACGTGCCGGTGGGCACCGAGCTGTACCTGATCAACGAGGGGCCGGACGACCCGTTCGGCGGCGGAACCGTCGGCGTCGACTTCGACCCGGCCGACCCGGCCACCACCGGCCAGGTGATGAAGTTCGTGGTCGGTCCGCTGCGGTCCCGGGACACCAGCGTGCCCCCCGACCGGCTCCAGCTTCCCTCCCTCACCCCGCTGGGTAGCCCGTCGCACACCCGCCAGGTGTCGCTGAACGAGCTGGACTCCACCACGTTCGCCGACGCCCCGATCGTGGGCCTGCTGGGCACCATGAACGCCGACGGCACGCCCAGCCCGAAGCGGTGGATGGACCCGGTCACTGAGACCCCGACCCGCAACGTCCCGGAGACCTGGGAGATCACCAACTTCACCGACGACGCGCACCCGATCCACGTGCACCAGATCCAGTTCCAGGTGGTGAACCGGGAGCCGACCGGCAGCGGCCAGGTGCGTGGCCCGGACGCCGGGGAGAGCGGGTTCAAGGACACCGTGCTCGCCTACCCCGGTGAGACCACCCGGATCAAGATGAACTTCGACCTCGCCGGCCGGTACGTGTGGCACTGCCACATCATCGACCACGAGGACAACGAGATGATGCGCCCCCTCCAGGTCGAGGAGTAGGCCACAAGCCCGGGCCCCCGTCGCCAGTCCCGGCGGGGGCCCGCCTCGGGGGAGGTGTGGGCGCGCCGCGGCGCCTACACCTCCCCACTCCTCCCCCGCCAATCCCCCGCCGATCTTGGTCAAAGTGCTGTTATTTTCGCTTGTATAACATCACTATCGCCAAGATCGGCGCTGGTGGGGCGGGTTGGTGAGGCGGGGTGGGTAAGCGACCGGTGACGTTGCAGGACATCATTCGGCAGCGTCAGGCTGGCGGGTTCGTGGGGCGGCGGGGCGAGCTGGAGGCGTTCGAGCGGAATCTGGACCTGCCGGTGGACGACCCGCGGCGCCGGTTCCTGTTCACGTTCCACGGCGACGCCGGGGTGGGCAAGACGTTCCTGGTCCGGCAACTGGCCCGGCTGGCCGGCGAGCACGGCTACGCCGCGGCCTACCTGGACGAGACCGACGCCGTGGACGTGCTGGGCGCGATGGAGCGGCTCACCGCGCAGTGGGAGGCGGCCGGCGTCCACTGCCGGGACTGGACCAAGCGGCTGGCCGCGTACCGGCAGCGCCGCCGGGAACTGGACCGCGACCCGGGCGCGCCGGACGGCATGGCCTCGCTGCTGACCCGGTCGGCGACCCGGATCGGGGTGCGGCTGGCCGCCGACGTGCCGGTGGTCGGCGCGGTCGCCGCCGAGGTGGATCCCGACGCCCTGGGCAGGAACGTCGACCAGTTACGGATGTTCCTGAGCCGCAAATTCCATGACCACCGGGATGTCCAACTGGTGCTCTCGCCGGTGGAGGAGCTGACCCCGGCGTTCGTCACGGAACTGTCCGAGGCGGCCGGCGACCGGCCGATCGCGCTGTTCTTCGACACGTTCGAGCGGACCAGCGCGTTCCTGGAGCCGTGGCTGCTGGACCTGCTGGGCGGCCGGTACGGCGCGCTGCCAGCGAACCTGGTGATCACCGTGGCCGGGCAGCACCCGCTGGACCCCAACCGCTGGTCGGCGTTCCTCGGCCTGCGGGACGACACCGGGCTGGAGGTGTTCACCCCGGCCGAGGCCCGGAACCTGCTGGCCGGGCGCGGCATCACCGACGAGCGGACCACCGAGGTGATCCTGGAGATTTCCGGGCGGCTGCCCCTGCTGGTGGCCATGCTGGCCCAGTCCGGCCCGGCCTCGGCCGAGGAGGTGGGCGACCCGAGCGGTGACGCGGTGGAGCGGTTCCTGAAGTGGGAACCGGACGAGCGGCGCCGCTCGGTGGCGATGGCCGGCGCGTTCCCCCGCTGGCTCGACGCCGACGTGCTGGCCGCCGCATGCGCTCCGGAAGCAGCCGCCGACGACTTCGACTGGCTGTGCCGGCTGCCGTTCGTGAGCCGCCACGCCGACGGCTTCCGCTACCACCAGGTGGTCCGCGCAGCCATGCTGCGCGTGTCCCGGGCCCACTCGCCGCAGGCGTGGTGGGACCGCCATCTGGCATTGGCCGCCCACCACCGGGCGGCGTGCGACGGGCTGGACCTCTCCGGCCCGAAGCGCTGGGACGATGACCGCTGGCGCGCCGCCGCGCTGGAGGAGCACTACCACTACCTATGCGCCCGCACCCCGGGAGCGCTACCCCGGGCGCTGGAGGCCCTGGTCGACGCCTACGCGTACCGATCCTCAGAGGCGCTGCCGTGGGCCCAGATAATCGCCCAGGCCGGCACCGACAGCGACCTCCCGGCCCTGCGCGACCGCGGCGACCACCTGTCCACCCTGGCCGCTGGCCCCGACGACAACCACATCACCCTGCTCACCGACCTGGCCACCAAACCCGACCTGGACGCCCACCACCGCGGTACCGCCCTTGCCGAACGTGGCGAACTCCACCGCCTCGCCGGACGCTATGACAAGGCCCTTACGGACTTCACCGGTTCCCTCGAACTCCGCCCCGACTACGCCTGGGCAATCGCCGAACGCGGCTGGACCTACCTACTCATGGGCCGATACGACGACGCACTCACCGGCTACACCCGAGCCATCGAACGGAACCCCACACTCGCCTGGGCCATCGCCGGACGCGGCCTGACCTACCGGCGGATTGGCCGATACGACGACGCACTCACGGATTTCACCCTGGCCATCGAACTGAACCCTCCACTCGACTGGGCCATCGCCGGACGCGGCTGGACCTACCGGCTCATGGGCCGATACGACGACGCACTCACCGACTACACCCGAGCCATCGAACTGAGCCCGACACTCGACTGGGCCACGGCCGGGCGTGGCCTGACCTACCGGCTCATAGGGCGATACGACGACGCACTCACCGATCTCACCCGAGCCATCGAACTGAGCCCCACACTCGACTGGGCCATCGTCGGGCGTGGTGAGACCTACCGGCTCATGGGGCGATACGGCGAGGCGGTCGGTGATCTCGATCGGGCAATCGAACTCGATCCGAGGTACGACCTGGCGTACTACCGGCGGGGGTTGGTGGCGTTCGCGGTGGGGCGGGCGGATGACGGGCGGGCCGACATGGAGCGGGCCGCGCGCCACTGCGCCGAACGGGCAGACGAGGATCCGACCGTGGAGCCGTGGCTTGCGGTGTGCCTGCTTGCGGCGGGCCGGGCCGGGGAGGCGGAGCAGCGGGCGGCGCACGCTGTGGCCGCCGGTGTGTCGAGGTACGACATCGACGATGCACTGGACGACATCAGTGACCTTCGCGATGTACTGGGACCGGTGGATGGGATGGCGGAGGTGGTGGCGGCGCTGGAGGCACAGCGGGGCCGCGATCAGTAGGTGAAGCGGATGGGTTCGGACAGGGCGGTGGTGGCGGAGTCCAGGTCGGCTAGGCGGGTGGCTAGGGTGGCTTCGGCTAGTCGTGGCGGTAGGGCTTCGGAGAATTTCAGGCCGGTCAGGGCGCGGGTGTCCACCTCGGGTAGGCAGAGGCGGTCGGGGGCGTCGGCCACGCCGGCCTTCCAGATGGCCGGGGTGAGGTCGGTGCGGAGCCGCAGCGACGTGTCGTCCACCCGCTGGGCGTCGTCGGCCAGCCCGGACAGGGTGGCGGCCAGGGTGGCGTTGGCGCGGTAGCCGGCCCAGGTCCACCACCGCACGTCGTCGCCGTGCCGGGCGATGACGGTGCCTCCCGGGTGGACGGTGGCCAGCATCGCCTCCCGCACCTCGGCCAGGGCCCGCACCGCCCGGGCGGTCAGCTCGACCGGCGGGTCGGTGCCGAGCAGCACGTCGCGGGCCGCGCGGGTCAGGGCGAAGCTGGCGGCGGTCACCCCTGGGGTGTGCCAGCGTGCCCGGCCGCCGCCCTCGGCCGGGGTGACGAAGCAGCGGCGGCGCTTCCAGTCCACCCAGGTGACCTGCCAGCTCCGCCCGCCGAGCAGCAGCCGCCGCGACCCGTCGATCTTGTCGGTGAGCAGCGCCGGGTCGGTGCGGCCGATCTCGGTGCGTCCGGATAGGACGGTGAACTGCGGCGGGGCGGTGAAGACCGCCGTCATGCCCATGAAGTGCCGCCGCCCGAACCGCTCCTCGGCGGCCGGCCCGACGATCAGCCGGTCGCCGTCGGCGTCCACGAACCCCTGCTCCCGCAGGTACGCCACGATCGGCGCGGCGCTGCGGTCGAACGGGGCCAGCCCGTTCCACGCCGACGGCCACAGGCTGCCGCCGATCCCGCCGTCCTGGAGGCACAGCGCGAGCAGTTGCTGGGCCACGATGTGTCTCGGCTCGGGCGGGGGTTCCACCGGTTCGACGTACCCGGACCCCCACAGCACCAGCAGTCCGGCCGCCGCCACCAGGGACGGGTGGTCCAGCGCCAGGAACAGGCAGTTGCGCTGCGTGCCGGCGCGCCGGCCGGCCCGGCCCAGGCGTTGCAGGAACGACGCCACCGAACCGGGTGCGTCGATCTGGATGACCCGGTCCAGGTCGCCCACGTCCACGCCGAGTTCCAGGGTGGAGGTGGCCACGATCACGCAGTCGCGGGCCTCGGCGAACGCCTGCTCGGCGCGGCGCCGCTCGTCGGCGGCCAGCGACGCGTGGGACAGGAACGTGGTCACCCCGCCGGCCCGCAGTGCCGCGCCCAGTTCCTCGACCAGGCGGCGGGAGTCGGCGAAGACGAGCCGCTTCTCGCCCTGGTGCAGCGCGGCGATCACCCGGGCGGCGTTGTGCACCGATCCGACGTAGTCCAGTTCCACCTGCCCGTCCGGCCGCCCGCCCGGTGCGGCGGCCGGTGGCGGTTCGGGGGCGACGACCCGGCCCGGGCGGGTGCCCCGGCCGGAGCCCTGCACCCAGTGCAGCAGGCCGTCCGGGTTGCCCACGGTGGCCGACAGGGCGACCCGCTGGAGTGGCCGTCCGGTCAGGACGGTGAGGCGTTCCAGCACGGCCAGCAGGTGCCAGCCCCGGTCGTCGGCGGCGAACGCGTGTGCCTCGTCGACCACCACGGCGCGCAGCCCGGCGAACAGCCGGCGCTGCTCCACCCGGATGCTGATCAGCATCGCCTCCACCGACTCCGGCGTGGTCAGCAGCACATCCGGCGGGTCGGCCAGGATCCGGCGGCGGGCCGACGCGGCCACGTCGGAGTGCCAGACCGCGACCCGCCGGCCCAGCCAGCCGGTGTAGCGCTCCAGCCGCGGGCCGAGGTTGTTCAGCAGGGCCCGCAGCGGGCACAGGTACACCACCGACAGGCCGGTCCAGCCCTGCTCCTCCATGGCGGTGAGCAGCGGGAACACCGCAGCCTCGGTCTTGCCGCCGGCGGTCGGCGCCACCAGCACCGCGTCGTCCCCGTCGCGCACCGGGCCGGCGGCGGCGTCCTGGAGCGGGCGCAGCGTCCGCCAGCCCAGCGTGTTCACCAGGTGGTGCACCAGCACCGGGTGCAGCCGGTCCAGCCCCCCGCCGGCCGCGCCAGCCGCCCCGGATGGCGTCATGGGAGGTCCAGGTCGATGTCGTTGGCGCTGGCCACCGCGTCGCGCTCGGTCTCGGTCAGGTCCACATCGGACACGGTCAGCGCGTAGTGCACCCGCGGGTCGAAGTCGGCGAACTCGTCCACCCGGTCGAGCACGTCGGCGACGAGCTTGCGCAGGAACAGCCGCGGCGCCACCCCGACCCGCCCGCCGAGCCCGCCGGTGACGGCCACGGCCAGGTCCCGCAGGTACGCGTCGTCCACCACGGACGCCACCCGGTCGGGGTGCCGGGCCACCCCGGCGTACAGGTCGCGCACCACCCGGCCGAGCGCGGCCAGCCGGTCCAGGTCGAACCCGGCCAGCCGCAGTTGCACCGCCCGCGGCGAGTCGAACCGGGCGTCGGTGCCGAAGTCGGTGGCCAGCCGCTGAGCCAGCGGCGGCAGCCGCTGCGCGCCCTGCTGCCCGTCGTAGAACGCCGGCGTGCCGGTGATCACCAGGAACAGCCCGGGGAACCGTCCGGCGTCCAGCTCGTCGAGCAGTTGCCGCAGCGCGTTGAGGCCCTTCTCCCGCACATCGCCGCGCACCCGTTGCAGGGTTTCGATCTCGTCCAGCACGACCAGCAGCCCGGGGTGCCCGCAGTCGGCCAGCACCCGCAGCAGCCCCTGCACGAAACCGAGCGCGCCGAAGTGGTC
>DASULA010000098.1:0-9096 GCA_036278435.1 Mycobacteriales bacterium | reverse complement strand
GTGCTCAACAGCGCCGCACAACCACCCTTCGTCGGATCCGAGGACTTCTGGATGTTCCAGTCGAAAATGAAGTCCGTCGCGTCGATCGGCTTACCGTCGCTCCACACAGCCTTCGGGTTCAGCTTGTAGGTCACGACCTGCTTGCCGCCCTGGGTGGTGCTGGTGGGTTCCGATGCCAGCAGGACGGTGTCCGCTTTGACAGTAAAGTCGGGATAGACCCGGTATGCACCTGGCAGGATGCGAATGAGGATGTTTGCCACCGAGGTGGCGTTACCCGCTGAGATGAGCGGGAACAGGTTCTCCGGCCAGTCCGTGGACTCGCCGTAGATGAGTGTGCCCTTCCCGGTCGCGCCGTTGCCGCCGCCCTTGTCGGTGCCACTGCCGCCGCCGCATGCGGCGGCGACCATGGCCAGCACCACAGCCGGCGCCAGGAGAGCCATGCCCCTTCTGACCTTCACGTTCCTGCGCCTCCTCTTGTCCCGCGTGTGGCGGGGTACGGACCGTGACCCAGCACCAATGCCGGGCGGTGCGACAGTAGTGAAAGGGCACAACGGTCATCGGGGCTTCTCTCCGGATCGTAACCATAGAGAGACCGAATAACGACTAATCGGCGCCATCCGCCCCAATCCATGCGCCGTCCGGGGTAGCGCGCCCCACCGCGATCGCGCCGGGCTCCACGCCCGCCCGCCCTATAAGGCCGCTGCGCCAGCCGGGCTAACGCGCGTTAACCCAATGCGGGTGGACCACCCCGCGGGCCGGGACGTCCTCGGCTACGGCCGACCACGGTTGAGCCGGGCCCGCGCCTTCTCGCGATCCTGCGCGGCGAGCACGACCTTGCGCAACCGGATCGTGGCCGGTGTCACCTCGACGCACTCGTCCTCCCGGCAGAACTCCATCGCCTGCTCCAGCGAGAGCACCCGGGCCGGCACGAGCCGTTCCAACTCGTCGCCGGCCGAGGTACGCATGTTGGTGAGCTTCTTCTCCTTGGTCGGATTGACGTCCATGTCGTCCGGCCGGGAGTTCTCCCCGACGATCATGCCCTGGTAGACCTCGGTGCCCGGCCGCACGAACAGCGACCCGCGCTCCTGGAGGTTGGCCGACGCGTAGCCGGTCACCGGACCGGCACGGTCGGCGACCAGCGAGCCGGATGGTCGGGTGCGCAGCTCACCGTGCCCGGGTTCGTAGCGCTCGAACACGTGGTGCAGCATCCCGGTACCGCGGGTCTCGGTGAGGAACTCGGTGCGGAACCCGATCAGGCCCCGGGCCGGCACCAGGTACTCCATCCGCACCCAGCCGGTGCCGTGGTTCACCATCTGCTCCAGGCGGCCCTTGCGCAGCGCGAGCAACTGGGTGACCACGCCCAGGTATTCCTCGGGCACGTCCACGGTGAGCCGCTCCACCGGCTCGGACAGCCGGCCATCCACCTCCCGGGTGACCACCTGGGGCTTGCCCACGGTCAGCTCGAACCCCTCCCTGCGCATGATCTCCACCAGCACGGCCAGTTGCAGCTCGCCCCGGCCCTGCACCTCCCAGGTGTCCGGGCGCTCGGTGGGCAGTACCCGGATCGACACGTTGCCGACAAGCTCGGCGTCCAGCCGGTTGCGGATCAGCCGGGCGGTGAGCTTGCCCCCGCTGCGCCCGGACAGCGGCGAGGTGTTCACCCCGATGGTCACCGAGATCGACGGCGCGTCCACGGTGATCACCGGCAGCGGCCGGGGGTCGGCCGGATCGGCCAGCGTCTCGCCGAGGGTGATGTCCGGGATCCCGGCGATGGCGATGATGTCCCCCGGGCCGGCCTCGGTGACCGGCACCCGCTCCAGCGCACGGGTCATCAGCAGCTCGGTCACCCTGACCCGCTCCACCGAGCCGTCCGCGCGGCACCAGGCCACCTGCTGGCCCTTGCGGATGTGTCCGGACCGGACCCGGCACAGGGCCAGGCGTCCCAGGTACGGCGAGGCGTCCAGGTTGGTCACGTGCGCGGCCAGCGGCGCCTTCTCGTCGTAGCTCGGCGGCGGGACGGTGGCCACAATGGTCTCGAACAGGGTGCGCAGGTCCGGCGCGTCTGGTGAGGTGCCGTCGGCCGGCCGGTCCAACGAGGCCCGGCCGGTGCGGGCCTGGCAGTACACGATCGGGAAGTCGAGCAGGTCCTGGGCATGCCCGTTACCGAGCCCGTTACCGTGCCCGTCCGCGCCGTCGCCGGAGCCCGAGCTGTCGCCCAGGTCGAGGAACAGCTCGTAGGTCTCCTCGACCACCTCGGCGATCCGGGCGTCCGGGCGGTCCACCTTGTTGACCACCAGGATCACCGGCAGCCTGCGCTGCAACGCCTTGCGCAGCACGAACCTGGTCTGCGGCAGCGGGCCCTCGCTGGCGTCCACCAGCAGCAGGACCCCGTCCACCATGGACAGCGCGCGCTCCACCTCGCCACCGAAGTCGGCGTGGCCGGGGGTGTCCAGGATGTTGATGGTGGTACCGGAGTAACGGACCGCGGTGTTCTTGGCCAGGATCGTGATGCCCTTCTCCCGCTCCAGCTCCATCGAGTCGAGCACCCGGTCGACCGCGGCCTGGGCGTCCTGGTGTGAGCTGAAGGCGCCGGACTGCCAGAGCATCGCGTCGACCAGGGTGGTCTTCCCGTGGTCCACGTGCGCGATGATCGCGACGTTGCGCAGGTCTTCGCGCACAGGCACAGTGCACCGCTCCAGGTGTCAGATGGGATGTGCCCACATTCTAGATGGTCGCCGGCCACCAGCCCCACGCCCGGCGGCGATCACCGGCCTGAGACCAGAGCTGCGGGCTGGCGATTCTGCCGACGACAGCGGCGGTGACCTTTCATACCGTGCTGTCGTGGTGCGTCCCGAACCGGGTGCGCCATCAGGGCTCGCTCCGACCGGAACGGGCCGCCAGGACAAAGGAGGAACCGTGCCCGCGCACCACCGGCTCGTCGCCGAACCCCCGCGTCGCGGGGTGCTCCTGGTGCCCACCATCCTGATCACGGCCGCGGCACTGGCCGTGCCGCCCGCCGCCGCGGCCACGCCGGCCCCGGGCGGCCCGCTGCTCGCGCACCAGCCCGGCGAGCGGGCCGGCCGGCCGGCCACGACTTCTCCCGGGGCCGGTCCGGACTCGATCACCGGGCCGATCCCGTCGACCGCCCGGCCGGGCAACCCGTCCCGCGACTACGTCTTCTACTCCACTCCGTTCAACCTGCGTCGGGCTGGCTACACCGAGCAGGAGTTCTTCATCTCCGGGACCGCCACCCGGTTCAACGCCAACCCGACCGTGGACGAGCAGAAGCGCGCGGCCACCCCGATCGGAACCAGCCCGTACACCACCCGGATCGTGGTGCGCCGCCCGGTGAACCCGCACCGGTCGGCCGGGGTGGCCGTGGTGGACTGGCAGAACGTGACCGCCGGCCACGACATCGACACCGAGTGGGGCACCAGCGGCGACTTCTTCATTCGGCACGGCTGGACCTGGATCGGCGCGTCGGTGCAGCGGGTGGGGGTCAACGGCGCCGACCCTGGACCGACCGCCGGGCTCGGCCTGCGGGAGTGGAACCCGCGGCGGTACGGCTCGCTGGATCTCACCGCCGGAGGCACCGTCACCGACGACTCGCAGTCGTTCGACGTCTACACCCAGATCGCCGAGATGACCAGGAGCACCAGCCGGGGTAATCCGCTGGCCGACCTGCGCATCCGGCACGTCTACGCGGCCGGCGCGTCCCAGTCGGCTCGCTTCCTGGGCGTGTACTACAACACCGTCCAGCCGCTGCGACACGTCTACGACGGCTTCCTGCTGGCCCTGTCGAACAGCTCCCTGGCGCCCCGGCCCGAGGTCGGTACCAAGGTGATGCGGGTCGACACTGAGAGCGACCTTTTCCTCGGCCAGGGCATCCCGTCGCTGCGGGTGCCGGACAACCCGACGCTGCGCACCTGGGAGATCGCCGGCGCCTCGCACGTCCCGGCGTATGCCGAGGCCACCGATCCGAACGACTTCCGGGCCACCCTGGGTGGCATCCAGACCCGCGAGTTCGGGCCGGCCGAGCCGTTCGACTGCCTCAACCCCGGGCCCAGCCAGGTCGAGTCCTGGGCGGTGTTCCACGCCGCCTACGCCGCGTTGGACCGGTGGGTGCGTGTCGGCGTCCCGCCCCGGATGGCGGCACCGATGGACCTGATCGACCCCGGCCCGCCGGGCAGGTTCGGTCGGGACGGGAACGGGATCGTGCGCGGCGGCATCCGGCTGCCCGACGTGCAGGTGCCGATCAGCCTCAACGACGGGGTCAACGGTCCGGCCAGCCTGACCAACCCGTTGAGCGGCTTCTGCATCCTGTTCGGCACCCACCGGGACTTCACCGCCGCCCAACTGGCCGCCCTCTACCGGTCCAACAGTGACTACCGCCACCAGGTGCGTGACGCGGTGCACGACCTGGTCAGAAAGGGTTTCGTGCTCCCGTTCGACGGGCGTTCCCTGATCAAGCAGGCCCAGCACCGCACGGTCGTCTGACCCGCACCGTCAGCTACCACCTTCGCGCGCACCGCCTCGACCGTCACCGGGGCGGTGCGCGGTCGGGTGGACCCGGCGCGGCGGCGTTGGGATGATCCGTTACGATCCGGCTCGCTGTGGTGGGATTCACAGGCGGGTCGCACAGGTGAGTCACCGCGGCCATGGTGCCGGATTCGGGCGGTACTGCCGCTGGAACACGACACCCTGGCCGTTTTCATCCATTTTGTCGGGAGTCCTAGGGGGCTCTCCCACCCGTGGACCGCCTCGCTGTCACGCCGAGGATCAGATGAGGACCGTGGTGTGCGCCTCATTACACCGTGAGACCTCGTGCACGGGCGCCGAACTGGCGATGATCTGCACTGTGGGACCGGCTTCGGACTCGGATCCGGATCCGGATCCGGACCGGACACCTCCGGCTGGACCCGCTCCGCACTATGGCGTCACACTGCGGCGTCCGTCGGTTCGGGCACCGGACCGACAGGTACAACCACCCGGCCGGCAGGGGACGCCCCCACGGCCAGTCCAGGGAGAACTGATGGCAACCGACACGACGACCGCCTCGGGCGTCGACTCCCCGGGTCGCGCCACACTGGCGGCCCGCACCCTGCGCACCGACCGATGGTGGCTCCAGCCGCTCATCACCGTCGTGGTGCTCGTGGCGTTCGTGATCTACGCGACCTGGGCGGCGTTCGTGAACGCCGACTACTTCACCCAGCCATACATCTCGCCGTTCTACTCGCCGTGCCTGGCGACCTCGTGCGCCAAGGTCGGCGCGCCGCACCTGGGCGTCTTCGGCTCCTGGTGGCCGGTCTCGCCGGCGATCATCATCCTGATCGTCCCGCTGGGCTTCCGGCTCACCTGCTACTACTACCGCAAGGCCTACTACCGCTCGTTCTGGCGGTCACCGGCGTCCTGCGCGGTGGCCGAGCCACACGCCAGGTACTCCGGCGAGACCCGGTTCCCGCTGGTCGTGCAGAACGTGCACCGGTACTTCTTCTACCTCGGCCTGGTCCTGAACGTGATCCTCAGCTACGACGTGGTCATCTCCTTCCGCGACCACCAGGGTCGCTGGGGGCACATGGGGCTTGGCTCCCTGGTGCTGCTGGTGAACGCGGTACTGCTGTGGGCCTACTCACTGTCCTGCCACTCCTGCCGGCATGCCGTGGGCGGCCGGCTCAAGCACTTCTCCCGGCATCCGGTGCGGTACTGGATGTGGACCCAGGTCAGCCGCTGGAACCGGTACCACATGCAGATCGCCTGGATGTCGCTGGTGTTCGTGGCCCTCGCCGACCTGTATGTCCGGCTGGTCGCGTCCGGCACGATCAGCGACCTGCGATTCTTCTAGCGGCTGCCCGCGAGGCGCCTGCATCGCAACGAGAGGTCCGACACAGATGGAACTGGAGCGACACACCTTCGATGTCGTGGTGATCGGCGCTGGTGGCGCCGGCCTGCGCGCGGCCATCGCCGCCCGCGAGCAGGGCAAGCGCACCGCGATCATCTGCAAGTCGCTGTTCGGCAAGGCGCACACCGTCATGGCCGAGGGCGGCATCGCCGCGAGCATGGGCAACTCCAACCCCCACGACAACTGGCAGGTGCACTTCCGCGACACCATGCGCGGCGGAAAGTTCCTGAACAGTTGGCGGATGGCCGAGTTGCACGCCAAGGAGGCCCCGCAGCGGGTCTACGAGTTGGAGACCTATGGCGCGCTGTTCGATCGCACCGCCGACGGCCGGATCAGCCAGCGCAACTTCGGCGGCCACGAGTACGCCCGGCTGGCCCACGTCGGCGACCGCACCGGCCTGGAGTTGATCCGCACCCTGCAACAGAAGATCGTCTCGTTGCAGCAGGAGGACTTCGCCGAACACGGCGACTACGAGGCGAACATCCAGGTGTTCGCCGAGTGCACGATCACCGAACTGCTCAAGGACACCGGTGGCGGGCGGGACGACGGCGCGGGCCGGATCGCCGGGGCGTTCGGGTACTGGCGCGAGTCCGGCAGGTTCGTGCTGTTCGACGCGCCGGCCGTGGTGCTGGCCACCGGCGGCATCGGCAAGTCGTTCAAGGTGACCAGCAACTCCTGGGAGTACACCGGCGACGGGCACGCCCTGGCCCTGCGGGCCGGCTCGACCCTGGTGAACATGGAGTTCGTCCAGTTCCATCCCACCGGGATGGCGTGGCCGCCATCGGTGAAGGGCATCCTGGTCACCGAGTCGGTGCGCGGCGACGGCGGGGTGTTGAAGAACTCCGAGGGCAAGCGGTTCATGTTCGACTACGTGCCGGACGTGTTCCGCGAGCAGTACGCGCAGACCGAGGAGGAGGCCGACCGCTGGTACACCGACCCGGACCACAACCGCCGGCCGCCCGAACTACTGCCCCGCGACGAGGTGGCCCGGGCCATCAACTCTGAGGTGAAGGGCGGGCGCGGCAGCGAGCACGGCGGGGTGTTCCTGGACATCGCGTCGCGCCGGCCGGCCGAGTGGATCCACAAGCGGCTGCCGTCCATGCACCACCAGTTCAAGGAACTGGCCGACGTGGACATCACCGCCGAGCCGATGGAGATCGGGCCGACCTGCCACTACGTGATGGGTGGGGTGGAGGTCGACCCGGACACCGGGGCCGCCGCCCGGGTGCCCGGCCTGTTCGCGGCCGGTGAGGTGTCCGGCGGCATGCACGGTTCCAACCGGCTGGGCGGTAACTCGCTGTCGGACCTGCTGGTGTTCGGCCGGCGGGCCGGGATGGGTGCGGCCGGCTACGTCGACTCGCTGGACGGTGCCCGCCCGGCCGTTTCCCAGTCCGACCTGGACGACGCGGCGGCCACCGCGCTGGCGCCGTTTGAGAACACCACCGGGGAGAACCCGTACACGCTGCACCAGGAATTGCAGCAGAGCATGAACGACCTGGTCGGCATCATCCGCACCGAGGAGGAGATGCGGGCCGCGCTGAGCCGGCTGGCCGAGTTGCGGGCGCGAGCGCCCAAGGTGGGTGTGGAGGGCCACCGGCAGTACAACCCCGGTTGGCACCTGGCCCTTGACCTGCGCAACATGCTGGCGGTGTGTGAGTGCGTGGCCAGGGCGGCGTTGACCCGGACCGAGAGCCGGGGTGGGCACACCCGCGACGACTATCCGACGATGGACGCCGAGTGGCGCCGGGTGAACCTGATCTGCTCCCTGGACGGCGACGGGGTGACCGTGTCGCGGCAGCCGTTGCCGGCGATGCGCCCGGACCTGGCCGGTCTGTTCGAGACCCCGGAGCTGGCCAAGTACCTGACCGACGAGGAACTGGCCGAGATGGCCGAGATGGCCGCGAAGGGGGAGGCCCGGTGAGCGCCCATACGAGCGGTTCCGAACGGCCGGTGGATCGGCGGGCACGGCAGCCGTACCTGGGTGGGCTCGGTACGGGGCGAGGAGGACAGGTGAGCTACAGGTGAGTTACAAGGGCAACTTCCGGGTGTGGCGGGGCGACGAGACGGGCGGTGGGTTGCAGGACTTCACCGTGGAGGTGAACGACGGCGAGGTGGTGCTCGACGTCATCCACCGGTTGCAGGCCACCCAGGCCTCCGACCTGGCCGTGCGCTGGAACTGCAAGGCAGGCAAGTGCGGCTCGTGTAGCGCGGAGGTCAACGGCCAGCCACGGCTGATGTGCATGACCCGGATGAACGTCTTCGCCCCCGAGGAGACCGTGACGGTCACGCCGATGCGCACCTTCCCGGTGATCCGGGACCTGGTCACCGATGTGTCGTTCAACTACACCAAGGCGCGCCAGATCCCCTCGTTCGCCCCGCCGGGCGACCTGGCGCCGGGCGAGTACCGGATGGCGCAGGCCGATGTGGAACGTTCGCAGGAGTTCCGCAAGTGCATCGAGTGCTTCCTGTGCCAGGACGTCTGCCACGTGGTGCGTGACCACGAGGACAACAAGGCCGCCTACGCCGGACCCCGATTCCTGATGCGGATCGCCGAGCTGGACATGCACCCGCTGGACACCGCCGACCGCAAACGTGCCGCCCAGGAACAACACGGACTGGGGTTGTGCAACATCACCAAGTGCTGCACCGAGGTCTGCCCGGAACACATCAAGATCACCGACAACGCGCTGATCCCCATGAAGGAACGGGTGGTCGACCGCAAGTACGACCCGCTGGTCTGGCTCGGCAACAAGATCACCCGCCGCCCCACCTGACCTGACCCGCCGCCCGGTGGAGCCGGCCCGCCCGGGCCGCCCCGCCGGGCGGTGGTTCTCGACCGACCGGGCACGGTGCCGGTTGGGCGCTCAACTGATGGCGTGGTCGTTGCCCAGCAGGTCCAGGGTGGAGCACGGGCCCTCGCGCAGGTACCACTCAAGGCGGTAGGTCGGCTCGAACCCGGGATCGTCGAGCACCGGTGCCGGGATCTGGCTGGCATGGGCGGACATGGCCGCCCGCTTGGCCGCCAGTTCGGCCGGCCGGGCCGCGATGGCCAGCGGTATCTCCACGGTTGCCCGCCCGTACGGGTCGGTGCTGGTCCGGGCGGCCAGGTCGACCAGGTGCTGCCCGGTCAACCGCAGATGTTCCCGGTCCACGGTGGACTGGTAGCCGGTGATGCCGGCCATCCTGGCCGCCCGCGC
>DASULA010000097.1:0-5865 GCA_036278435.1 Mycobacteriales bacterium | reverse complement strand
AGCCTCGGCGGCACCCGGGTGCGGGTCCACCTGTCGAACGCGTTCAGCGGCGCGGCGCTCTACCTCGAACGCGTCACCGTCGGGGTACCGGCCGGCTCGGGCAGCCCGGCGATCCGCCGGGGCACGCTGCGCGACGTCACGTTCGGCGGCAACCGCCCGGTGATCATCCCGGCCGGCGGCGCGGTGCTCAGCGACCCGGTGGACCTCGCCGTGTCGGCCGGTGGCGCCCTGTCGGTCAGCACGTACACGCCGTTCGGCTCCGGTCCGGTCACCTACCACCGGCGCGCCTCGCGGGCCACGTTCCTGGCCGCCGGAGCCGCCGCGGCCGACCTCACCGGCCGGCACTACCGGCGGGTGACCACCTCGTGGTACTACCTCACCGGCGTGGACGTGTTCGACCAGACCCCCCGCCAGTCGGTGGTGGCGCTGGGCGACTCACTCACCGACGGACCCGGCTCCGGACGGCTCGTGCACGGGACCTGGCCGGACCTGCTGGCCGCCCGGCTCGGCCCGCGCGGCCTGGCCGTGCTCGGCGCGGGCATCGCCGGCAACCGGCTGCTCACCGACGCGGTCGGCGCCGACGCCGGCCCGAGCGCGTTGCACCGGCTGGACCCCGACGCGCTGGACCAGGCCGGGGTGCGCACGGTGGTCCTGGTCGAGGGCATCAACGACGTGCAACTCGCCCCGGCCCGGTCGGCCGGAGCCATCCTCGCGGCGGTCGCGGCGATCGTGGCCAGGGCGCACGCCCGTGGCGTGCGGGTGGTGTGCGGCACCCTCCCGCCGTACCGGGGGTTTCCGTTGTGGACCCCAGCCGGGGAGGCCGTCCGGGACGCGGTGAACGCCCGGTTGCGGACCGGCGGGCCGTGCGACAGCACGGTGGACGTCGCCGCCGCGCTGGCCGACCCGGCATCTCCCCGGCGGCTGGCCCCGGCCCTGGACAGCGGTGACCACCTGCACCCCAACGACGCCGGACTGGCCGCCATCGCCGCAGCCGTCTACGCCGCGGTGCGGTGACATCCACCCGGCCACCGCGCCCCGGCGGTGCGTCGGGGTGTGTTCTCCCGCCGACTGACCCGGCCGGACACCGCGACCGGATGCCGATGATGTTCCGTTGTGGACCGTCCGGAGAGGACCACCTTGCTGCCGGGACGGCGTGAGTCGTCGGCGCGGTGGGGGGCGGACCGGTCCCGTCACCGGCCCAACGGCGATGGGGTCGTGGATCTGGCGCCGAGTCTGGCGGGGTCGACCGGGACGCCGGAAGAACACTGCCGGAGCAGGTCACGGGCCGCCCTTTCGACGATTCCCGGCGCCCTGGATGGCCGAATTCGTGCGCTGCCGACACTGCCGCCGGACCCGCCCCAGGATCGGGAACCACCGGCCGGGAAACAGTTTCACCGTGCGGGCGGAACAGGGGCGCGCCGGCGCGGGCGCAGGGTTTCTCCGTTGGGTTGGATGGATTATAAGAATATCCGGAACGTCGCTATTCCGGGTTTCCGGCGATGCCACCGGAAACAAGCACGAACGCCCTGCCGACTCGTTCGGCCGGGCCGATTGGCATGCGCGTCACCGCTGAGCTGTCAGGGCGGCCATAAGGCGTTGCGAATGACGCGGTGGCCGCCTGTTACCGGGTTCGCGCGCCAATACCGGCGGGTCGGGAACACGCCTGCCGCCGCGTCCGTGCGGACGACCGTCGGACCGGCCTCGGGTCGCCGGCAACGGGACGCGACGGCCGTCCCCGTTCGCTGGGCGAATTTCGTGGCCTGGTTCGATGCACCGGCCGTCCGGGTGTCACACACGACACCCAGGTACCCGGCGCGTCCTCCCGACGCCGGCCTTCGCCGACCTTCGCCGACTCGGACAGGGACTCGACCCAACTGGGTTTGGGCCGGTTGGGAGCAGTCACCGTCGCCCGATCACTACTCCCCCCTGGGTATACCACCCTCCATATGGCGCTGTGAATACCATCCTGGTCTGTCATGATCCCAGTAGTACGTCAAAGGGCGGGGCAACGGCTCCTGGATCGGCATATGCCGCGGGCGGCGGTCGGCTGGTGCCCGGTCGTTCGCGCGTCCGGGCCTGGTCGGCGGGAGGGAGGCGCGGGCGAGGGCGCCCGCTCCCTGATACGGCGTGCCCATGTTCCCTAACCGGCGCCGCCATGACAATTCCGAGAAAACCGCCTCATTCGCACTTGACGGTCGACCGGCCGGGCCCCGCCTTTCCGTGCCGCCCGGGCAATGCGCCCTGTCCCGACGCTGAGGTGTCCCAGATGACCGATCGAGGATCCGCCCCCACAAGACCAACCCTCCCCGCCCTGCTCGCGGCGAGTGCCGCCGAGCGACCCGAGCAGGTCGCCCTCCTCCTTGGGGGCAGCCGACCCCTCACTTTGGGCGAATGGCAGGGGCGGTCGGGCCAGGTCGCGCGCCGGTTGTCCAGCCTCGGGATCGAACCGGGGGACCGGGTCGGGCTGCTGTTCGGTGGTGACGGCTGGATCGAGTACGCGATCGGGTACTGCGCCGTACTCGCGGCCGGTGCGGTCGCGGTGCCCCTGCCCGACCACCTGCCGGACGCCGGGTTACGCGAGCGGCTGGACCACTGCTCGGCCACCGCCCTGTTACACGGCGGCGGTCCGGACGTCAGCGGACTCGACCTGCCCGCCGCCACGGTGCCGGATCTGGAGGACGACCCCGCGCCGCCGGGTCCATCCTGTTCGGCCGGTCCGAGCGGTTCGTGCGGTCCGTGCGACCCGGACGGGCTCGCCGAGATCCGCTACCTGTCCGGCCGCGGAACACCTCGCGGGGTGGCGGCCAGCCACGCCGAGATCGTCGTCGGTGTGTCCCGCTTGGGAACGGAACCGCCGTTCGACCGGACCGCGCGGGTGCTGTGCTGCTGCCCGGTCGGCGCCCCGGCCGGCCAGTGGCTGCTGGCGCGTGCGCTGATCGGACGTGGCGCGGTGCTGATGGTCCCGCGCTTCACCCCCGACCAGGTCGGCAACCTGATCGAGTCGCACCGGGCCAGCTCGGTACTGCTCGCCCCGGACCTGGCCACCGACCTGCCGGATGCCGGGATCCACCTGACCTACGACCTGTCCAGTGTTCGGTGGGCGGGGTCGGTCGGCGCCGCACTGCTGCCGGCCGGGGTGGAGGCCCTGCGCACCGTCTTCCCGGACGCGACCCTGATCGACCACTGCGGATCGACCGGTCCGATACCGGTGGCGGCCAGGATGGTGGTCGATCCGGGTCGGCCCGGATCGGTCGGTCGGCCGATGGACGGCACCGAACTGATGATCACCGGTGAGGACGGCGTGCCGCTGCCGACCGGCCGGGTCGGGGAGGTGCTGGCCCGCCCGCCCGTTCCGGTTCGCGGCTACTATCCCGGCGGTCCCGGCCGCTTCCTCGGTCCCGCCCCGGCGACCGGACCGGGTGGGCCCGCCCGGGCCTGGGTCCCGATCGGCGACCTGGGTTACCTCGACGCCGACGGGTACCTCCACCTGGTCCGGCGGCCCGCCGACGTGATCAGGTCCGGCGGCCTGAAGGTGTCCACACCGCGGGTGGAGGCCGCGCTGGCCGAACATCCGGACGTGACCGAGGCCGCGGTGGTCGGGGTCGGGCACCCGGTGGTCGGGGCGACAGTGGCCGCCGCCGTTGCCCTGCGCCACGACGTGCCGCCGGCCGAACTCCGCGACTTCCTGCGGGACGGGTTGGCCGACCATGAGCTGCCCAGCCGGATCCTGGTGGTGGACGCACTGCCCCGGGACGGCACGGCGGTGGCCGCCGACCGGGTTCGCGGGCTGCTGGCCGCGGCCGGGAACGCGCCCAGAATAGCCCCGACGTCGCCGGTCGAGCTGGCCCTGGCCGAACAGTGGACCGAGGTGCTGGGCACACCGGTGGTCGGAGTGGACGACGACTTCTTCGCGCTGGGCGGCGATTCGCTCAAGGCCGCCCTGCTGGCCGCACGGGCCGAGCTGACCTTCGGCGTCCGGGCGTCGGCGTCCCTGGTGTTCGACGTGCCGGTATTCGCCCACCAGGCCGGGTGGTTGGAATCGCGGTTGCCGTCGGAGTTCCGGCCGGCACCGACTGACCGTCCAAACCCGCCGGCGCCATCCGCCGGGCCGATGCGGCCGATGGCCGGCTCCACGCGGGAATCTGTGGAAGGGTCGACGGCAACACCGGTGGAGACGGTGACCGGACCGCCGACAGGGTCGATGACGGCGCCACTGACGGGGTCACCGACAGGGTCACCGACGATGGGGCCGGTGTTGGGGTCGGTGGAGGGTGTGGTGAGTGGGGCGGTCGGATCGACGATCCCGTCGGCACGCGTGGCACTGAGCGCGCCGGTGTCGCCGGCGACGAGCACGCCGGCCCGGTCGGACAGCGAACCCGAGGAACGCGCCGTGGTGCGGGTGCCGTTGAGCTCGTACCAGGAGCGGAGCCTGATGTGGATGTTCGGCGGCACCAGGCCGCGGCGGTTGCTGCCGATGGTCGCCTCCATGCGGATCGCCGAGCGACTGGACCTGCGCACGATGCGGCGCAGCCTGAACGAGGTCGCCTACCGGCAGGAGGCGCTGCGGACGGTCTTCGCGCCGATGGCCGGCCGGTACGAGGCCATCATGCTGCCAGACTGCCTGCCGAACTTCGTGTCCATCCGGGCCAGGGGAGCGACGCTCGCCGAGCGGGAGGAGCACGCCCGCAGGTTGGCCCGCGAGTACGTGGAGCGGCCGTTCGACATCGTCCGGGGCCCGTTGTTCCGCGCTCTGGTGATCCAACTGGGTGACGAGGACAACGTGCTGGTCCTGTCCCTGGACCGGCTGGTGTCCGACGGACTGTCCACCGAGGTACTGCTGGATGAACTCGGCGTCATCTACGCGGCCTTCCGGGCCGGCGAGCGGTCACCGCTGCCGCCGGTGGCGCTGCGCTGCTCGGACTTTCTCGCCTGGGTGCGCCAGCAGTATGACCACACCCGCGGCTACTGGGAACGGGCGTTGGCCGGCGCGCCGGCCGCGGTGGGCCCGCTGCCCGGCCAGAACACCGCCGCGCGCACCTACTCGGTCTGCCGGTACGAGTTCGCGGTCCCGGCCGGACTGGGGGACCGGCTGCGCGGCACCTACGCCGAACACGGGGTGACGGCCTTCATGGCCAGTATCGCCGCCTGGAGCGGTGTGCTGTCGTCGTGGACCGGCCTACCGGAGATCGTGCTGTCTTCGCCGATGTCCGGGCGCACCCGCCCGGAGTTCGAGTCGCTGGTCGGGAGCATCCTGCAGTCGCCGTTCTTCCGGCTGCGCACCACCGGTGACCCGACCTTCGGCGAGCTTTTCACCCAGGCCCGCCGGAGTGTGGTGGACGCGACCGAGCACCAGTTCTACCCGCACCACGAGTTCCTGTCGCAGGTGCCGTATCCGGCCCAGGTGTACGTGGACGACTGCGCCAGGCCGTGCCGACTGCCTGGCCTGGACTGTCAACCGTTCGGCTTCGCCGCGACCCTGCTGCCGGACCGGAGGCTGGAGGAGAACGAGACCGACCTGCACATCCCGTGCCTGGGCCTGTCCAGCCAGCCCAACGGGTCGATCAGTGGCACCCTGACCTACAACAGGTACGCCTTCGAGCGGCGCGTGGTCGAACGGCTGGCCGATGACTTCCTGCGGTTCACCGGCGCTGCGCTGGCCGATTCGCACCGCAGGCTGTCGGACCTGTCGGTGAGCGCGGGCTGAGAACGCCGAACGGAGGGACGGCCGTGGGGCCGCCCCTCCGTTCGGGGCCGGGCGCGACCCGGGGTCACCGGTGTGGTCGCGCGCGGATACTGGTTGCGACGATCAGCCGTCGTGCCCGCCGTGGTCGTCGCCGCTGTCCGTGTCACCCGAGCCGGGCCCGC
>DASULA010000096.1:0-2583 GCA_036278435.1 Mycobacteriales bacterium | reverse complement strand
CTCGGCGGCCAGCATCAGCGACCGGCGCATGTTGAGCAGGTGCTCGGCGCGGGGCCAGTTCCCGTACACCGAGTAGTTGCAGGCCAGGATCAGGTCCCAACCCTGGGCGGTGATCCCCTCGACGAGCCGGTCGCGGTGCCGGCGGGTCCAGAACGCCTCCACCAGCGGGTCCTCGCCGTAGCCGCACAGCACTGCCACCTGACCCGGCCGCAGGCCCAGGACTTGATGGACCTCAGCGCCGTCGAACCGGGGGAAGACCGCATGGGTGGCCGGCGAGTACACCCGCCGCAGCCCGACCGCATACGCCGGCCATCCCAAGTGCCGGTCGAGGTCGCCCACGCCCGACCCGTCGACCTGCGGCACGAATGCCGGCAGCGATGCGGGAAGCCTCCCGGGCACCGCCATGTCATCGAAGGTCAGCGTGCCGCCCACGTCGGCCATCCACGCGGCGATGTCGGTGCGCGACCCGCACCGGATCGGGCACCCCGCGCACGCGCCAGCGGGTGCGGGGACTTCGGCTCGGGCGCAGCCGCAGTAGGAGCAGTCGGAGTTACAGCCTGAACACAGTGGCTCGACCGTCACAGGCCCACCCCGGCCGTCCAGACCGGACCAGAACGCGCACCGCTCACACGAACACCCCGCACCGGGAAGCAGAGGCCGCCCCACGACGGGCATCGGCAGCGGCACCCCGTTCACGGTTGCGCCCCGGCGAGCAGACCCGAGGTCTCCTCCAACACCAGACTCAGCGAACCGCGATCAAACTCGCCAAGCCGCCGACCGGCACGCAGCTCCACCCCCAGGGCACACAGGGCATCGACCACCGCGCGCACCACCCCGGAGGGCACAGAGTCCGGTCCAGCCGCACCGTCGGCCTCGGGTGACCCGACCTCGGATTCCCCGTCGGTATGGCCGGCGCCGGCTGGGGCGGACGGCACGTGCCGGCTGAGTTTCTGCGCCCGCGCCTGGTTCGCGTTGTCCTGCACACCCTGGGCGGCCAGCAACGCCCCGCCCGGCTCCAGAGCTGGGTCGGTCAGGCTCGCGGTGACCGCGGCTGGCAGCAGGTCGTACCGGCGGCTGGTCGTGACCGCCGCCCAGATCTCCTCGGCCGCCGCGGCCCGGCCCTGACGCAGTTGGGCGAACCGGATCCTGGTGTGCAGGCGGATCTTCGCCTCGTCCATCTGTTCGGACAGCCCACGCGGCAACATCGCGAACGCGCGCACCAACTCCCGAGCCTTCCGCGGTGTGCACTGCAACCCCAGTCGGGTCAGTACCTCCGCCCACGGTGCGGCGGAGTCCGGGTCACCGGCCCGAATCCGTTCCAGCGCGGCGAACCGAACCACCGGGTCGTCCAACTCGTACACCTCGGCCGGCACCGGCCGCCCGGACCGCAACAGCTTGCCGGTCAGCACCGCACACCGGTGGAACAGCAACGCCGCAGCCTGCTCACCGGGCCGCAACGGCTCCCGGGCCAGGTTCTCGATCAACTGCCAGCGACGCCGTTCCTCCTCCGACAGCGGACCCGGACACACGATCGCCGGCACCGCGGCGAAGTGCGGGTTGTCTGGCAGGTTCACCGCACCCCACCGGCACGACCGCAACCGCCGCTCCCCGGCCACCGTCAACAGCCGTGCGGGGCCGCCGCCCGCCGGGATCTCCTCGACCAGGATCGGTTGGAGCACGCCGATCTCGGCGATCGAGGAGATCAGATCCGACAGCTCCTCCGGGGTGTGTGCGTCACCGGGCTGGCGACCCTGCGCCTGGGTGAACGCCGCCCCTGGCCCGCGCAGCGGGATCAGTTCGAACCGCCGGCGCCTCAACCGGGAGAACCCCAACGCCGCCACCACCGCAGGCCCACCCTCGGCCGGCTCCACTCCCGCCACTGTCGACACCACCACACCCCCGAAGCCGTTGAAACCAACCTGTGTGGTGGTAGGCCGCCCCCGGAGGAGAAACGTGACCGTGTCCCGTTGCCACGAACCCTTCTCGACGGACCTGCATCGGAGAGGACCATGGGTGCTGTGCCCGATCCGACGCCCCCTACCGGACGCGGTGCCGCCGTGGTGCGGTGGTGGCGATGGATGAAGGAGAAGGGTGAGGCCGCCGACGACCGCATGTGGTGGCTGTTCTGCTGGGTGCTGTTCCCGCTTCTGGCCGTTGTCGCGGTGATTTTCAGTGTTCGCGATATCGGCCCGGAGGTGGACGCGGCGCTCGGCGGCGGCCGGCATGGCACGTTCGTGGCCACAGACGAGTCCTGCGGTCGGTACCCGGGGGCCTGTGGCTTCTACGGCACCTACGGCTCCGATGACGGCCAGCTGCACCTCTCCCGGGTGTGGCTCGGTGAACCGCCCTCGGATATGCGGATCGGTGCCAGTACCGAGGTCACCTATACCTCCGCCGGGTCACCCACGGTGGTGTACCGGGCGCATGGTTCATACCAATGGCTGTTCAGCTTCGGCTTTCTCGTCGCTGGAACGACCGTCCTGACCGTCTGGTACCGCGCTCTGCGGAAACGACTGCACGCCTGGCGTCGCCTCCGCCGGAGCCGACGCAGCCCCCGGCGGCCACCTCTGAATCGCCGACTCC
>DASULA010000095.1:0-3197 GCA_036278435.1 Mycobacteriales bacterium | reverse complement strand
CCGATCTGCAGCCCGAGGTCTTCGACCGGCTGCTGCGCTCCGGCGCTCCCGACGTCGCCAAGGTGGCCGGGCAGGTGGCCCGGCGGCGGCCCAGGTTCGTACTGCTGGCTGGCCGGGGTACCAGCGACCACGCCGCGGTGTATGCCAAGTACCTGGTGGAGGTCCGGCTGGGACTGCCGGCCGGGTTGGTCTCCCCGTCCACCATGACCGTCTACGGCGCGCGGCCGGACCTGCGCGACGTGCTGTTCTGCGCGGTCAGCCAGTCCGGCGGCTCCCCGGACCTGGTCGACTCGCTGGCCGCGGCCCGGTCGGCCGGCGCGCTCACCCTGGCGGTCACCAACAACCCGTCCTCGCCGCTGGCCGGCCAGGCCGAACTGCACGTGGACGTGCGGGCCGGGACCGAGCGGGCGGTGGCCGCGACCAAGACCTACACCGCCGAACTGCTCGCGCTCTACCTGCTGGTGGAGGGCATCCGGGGCGGCGACCCGGCCGGTTCGGCGGCCGCCCTGCCCCGGCTGGCCGCCGACGCGCTGGACCGGGACGAGACGGTGGCGCGGATCGCCGCCCGGTACCGGTTCGCCGACCGACTGGTGACCACCGCCCGCGGCTACTCCTACCCGACCGCCCGGGAGGCGGCGCTGAAGCTGATGGAGACCAGTTACCTGTCCGCGCAGGCGTTCTCCGGGGCGGACCTGCTGCACGGCCCGATGGCGATGGTGGACCAGGTCATGCCGGTCGTCGCGATCGTCTCCGGCGGTGCCGGCGGTGCGGCGATGGCCCCGGTGGTGTGGCGACTGCGCGAACGCGGGGCCGACCTGGTGGTGGTCGGCGGCAGCGCCTCGTCGGTCGAGGCCGACGTGGTGCTGCCACCGGTGGATGAGGTGCTCGCGCCGCTGCTGGAGATCCTGCCGCTACAGCGGCTGGCCTGGCACGTCGCGGTGGGCCGGGGTGTCGACCCGGACCACCCCCGCGGCCTGACCAAGATCACCGAAACCTGGTAACGACACCCCACCGCAGCGCCCCCCACCGTGTGGTTTTCGCAAGAAAACCTGCGTTGGTAACCGGTTACAGTTGAGGTTTTCGCGAGAAAACCTCAACTGGGGTCCGGGCGGAAGGCGAGGTCAGCGGGGGATGCCGGCGACGGCGGCGTCGCGTTCGGCGTCGTAGGCCAGATCGCCGCCGATCCAGGTGCGGCGGACCCGCAGGTCCTCGCTCCACCAGACCAGGTCGGCCTGCGCGCCGGGGGCCAGCCGGCCCAGGTCGGAGCGTCCCAGGACGTCGGCCGGGACCCGGGTGGCCGCGTCCAGCACGGCGGCTGGGCCACAGCCGACTCCGACCAGGTTGCGCACGCCGATGTCCAGGCACAGCGCGGACCCGGCGATCCGGCCGTCACCGTTGCGTGGCAGCCCGTCCGGGCTGACGTCCACGACCTGGCCGCCCAGCTCGTAGCGGCCCGGGGGCATGCCGGCCGCGGCGGTCGCGTCGGACACCAGGGCGACCCGGTGCGCGGCCACCGACATGACCAGCCGGCACACCGACGGCGCCACGTGCAGCAGGTCGGGGATCAGGCCGATGTAGTACCGGTCGTCGTCCAGGGCCTGCCCGGCGACCCCGGGTTCGCGGTGCTGGAGCCCGCGCTGGGCGTTGAAGATGTGGGTGACCATGGTGGCCCCGGCGTCCGCGGCGGCCCGGGTCTGCTCGGCGGTGGCGTCGGAGTGCCCCACCGACACCACCGTGCCGGCCGCGGCCAGCCGGCGCACCGCGTCGATGCCGCCGTCCAGTTCGGGGGCCAGCGTCATCATGGTCAGCGTCTCGGCGACATCCTGGGTGAGCAGCGCGTCGAGCGTCCGCGGGGTGGGCAGCCTCATCAGCGCCGGCTCGTGCACCCCGGACTGGCTGGGAGACAGGAACGGGCCCTCCAGGTGCACCCCGAGCACCCGGGCGAACCCGGGGGCGTCCAGGGCCGGGCGCACCTTGGCCGCCCGCCGCACCGCGGCGCGCAGCTCGTCCACCGGGGCGGTGATGAAGGTCGGCTGGAAGGCGGTCACGCCGTGCGCGGTGAGGCAGTGCGCCAGGTGCGCCCACCCGGTCTCGTCGGCGGCGGCCAGGTCCACGCCGAAACCGCCGTTGACCTGGATGTCGACCAGCCCGGCGGTGAGGAACCCGTCGGCGAACCGGGCGTGCTCGGGCCCGTCCAGCGACCCGGTGGCGTCGATCTCGACGACGGTGCCGTCTTCGATGACGAGGGATGCCGGCCCGGTGAACCGGCCGCCGACCAGCAGCCGGGGCGCGGAAACGATCTTCACGCGGCATCCCTTCGTCGTTGTCCCGTGTTCGCTCCTATTGTGGACTAGACCACTTACCCGTGTCCATCGACCGTCAGGAGTGTGGCCGTGCCCGAATCCCTTGACTCGCTCACCACGGAGAGTCGCGACGACCAGCTCGCCGACCTGGACCTGATGCCCACGGCGGACCTAGTCGCGCTGATGAACGACCGGGACGCGCAGGTGGCCGTTGCGGTGCGCCGGGCGTCCGGATCGGTGGCCAGGTTGGTCGACGCGGTCGCCGACCGGCTAGTCGGCGGCGGCCGGCTGATCTACACCGGGGCCGGCAGCGCCGGGCGGCTCGGCCTGCTCGACGCGGTGGAGTGCCCGCCGACGTTCGGGCTGCCCGACGGCGTGGTCGTCGGCCTGCTGGCCGGCGGCACGTTCGCCGAGACCCGGGCCACCGAACGGGCCGAGGACGACGAGCGGGCCGGCGCGGACGACCTGCTCGCGGTCGGGGCCGGCCCGGGCGACGCGGTGGTGGCGGTGTCGGCCAGTGGCCGCACCCCCTACGCGGTGGCCGCCCTCCGCCACGCCCGGTCGGTCGGGGCGTTCACCGGCGCGGTGGTGTGCAACACCGGCTCGCCGATGGCCGAGGTCGCCGACGTGGCGGTGGAGGTGGTGGTGGGCACGGAGATCCTGTCCGGCTCGACCCGGCTCAAGGCCGGTACCGCGCAGAAGATGGTGCTGAACATGATCTCCACGCTGGCCATGGTCCGGGCCGGGCGGACCTACGGGAACCTGATGGTCGACGTGGTGGCGACCAACGACAAGCTGCGCCGCCGGGTGGCCCGGATCGTGGCCCAGGCGGCCGGCTGCGGCGACGAGGAGGCCGCCGCGGTGCTGGCCGCGGCCGGCGGCGAGGCGCGTACC
>DASULA010000094.1:0-6243 GCA_036278435.1 Mycobacteriales bacterium | reverse complement strand
CAGTCCGAGGCCGTCGCGCTGACCGGCATGGAGTACGGCGGCATCACCCCCATCGGGCTGCCCGAGGAGTGGCCCGTGCTCGTTGACCGGAATGTGATCGATCGGCCGTTCGTCGTGATCGGCAGCGGGGTGCGCCGGTCCAAGCTGCTGCTGCCGGGCGCCGCGCTGGCCCAGCTCCCCGGCGCCGTGGTCCTCGACGGCCTCGCCCGCTAGCGCCCGCTAACGCCGTGCCCGGCCACGTCCACCAGCCAGGCCCGCGCCGATGGTTTTCGCAAGAAAACCTCGCGATGTAACCGGTTAACCGTGAGGTTTTCGCAAGAAAACCTCAGCTTGGGCGGGCGGGGGAGGCGCCGCGAGGGTGGTCACCTGGGCGGGCGCGGCGTGGCGGTGGCGGTGCGGGATGATGGGCCGGTGATCGAGCGCTACACGCTGCCCGAAATGGGCCGGATCTGGTCGCAGGCGCACACCTACCAGGTGTGGTGCCGGGTGGAGACGCTGGCCCTCGAAGCGCACGCGGCGGCCGGTACCGTGCCCGCGGAGGCGGTCGAACCGGTTCGCCGGGCACCCGCGCCCACCCCCGAGGCGGTGTCCCGGGTGGAGGCGGTCACCGGGCACGACGTGATCGCGTTCCTGACGGCGTGGGCGGACAACACCGACCCGCGCGGGGCCGCGGCCTACGTGCACTTCGGTATGACGTCCTCGGATCTGATCGACACCGCGCTGGCGGTGCTGCTGACCGAGGCCACCGACGTGCTGCTGGGCCGGACCGACCGGCTGGTCGCGGCGCTGCGTGACCTGGGTCTGCGGCACCGCGACACCCTTCGGGTGGGCCGCACCCACGGCATCCACGCCGAACCGGACGTGTTCGGTCACCGGGTCGCCGACTTCGCCTTCGCCCTGGCCCGGTCCCGAGACCGGCTGCGCCGGGCCCGCCAGGCGGTCGCGGTGATGAAGCTGTCCGGGCCGGTGGGCACCTACTCCAACATCGACCCGGCGGTGGAGTCCCGGGTCGCGGTGGAACTCGGGCTGCGCCCGGCCGAGGTGTCCACCCAGGTGGTGATGCGAGACGGCATCGGCGAGTGGGTGAGCGCGCTGGCGATCATGGCCACGGCCTGCGAGGCGGTGGCGCTGGAGGTGCGGCACGGCCAGCGCACCGAGGTCCGCGAGCTGGCCGAACCGTTCGGGGCCGGCCAGAAGGGTTCCTCGGCCATGCCGCACAAGAAGAACCCGATCGTCTCCGAGCGGATCTGCGGGCTGGCCCGGGTGGTGCGCGGCTGCGTGGTACCGGTCCTGGAGGGCATCCCGCTGTGGCACGAGCGGGACATCAGCCACTCGTCGGTCGAGCGGGTGGCGCTGCCGGACGCGGCCATCGTGACCGACTACCTGCTGGAGCTGACCACCGGACTGGTCACCGGCCTGGAGGTGGATGCCGACCGGATGCGTCGGAACCTGGATTTGACCGGCGGCCTGATCTACAGCTCGGCGGTGCTGCTGGACCTGGTCGAGTCGGGCCTGTCTCGGGAGGACGCCTACGCCCTGGTGCAGTCCGCGGCGATGCGCACCTGGCAGGACGACACGCCGTTCCGGCAGGCGCTGGCCGACGCCGCGGCGGCCTCCGGGCAGAAGCTCGACGAGGGAAGGCTGGACGAGGTGTGCCGGCCGGACCGGTACGTGCGCCGGCTTGGCCCGGTGTTCGACCGGCTGGAACGCCTCACCTGAACGCCATCCCCGAACATTCCCGGCAATCCACGGCCGGTGCACCGACGGCATCGGCGGTTGGCTGTGGACAACTTGTGGACAACCTGTGGGTAACTCCGCGGGTGGTCACGGTGCTCGGCGGGTCGGTTGCCGGTCAACCGCGTCGGTGTCGGGCCAGGCCGGCCCGGGCGGTCAGCACCAGCATCGCCGCGCCAACGGTGATCATGCCGGCGGCCACACTCACCACCAACGGCGACTGGCTGGCCGCGTAGTCGTCGGTGTTGGTCCGCAGCGGGGTGGGCATCCGGGGCTCATCCAGCGGCACGTCGGCGAGCCGGGACAGGTGGCCGCGCACCACGCCGGCCGCGTCCCGGGCCAGGCCCCGGACGCCGTCCAGCCCGCCGGACCGGGCCTCGACCTGGTCCCCGGACAGCGCCTCGGTGTTCCAGCCGACCACCGCGGCGACCCAGGCCCGGTCGAACGCCGTGCCGATGTTCACGGTCACCTGGGCGAGTTGGCGCTGGCGGGTCGGCGTGGGCGCGGTGGGCATGTCCAGGCCGAGCCTGGTCGCGATCCGTTGCAGGTCGGCGTCCAGTCTGGTGTGGTCCCGCACCATCCGGGTGCCCAGGCTGCGGGCCGGGCCCGAACCGCCCCGGTGCTCGGCGGCGGTGCCGGCCTGGATTTCGACCAGGTTGTCCTGGTGCGTGGCGCGCAGGAACGCGAGGTCCTGTGCGGACGGGGTGGGGGTCGGGCTTGGCGTCGGGCCGGGCGTGGGGGAACCTGTGGACGAACCCGTGGAGGAGCCCGTGGGCTGGGCGGTGGACTGGGTCGTGGACTGCGCGGTGGACAGGGGCTCTGGTGACGCCACCAGCGACACCGAACCCGACCCGGCCGGGGACACCGCGGGGAGGGTCACCGGTGCGGCCGCGGCGGCACCGGTGACCAGGAACGGCCAGGCCAGCATGCCGGCCACCCAGGTGAGTCTCGACATGTCCTCTCCTGTCACCACCTGTCATTGTGCCGTCCATCACCAGCCCTAACCTGATCACGACCGGGCCCGTTCTGTGAAACTGGTGGGCATGCCGGTATCGGTGGCCTCTCTGCACGTTCACCCGGTCAAGGGGTGCCGCGGCACGGACCTGACCAGCGCGAGCATCCTTCGGCCGGGGGTCCGGCACGACCGGGAGTTCATGTTGGTCGACACCGACGGCCACTTCCTGAGCCAGCGCCAGACACCCCGGCTGGCCCTGTTCCACGCCGATTACGACGGCACCGCGCTGACGCTCACCGGGCCGGACGGCGGCACGCTGCGGCACCCGGTCCGCCCGGACGGTCCGGTGCTGCCGGTTCGGGTACACCGGGCCCAGACGGTCGGGCGCGACCAGGGTGACCGGGTCGCGCGCTGGTTCAGCACCCGACTCGACCGGCCCTGCCGGCTGGTGCGCTTCCCCGACGACCAGGTGCGTCCGGTCGACCCGGCCTACGCGAGCGGCCAGGTCAGGTTCGCCGACGCGTTCCCGCTGCTGGTCACCTCGGCGGAGTCTTTGCGCGACCTGAACGCCCGGCTGGACCGGCCGCTGCCGATGAACCGGTTCCGGCCGAACATCGTGCTGGCCGGCTGGGACACCCCCTGGGCCGAGGACACCGTGGGTCGGCTGCGGGTCGGCGAGGTGGAACTGGACCTGGTCCGGCGGTGCGCCCGGTGCGTGGTCACCACCGTCGACCAGGACACCGGACTGGCCGGCGCCGAGCCGCTGCGCACGTTGGCCACGTTCCGTGCCCAGGACCAGCGGCTGCTGTTCGGCGTGAACGCGGTGCCGCGCACCCTGGGCACGGTGCACCCCGGCGACCCGGTCGAGGTGCTCGCCCACGGCACCACGCCGGTACCGCTGTGACGCCGGGTGCCCGGCCGCCCGCACCGGGGGTGCGATACCGGCCGAGGTGATCGCCTACGCTGCGGGGTGTGAGCGTGAGCCTGTCCGAACTCTCCCACGTCGCCTCGGGCAAGGTGCGGGAGTTGTACCGGGTGGACGACCAGCACCTGCTGCTGGTCGCCAGCGACCGTATCTCCGCCTACGACTGGGTGCTGCCCACCCCGATCCCGGACAAGGGCCGGGTGCTGACCGCCCTGTCCGCGTGGTGGTTCGACCAACTGGACGGCGTGCTGCCGCACCACTTCGTGTCCGCCGACGACCCGCGGATCCCGGCCGAGGTACGCGGCCGGGCCATGCTGTGCCGGGCGTTGGACATGCTGCCGGTGGAGTGCGTGGCCCGCGGTTACCTGGCCGGCTCCGGGCTGGCCGACTACGCCGCCACCGGCGCGGTGTGCGGGGTGGACCTGCCGGTCGGGCTGACCGACGGCTCCCGGCTGCCCGCGCCGATCTTCACCCCGGCCGCCAAGGCCGCCGCCGGCGAGCATGACCAGAACGTGACCCAGTCCGACGTCGCGGCCCGGGTGGGCGCCGGCACCGCGGAGGATCTGCGCGAGCTGACCCTGGCGGTGTACCGGCGGGGCGCCGAGCTGGCCGGGGGCCGGGGCATCCTGGTGGCCGACACCAAGCTGGAGTTCGGCCGCGACGCCGACGGCGAGCTGACGTTGGGCGACGAGGTGCTCACCCCTGACTCGTCCCGGTTCTGGCCGGCCAAGGCGTGGTTCCCGGGCCGGGAACAGCCCTCCTACGACAAGCAGCCGGTGCGCGACTGGGCGCGCCGGTGCGGCTGGGACCGTGCCTCGGCGCCGCCGGAACTGCCCCACGAGGTGGTCACCGCCACCCGGGAGAGGTACCTGGAGATCTACCAGCGGCTCACCGGGCGGCGGCTGGCAGACTGGCCGCACCCCGAGTCGGGTCCGGACGGTCGCGGGTGAGCGGGCCGCGGACCGCCGCGGACCTGGTGGAGTGGATGCCCGGCAACGCCGACCGGATCGGGCTGGTCGCCCGCTGCGGCGACATCGAGGTGAGCCACCGTGCGGACGAGCCGTTCCCGCTGGCCGGTATCCGGGCGGTGCTGGTGCTCGGCGCCTACGCCGAGGCGGTGGCCCAGCGCCGGGTCGACCCGGACGAGGCCGTGCCGCTGCCCCGGGTGCAGGCGTGGTGGATCCGCGGCACCGACGGCGGCGCGCACATGAACGCCGAACGGGACTGGCGGGCCCGCGAGCGGATCATCCGAGGCCGGGTGCTCGCCGTGCCGCTGGACGAGATCGCCGGCGGGATGGTCCGCTGGTCCTCGGCGGCCTGCGCGGACTACCTGCTCACCCGGCTGGGCGCCGACACGGTCACCGGCTGGGCCCGCCGGCGCGGCATGACCGCCCAGCAGCCAATGTACCCGATGTACGGGGAACTGGCCGGCTGGATCCGGCACCGGGCCGAGTGGCCCGCGCTGACCGGCGCGGAGCGGGCCGCCGAGATCGACCGGCTGACCCCGGCGTCCAAGGCGGTGAACCGGTGGCGGGTGATGCGCCTGGGCGCGGCCGTGCAGGCCAGGTGCGCCGCGGTGAGCTGCGCCGGCACCCCCGGGGAGTGGGCCGGGCTGCTGGAACGGGTGCACGCCGACTCGGCCGCGGGCTCGGCGGCGGGCATGGCCCGCGAGGAGGCGGCCGTGCTGCGCCACCACCTGGGCTGGCCGCGGCGGGTGTCGGAACGCACCGCCGAGCGGTTCACCGCGTTCGCGTCGGCCTCCGGCAGTTTCGCCGGGGTGGTCACCGAGGTCACCCACGCCGTCGGCGCGGACGGGCGGCGGTCGGTGCTCACCCAGTTCTACCGGGACCTGCCGGTGGACACCTGGCGGGCGATGGCCCGCACCCTGCCGCACCGCCGGCTGGTCCTCGACCTGCTCACCGGCGAACGCCCACCCACCGACCTGGCCTCAGCCCTGCCCGGCTGAGGCCCCTTGGTCGTGCCCCGCGACTACCCCGACAGGCGGCGACTACCGCTGCTTGCAAGGCGTCCCGTCCGCGCTGTGACAGGTGTCCATCGGTGTCACATGCGCGCTGCTCTGCGCCACGGTGCTGGTCACAGTCACCGTGGTGGCGGCGTACGCGGCGGGCAGTCCAGTCGCCGCGAGCGGCAACGCGCACATCAGCAGCGTGGCCATGCGGGCAAGAGCACGGGGGAAGGGGACGAGTACGTGCATGGGGATCCTCCGCATGCCAGGCCGGCGCTGCCGGGCTCGGTGCGGGAAAGGGCGTACGTACCGCATCCCGCACGCCTGACCAGCATTGACCTCCCCAGCATCAGCCATCGTTCCCAGGATGAAAAGCAAATTATATGATTACCGACTTTGAGGATGTATTGGGATTTTCGGCGGTGCGGTGTCCTGGTGCCGCAGCCGTGCGTCGGGCGGGGTGGCCGGCACACGCCGCCGCAGTGCCCGCCGATTACCCTGCCCGTTCCTTTGACCTGCGCCGGATGTGAAGCAGGTCTTGCGCTGCGCCGGGTGTGGAGCAGGTCTCGTCCCGCGTCGAGGGTGGAGCAGGTCTTGCGCTGCGCCGGATGTGGAGCAGGTCTTGCCCTGCGTCGAGGGTGGAGCAGGTCTGGTCTTGCGCCG